>NZ_JAMZIK010000009.1 GCF_024178315.1 Siccirubricoccus soli | reverse complement strand
GGGAGCCGCCGCTGCCGGCGCTGCCATAGTTCATCTGCCCCGGCCGTGCCCGGGCCAGCGCCACCAGCTCCGCCACGTTCCGCGCCGGGGTGGAGGGGTGGACGAAGATCAGGTTCGGCACCGTGGTCAGCAGGCCGATGGCGGCGAAATCGTCCGGCTTCACCGGCATGCGGTCGCCGAACAGGGAGTAGTTGATGGCCGTGGTGGCGATGTTGCTCGTCACCAGCGTGTAGCCATCCGGCTCCGAGCGGGCGACCAGCTCGGCGGCGATGTTGCCGGTGGCGCCGGGGCGGTTCTCCACCAGCACCGGCTGGCCGAGCAGCGGCGCCAGCCGCTCCGCAGCCAGCCGGGCGGCGATGTCCGTGGTGCCGGCGGGCGGGTAGCCGACCACGAGGCGGATCGGCCGCGCCGGCCAGGCGGGCTGCGCCAGGGCCGGGCTGGCGAGCGGCAAGGCGAGCAGGGCGCGGCGGGGCAGCTTCATGGCAGTCCTCCCTTGCGTCGCTGACCTCGGCGGGCCGCGCGCTTGGCGGGAAGTCTGGACGTGGCGCGGGGCCAGGGACAAGCCTTGGCTGCGGGAGGCTGGCCGAGGCCGGGCCGGGCGCTGGCTCGCCCTGGCATGGACGCCGCGGCGGCGCAGCCCTTCAGCGGCTCATGCTGGGGCAGGCCAGGCGTGCCTGCCCCACCCGCGGCCCTTCGCGGAGGAGGGTGCGGGATTTCCGGAATGGGGCGAATCCGGGATTCCCCAAAGCCGCGCGGCGGTCTGGCGGGCGGCGGCTAATCCACCTTCGCCCCGCTCCGCCGCACCACCTCGGCCCATTTCTCCCGCTCGGCCGCCATGAAGCTGGCGAAGGTCTCGGGCGAGGTGCCGCCCTCCGGCGTCAGCGCCGGCTTCTCGCCGCCCAGCGCCGCCATGCGGGTGCGGAAGGCGGGGTCGCGCGCCACCGCATCCACCTCCCGCCCCAGCCGCTGCAGCACCGGGGCGGGCGTCGCCGCCGGGGCGAGGATGCCGAACCAGGCCGTGGCCTCGAAGCCCTTCACCCCCGCCTCGTCCAGGGTCGGCGCATCCGGCAGCACCGGGCTGCGGGCGGCGCCGGTGGTGGCCAGCGCCCTGAGCTTCCCATCCTTCACGAAGGCCAGGGCAGAGGGGATGTTGTCCATCCCCACATCCACCCGCCCGGCCATCAGCTCCGTCAGCATGGGCGCGCTGCCGCGATAGGGCACATGGGTCAGCGGTGCCCCGGTCATCATCTTGAACAGCTCGCCGCAGACATGCGGAGAGGAGCCGATGCCCGCGGTGCCGTAATTCAGCCCGCCCGGCCGCGTCCTGGCCAGCGCCACCAGCTCGGCCACGGTCTTCGCCGGGCTGTCGGGCGGCACCAGCAGCACATTGGGCACCCGGATCAGCATGCCGACCGCCGCCAGGTCCTGCGGCTTGTAGGGCATGCGGTCGCCATAGACGGCGAAGTTGATGGCGCCGGTGCCGATGGTGGTCAGCAGCAGGGTGTAGCCATCCGGCTCCGCCCGGGCGACGAACTCGCCGCCAACATTGCCGCCAGCGCCGGGCCGGTTCTCCACCACCGCGGGCTGGCCGAGGCGCGGCCCGAGCGCCTCCGCCGCCAACCGCCCGGTGAGGTCGGTGGTCCCGGCCGGGGTGAAGGGGATGACGAGGCGGAGCGGCCGCTGCGGCCACCCCTCCTGTGCCCGCGCCATGGCGGGGGCGGCGAGCAGCGCGGCAAGCAGGGGGCGGCGGTGCATGGCGGCTATTCCACCGTGGCGCCGGATTTGCGCACCACTTCGCCCCATTTGGCGATCTCGGCCTTGATGAAGGCCTCGAAGGTCTCGGGCGAGGTGCCGCCATCCGGCGTCAGCCCCGGCGGCATGCCGCCGAGATCGGCGATCTTCGCCTTGGTCTCCGGCTCCTTCACCGCCGCGTCGATCTCCCGGCCCAGCCTTTCGATGATCGGGCGCGGGGTGCGGGCGGGGACCTGGATGCCGAACCAGGCCGTCGCCTCCACATCTGGGAAGCCGGCCTCGGCGGTGGTGGGCACATCCGGCAAGGCGGGGGTGCGCTGCTTCGTCGTCACCGCCAGGGGCCGCAGCCGCCCGTCCCGGATATGGCCGATGACGGAGGGCAGATTGTCGACCGCCACCTCGATTCGTCCCGCGATCACCTCCTGCAGCATCGGGCCGGCGCCGCGGAAGGGGACGTGCTGCATCTGGATGCCGGCGACGGTCTTCAGCAGCTCCCCGGTCAGGTGCAGGGAGGTGCCGGCGCCGGAGCTGCCATTGTTCAGCTTGCCGGGATTGGCGCGGGCGTAGTCCACCAGCTCCTTCAGCGTGCGGACCGGCAGGCTGTTGGTGACGAAGATCAGGTTCGGCACCTGCAGCATCAGGCCGCAGGCCGCCAGGTCCTCCGGCTTGTAGGGCATCCTGCTGCCATAGAGGCTGTAATTGATGCCGCCGGAGGAGACGGTGGCCATCAGCAGCGTGTAGCCGTCCGGCTCGCTCTTCGCCACGAAGTCGGAGCCGACATTGCCGCCGGCGCCCGCCCGGTTCTCCACCACCACATGCTGGCCGAGGCGGTGGGTCAGCCGCTCCGCGAGGATGCGGGCGGCGATGTCCGTGGTGCCGGCCGGGGTGAAGGGGACGACGAGGCGAATGGTGCGGTTGGGCCAGTTGGCGTCCTGCGCCCGGAGCGCCGGGGCGGCAAGCAGGGCGGGCGCGGCGGCCAGCAGCGTGCGGCGATGCAGCATGAGTCGAACGTTCTCCCGATTTTTCCCATTCCTAGCACGCCAGGGCGGGAGGAGCGAGCCGGGAGCGTTCCGATCCGCTGGCGCGGCTCGGGCCGGTTGGCGAACGGGTGTCAGGCTGGCCCGGCTCCTGCTGCCGGCGGGGCGCATCAGCGACCCCGATCCCTCGCCAGCCTCCGCGTCGCCCATGCCCTGAGCGTGATTGGTTGAGGCCAAATTGACCGAACCGCGATCACGCGCCCAAACGAGGGGCGAGAGCGAGATTTCTTGCTTTAGGTCGGCGCCGGGCCGCGCGTCGGCGCTGGGGGCTGAGGCAGGCGTTCCAGCCGCCCCTCCGCGGCGGCAGAGCGGGCGATGGCCTCCATCAGCAGGTGGTCCTGCAGGCCTTCCTCGCCTGGGGTGTGCGGCCGCTTTCCTTCGCGGATGCATTGCGCGAAGTGGTCGATCTCCGCGGCGAACTGGTTGCGGTGGCGAAGCTGCGGCTGTTCCTCCAGCACCGCGCCCTCGCCCTTCCGCAGCACGCGGAGCCGCTGGCCGCGATAGGCGAAGGCCTCCAGCAGGTCCAGCCCGCCCGCCTCGGTCTGCGCCCGCCAGCTCTTCTCCTGGAAGGCGCCGTAGCTGGCGGTGCATTGCGCCAGCGCGCCGGAGGGGAAGCGCAGCTGGAAGGCGACGCTCTCCTCCACCTCCGCGAAGCGGGCATCGCCGGGCGGGCTGCCCATCCAGGCCTGCAACTCCACCGGTTCCTCGCCGGTCAGGAAGCGGGCGGCGGAGAGGCAGTAGAGGCCGATATCCGGCAGCGCCCCGCCGCCGGCCATGCGCCGGCTGTAGCGCCATTGCGGGCCGGGCCCGTTCACCTGGGTGTTCACCGCCTGGAGGAAGCGCAGCCGGCCGAGCGCGCCCCCGCGCAGCAGCCCGATGGCGGCGCGGTTGAAGGGCTCGTACTGGGTCCGGTAGGCGATCATCAGCAGGCGCTGCGCGGCGGAGCAGGCGGCGATCATCTCCCGCGCCTCGGCGCTGCTGTTCGCCATCGGCTTCTCGCAGAGCACATGCTTGCCGGCAGCGGCGGCGCGCCGCACGAACTTCATGGTGCATGCCGTTCGGCAGGGCGATGTAGACCGCCTCCACCGCCGGATCCTCCGCGAGCCGGTCGAAGCCGGCATAATCATGGAGGGCGCGGTCGGGGATGCCGTATTGCGCCGCCACCACCCGCGCCTTCTCGGGATGGCCGGAGACCAGGGCGATCGGCCGGGGGTGGCGGCATTCGCCGAAGGCGGGCAGCACTTCCTCCAGCGCGATGCGGCCGAGGCCGATGACGGCGAAGCCGACGCGCCGGCCGGGCGGCGCCGGGGCCGGGGGCGGCGGGCTCTCCGGTTCCGCCGCGCCGCGCCAATTGGGGAAGCGGATGCGGCCATCCTCGACATGGCCGGCATCGATCGGGGAGGGCGGCGGATAGGGGCCCTGGGCCTGGGCGATGCCCGCCAGCGCCACGCCCGCCGCCGCCAGGCCGGGGACGCGCAGGATCCCCCGCCGCGTGCTGTCCTGCTCCGCCATGTCGCTGCCCTTCCGCCGGAGCGGCGGCAACGCCGGGGCGACGCGCGGGGTTCATGCCGGCGGCCCTGCACCGACCCGCCGCCCGGCGCCGTGCCCCGGCATGCCTCGCGGCACCCGCCTGCCCTGCGGGATGCCGGGGCCGGGTGCGCGGCCGGTATGTCCTTCAGTCCGGCGCACAGCCGCCACCCCAGCCCTGCGCGCGATACCCGGCCGGAAAGCGGGGACCTGCCGGGCCGGGTCTCAGTCCACCTTCGCCCCGGCGCGGCGGATGACCTCCGCCCATTTCGCGTTCTCCGCTGCGCAGAAGGCGGCGAAATCGGCGATGCTGCCGGGCCGCACCCGGGCGCCCACCATCTCGGCCCGCGCCCGCACCGTCGGGTCGGTGCCGATCGCCCGGGTGTCGGCATTCAGCCGCTCGAGGATCGGCTGCGGCGTGCCGCGCGGCGCCTGCAGGCCGAACCAGGCGGTCGCCTCATAGTCCGGCAGACCGCTCTCGGCGACGGTCGGCACCTCCGGCAGGGCCGGGGTCCGCTCCGCCGTCGTCACCGCCAGGGCCCGCAGCTTGCCGTCCCGGATCATGGCGATGGCCGAGGGCAGGTTGTTCACCGCCAGATCGATCCGCCCGCCGAGGAGCTGGTTCACGCTGTCCGCCCCGCCGCGGAAGGGGATGTGCAGGATGTCCACATGGGCGGCCGCCTTCAGCATCTCCCCGGAGAGGTGCAGCGAGCTGCCATTGCCGGAGGAGGCGTAGGAGAGCTCCCCCGGCCTCGCCCGCGCCGCATCCAGCAGATCCGAGAGGCTGCGATAGGGGCCGTCCGCCCGCACCACGATCACATTCGGCACATCGGCGAAATAGGCGATGGGCACCAGATCCTCCGGCCGCCAGCCGATGCGGCTGTGGAGGTGGGGCAGGATGGCGACGGTGCCGATGGAGCAGAACAGCAGGGTGTGCCCGTCCGGCTCCGCCCGCGCCGCCATCTCCGCCGCGATCACCCCGGCGGCACCGCCGCGGTTCTCCGCCACCACGGGCTGGCCGAGCCGGGCGCCGAGCCCATCCGACAGCAGCCGGGCAAGCAGATCCGTGGTGCCGCCGGCGGGAAAGGGGACGATCAGCCGGATGGGCCGCGCCGGCCAGGGCTGCGCCCGGGCCGGCCGGGCGGCGAGCACCGCGGGGGCGGCGAGCACCGCGCGCCGGGATGTGATGGGGTTGGTCATTCCGGTCTGTCTCCTCCTCGGCTCGGGGAACTTCCGTCCCCTTGTGCCGATCATCTTGCACTCCTGCCGCCGTTGCCGGCGGCGGGCAAGCCTTGCGGCTGGCCGGTCGGGGCCTGTAGGCAGCGCCCGCGGTGGTCGCCCATGGCCGCCGCCGGTGTCATGGTTTCGGGGTCGGTGGACCCCGGGACCGGGACATCGGCCTTCGAACGGAGAGGTCTGCTGATCCCTTCCGTGCGCGGGCGAGGTCCGCGGACCCCGGGGGCAGGACACGAGCAGGGACGGCCTGATGTCTTTCGTTACGCTCTATCGCCGGGTGCTCGGGCTGCTGGCGCCGGATCGCTTCGTGGCGATCGGCCTTGGCCTTGCCAATGTCGCGCTGGCCGGGCTGCTGTTCATGGAGCCGGTGCTGTTCGGCCGGGTGGTCGATGTGCTCTCCCACGCCCAGGGGATGACCCGGTCGGCGGTGTGGGATCAGGCGCTGACCCTGCTCGCCCTCTGGGGTGCGGTCGGGCTGTCCGGCATCGGCGCCAATGTCGCCGTCTCCCTGCTCGCGGACCGCATGGCGCATCGCAACCGCCTGGCCGCCATGCACCGCTTCTTCGAGCATGTGATCGCCCTGCCGCTGTCCTTCCATGGGGATGTGCAGTCCGGCCGGCTGATGAAGGTGATGCTGGTCGGGTCGGACAATCTGTTCGGCGTCTGGCTGACCTTCTTCCGCGACCACATGTCCACCTTCATCGCCATGCTGGTGCTGCTGCCGCTGACCCTGGCGATGAACTGGCGCCTGGCGCTGCTGCTGATCGGGCTGGTGGTGGTCTTCAGCGTGGTCACCGGCCTCGTCATCCAGCGGACGGAGGCGGCGCAGGGCCAGGTGGAGCGGTTCCAGTCCCGCCTCGCCGGCAATGCCCAGGATGCGCTGTCCAATGTGATGGTGGTGCAGTCCTTCAGCCGCCTCGGCTCCGAGGCGCGGATGTTCGGGGACATCGTGCGGCAGGTGCTGGACCACCAATTCCCGGTGCTGAACTGGTGGGCGGTGGTCGCCGTCCTCACCCGCGCCTCCTCCACCCTCACCACCATCGCGATCTTCGTGCTGGGGACCGTGCTGCACCTGAATGGGCGGGCGACGGTTGGCGAGATCGTCAGCTTCATGGGCTTCGCCACGCTGCTGATCGGCAAGCTGGAGGGGGCGGTGGCCTTCGTCTCCCGCCTGGTGTTCCAGGCGCCGGCCATCCAGGAATTCTTCGAGGTGATGGACGCCCGGAGCACCGTGCCGGAGAAGCCGGGGGCGCTGGCGCTCGGCCGGGTGCAGGGGCTGGTGACCTTCGAGCGGGTGGGCTTCGCCTATCCCGGCGGCAACCGGATCCTGGACCAGGTGGATTTCGTCGCCCAGCCCGGGCGGACGCTGGCGCTGGTCGGGCAGACCGGGGCGGGCAAGTCCACCGCCATGGCGCTGCTGCAGCGGCTCTGGGACCCGGTGGAGGGGCGGGTCACGCTGGACGGGCATGACCTGCGGGACATCACCCTGGACAGCCTTCGGCAGAATATCGGCGTGGTGTTCCAGGAGAGCATGCTGTTCAACCGCACCATCCGGGACAATCTGCTGGTCGGCCGACCGGAAGCGACGCAGGAGGAGCTGGAGACCGCCTGCCGCATGGCGGAGGCGCATGACTTCATCATCCGCCAGCCGCATGGCTACGACACGCTGGTGGGGGAGCGGGGGATTTCGCTCTCCGGCGGGCAGCGGCAGCGCCTGGCGATCGCCCGGGCGCTGCTGAAGGACCCGCCGGTGCTGATCCTGGGCGAGGCGACCAGCGCCTTGGATGCGGCGACCGAGGCGCGGGTGCAGCGGGCGCTGAAGGCGCTGATGGTGGGGCGGACCACCTTCATCATCGCCCACCGGCTGTCCACGGTGCGGGATGCGGATGAGATCATGGTCTTCGAATCCGGGCGGATCGTCGAGCGCGGCAGCTTCGATACGCTGGTGCGCCAGGGCGGGCGGTTCGCCGAGCTGGTGCGGACGCAGTTGGCGGCGGACCCCGCCGTGGCGGCGTGAAGCTTCCCTGACGGGCCGTGCCAGAGGGGGCTGAAACCGCCTCCCAAGGCCCGCTACGCCGGGCTCGACTGTGCGGCCGGCTCCTTCCAGGGCATGCCGCCCGGGCACGCCTTGCGCCTTCGGTCCCGTCGAGCGCCCACCCAGGCCCCAGCCGTGGCGGCGGTTTCGGGGGCGGGATGCCGCGAAGCAGCGACATCCCCAATTCGAAACCGGTTCCATGGCCCTTACGAATGGTCGCCTCCGGCGGTGTCGAAGGCGGTCTGGTGCGCCTGCGGCCGACGGGCTGGGCGCTCCGGGACCGGCCGGCAGCCGGGCCGGCATTGACTCTCGGCCTCCGCCGCCCCTATACGCTCCGCCTTCCGATGGCCGGACCTGTGCCGGGGCCGCGCATTTGCGTGCGCCGGCACCGCTCCGCCCCTCGGGCCTGTTTCCGCCGGGGCTGCGCCGCCCCCGGCCCCGCACCAAGGCGCGACCAGTTGAGGCCGCAGATGACCTTCGCAGTGATCCGCACCGGCGGAAAGCAGTACCGGGTGACCCCCAACGCCGTCATCACGGTGGAGAGGCTGGAGGCCGAGCCCGGCGCCACCGTCACCATCCATGACGTGCTGGCCGTGGGCGGCGAGGGTGGCCTGACCCTCGGCGCCCCCACCGTGCCGGGCGCCAGCGTGACCGCCACCGTCGTGGAGCAGAACCGCGGCGACAAGGTCATCATCTTCAAGAAGCGCCGCCGGCAGAACAGCCGCCGGAAGAACGGCCATCGCCAGCACCAGACCGTGCTGCGCATCGCCGACATCGCCACCGCCTGAGAGGGGGACTGAGCCATGGCACATAAGAAGGCGGGCGGTTCCTCCCGCAACGGGCGCGACAGCGCTGGCAAGCGCCTCGGCGTGAAGCTGTTCGGCGGCCAGGTCGTGCGCGCGGGCAACATCATCGTGACGCAGCGCGGCACGAAGATGAAGCCGGGCAGCAATGTCCTGGTCGGGCGGACGCATTCCCTGCACGCCACCGTGGACGGCCATGTGAAGTTCGAGCGGAAGGCGGAGGGGCGTGTCCATGTCTCCGTCGTGCCGCTGGCACAGGCGGCGGAGTAGTTCCCCACGCCGTTGCTGCGCAACGCCGCGAGGACCCCGTAGCGCCTCCCTGATCGGCGCCTCGCACAGCCTGCCGCGGCAGGGCAACGGGCGGGACGGTTCGCAGGGTGGAGCCCGAGGGACAAGGTTTCGGGGGGCCGGAAGGCCCCCTTTGGCGTTTCTGGGGTGGGCGATGGCGCCTGCGCCGGCGGGGGCGGGCCCTGTGGACGCCCCGTGGATCGAGCCATGAAGTTTCTGGATGAAGCCAAGGTCTGGGTGAAGGCGGGGGATGGCGGCGACGGCGTCGTCGCCTTCCGGCGGGAGAAGTACATCGAATTCGGCGGCCCGGACGGCGGCAATGGCGGCAAGGGCGGCGATGTGGTGGTGGAGGCGGTGGACGGCCTCAACACCCTGATCGACTACCGCTATGCCCAGCATTTCAAGGCCCGCAAGGGCGGCAATGGCGCGGGCTCGGACCGCACCGGCGCCGGCTCGGACGATGTGGTGCTGAAGGTGCCGATCGGCACCCAGATCCTGGCCGAGGACAAGGAAACCCTGCTAGCCGACCTGGATGCGCCGGGCAGGCGGGTGGTCATCGCCCGGGGCGGCGATGGCGGCTATGGCAATGCCCATTACAAGACCAGCACCAACCGCGCTCCCCGCCGTGCCGACAAGGGCTGGCCGGGCGAGGAGCGCTGGATCTGGCTGCGGCTGAAGCTCATTGCCGATGCCGGTCTGGTGGGGCTGCCCAATGCCGGGAAGTCCACCTTCCTCGCCGCCGTCTCCGCGGCGCGGCCGAAGATCGCCGACTACCCCTTCACCACCCTGCATCCGCAGCTCGGCGTGGTGCGCCTGAATGCCTCCGAGGAATTCGTCCTCGCCGACATCCCCGGCCTGATCGAGGGGGCGCATGAGGGGGCCGGCCTGGGCGACCGCTTCCTCGGCCATGTGGAGCGCTGCGCCGTGCTGCTGCATCTGGTGGATGGCAGCCAGCCGGACCCGGTCGGCGCCTGGCGGACGGTGCGGGCGGAGCTGGAGGGCTATGGGAACGGCCTGGCCGAGAAGCCCGAGGTGCTGGCGCTGAACAAGCTGGACGCGATGACGCCCCAGGCCAAGGCCAGCCGGCTGAAGGCGCTGGAGCGCGCCGCCGGCCGGCGGGTGCACCTCATCTCCGGGGCGACCGGGGAGGGGGTGCCGGAGGTGCTGCGGGCGCTGCGCGAGGTGATGCGGGAGCGCGAGGCGGCCGCCTGACCCGGCGGCTCCCCGCCAAGCCTTCCCGTACGCCGGCGACGTAGGCACTCATGCTTGCCGCGCGGAATGCCGATCCACAGGCGCGCTCCCGGCATGTTCCGCGAGTCTGGCGCGCTGCCGCCACACCAAACCCGGCGCGGGACGTGCGGGTTTTCCGAACCGGCTGTCAGGCCACCCCGCGTACCGCCCAGGCCTGCGCGCGCAGCGGAATACTGCCATCCGCCGCCTGCGGCAGGCTCGCCCGCAGCCGCTCCGCCAGCGCCGCGCGGCGGTCCTCCGGCAGGGCGCGGCAATAGGCCGGCGCCGGCGCGCCGCCGGCGAGGAAGGGCTGCCAGTAATCCGCGAAATCCCGGAAGACGGTCGGGATCTCGATCGCCTCCACCACCACCTGCCGCAGCCCTGCCCCGGTGAACAGCGCCCGCAGCGGCTCCGGCCGGCAGAGCGAGAAGCGCAGCGCCTCGTCCCTGCCTCCGGCCCCTTCCGGGTCCAGTGCCGCCGCCGCATCCCAGAAGCGGCGCATCATCTCCATCCCCTCGGCATAGTCCCAGACATAGGCGGCGACGGTGCCGCCCGGCCGCGCCGCCCGCCGCATCTCCCGCGCCGCCTTCGCCTGGTCCGGTACGAAATTCAGGCAGAGCCCGCTGACCACGGCATCGAAGCTGCCGTCCGGCACCTGCAGCGCCTGGGCATCGCCCTCCAGGAACAGGACCCGCGCATCCTGCACCCGCCGCCGGGCGAAGGCGAGAAAGCCGAGGGACGGGTCGATGCCGGTGACCGAGGCCGGCTCGGCCGTGGCCAGGATCGCCTCGGTCAGCGCGCCGGTGCCGCAGCCCACATCCAGCCAGCGCTCCCCGGGCAGGACGCCCAGCCGCGCCAGGAAGACCGGCGCCACCAGCCGGCTCCAGCGCCCGACATAGGGCTCATAGGCCTCGCCTGCCGCCCAGAGCGGTCCCGGATCCTCCGCCATGGCCCGATCCTGCGGGGTTCCAACGGCGATGGCGAATCAATCCCGCCGTGAACCGGGCCGGCGGCGGGGGTCAGAGCCCCCGCTCCGCCCGGGTCGCGGCCAGGTCGTCCTCGATGAAGCCCTGGATGATCTCCTCCAGACTCTCCTGTTCGGAGAAGCCGAGCACCCGGCGCGCCCGCTGCGCGGTGAAGCTGGCCGGCCAGCCGCCGACGATGGCCTCGATCGCCGGGTCCGGCACATGCTTCACCAGCTTCCGCGCCGCCGGCCCCGCCACCGTCTCCAGCGCGCTCAGCATCTTGCCCACCGTGGCGCTCCGCCCCGGCGGGTTGATGCCGCGATCCAGCCCGAGCGGCGCGGTATCCATCGCCAGGGCGTGCAGAAACCACTCCACCGCCCGGCGCGGGGAGCAGATCCACACCGCGAAATCCTCCGGCACCGGCAGCTCCGTCTCCAGCCCCAGCAGGGGTTCGCGCAGGATGGCGGAGACGAAGGAGGAGGCCGCCTTGTTCGGCCGCCCGGGACGGACGATGACGGTCGGCAGCCGGATGTTCACCGCATCCAGGAAGCCCTTGCGGGAGGCATCCTGCAGCAGCAGCTCCCCGATCGCCTTCTGGGCGCCGTAGCTGTTGCCGGGCAGCTGGCGGGCATCGTCTTCCAGCCGCGCCTCCTGCCCGCCGCCGAAGCTGGCGACGGAGGAGGTGAAGACCACGCGGGGCGGCTTCGGCAGGGCGCGACAGGCGGCCAGCACCGCCAGCGTGCCCTGGATGTTCACCCGCATCCCGAGGTCGAAATCCGCCTCCGCCTGGGCGGAGACCACGGCGGCCAGATGCACCACCGCCGCCGTCCCGGGGGGGATGGCGGCCGCCACCTGCGCCGGGTCCGCGACATCGCCGCCGAGGCTCCGCACCGGGAAGCTGGCCATCGGCACCGGCGGCGCGTGCAGGTCGAACAGCGTCAGCCCGGTGATGGCGCGGTCGCCCAGCCTTCCCTCCTTCGCCAGCCGCTTCGCCAGCTTCTGGCCGAGGAAGCCGCCGCCGCCCAGGATCGTGATCTGCATGGGTCCACCTCCGCCAATCGCCGCCCGGATCCTGGGGTGACGGCCTGTGGGTTGCAAGGCAGCCTGCGGCCGGCGGCGACCCGGCGCGCCCTGATGAGCGAGGATGGCCCTCGCCATGGCGCCGCGGCCGCCGGCGCGCGATATACTGCGGCCATGAGCCTGAGCTTCCCCCGCCGCCCCTACCGGCTGCTTCTCAACCGCCATCACGGCACGCCCGGCCTCGTCACCCTGCCCGAGGCCGGCTTCCGCCGCGCGCAGGAGGAGATCGCCTCCTGGCCCGGCTATGCCGCGACGCCGCTCCACAAGCTGCCGGATGTGGCCACGGCCGCGCGGGTGGCCGCCGTTCACTACAAGGATGAGGGCGGCCGCTTCGGCCTCGGCAGCTTCAAGGCGCTGGGCGGCGCCTATGCGGTGATGCGGCTGCTGCAGGTGGAGCTGGCGAAGCGCGACATCGCCCCGGCCGCCACCGCCGCGGAGCTGGCCGAGGGCAAGTACAAGGAGGCCGCCCAGAAGATCACCGTCACCTGCGCCACGGATGGCAACCATGGCCGCAGCGTCGCCTGGGGCGCGCAGCGCTTCGGCGCGCGCTGCGTGATCTTCGTGCATGAGCATGTCAGCCAGGGGCGGCGCGACGCCATCGCCGCCTATGGCGCCACCATCCGCGTGGTGCCCGGCAATTACGACGACTCGGTGCGGGAGGCGCAGAGAACGGCGGAGAAGGAGGGCTGGTTCGTCGTCTCCGACACCTCCTACCCCGGCTATACCGAAGTGCCGCGCGACGTGATGCAGGGCTACCGGGTGATGGCGGAGGAGGCGGCGGAGGCGCTGCCCGCCCCGCCCACCCATGTCTTCGTCCAGGGCGGCGTCGGCGGCGTCGCCGCCGCCGTCTCCGCCCAGATGCGCGCCCGCTATCCCGGGCAGGTGCCGAAGCTGGTGGTGGTGGAGCCGGAGGCGGCCGCCTGCCTGCTGGCCAGCGCCGAGGCCGGCGCCCCTACCGCCATCGAGGGCGAGCTGGACACGCTGATGGCCGGCCTTGCCTGCGGCGAGCCCTCGCTGCTGGCGTGGCAGGAGCTGGAGCGCGCCGCCTTCGCCTTCATGGCCGTCCCGGACGCTGCCGCCGTGGATGCCATGAAGCTGCTGGCCGCCCGCAGCCCGAAGGTGGTGGCCGGGGAGAGCGCGGTCGCCGGCCTTGCTGGCCTGCTGCTGGCGGCGCGGGAGGGCTTCGGCCGCGCCGCGCTGGGTCTCGAGGAGGACAGCCGCGTGCTGCTGTTCGGCACCGAGGGCGCGACCGACCCCGAGCTCTACGCGAAGCTGGTGGGGGAGAAGCCGCCCGCTTCATCCAACTGACGTTTTTCTGTAACGTCGTCGCCATACCCGGCGGCTACCTCGCCGCCCATCCAGAATCTCCAGGGAGATTGCGCCATGCTGCAGCGCCGCAGCCTGCTTGCCGCCACTGCCTTCGGGCTCGCCGCGCCGCACCTCGCCGGCGCGCAAGGCCGGACGGAGATCCACTACTGGTACGGCCTGGCCGGCCCGCTCGGGGAGCGGGTGGCGGAGCAGGTGAAGCGGTTCAACGAGAGCCAGGACCGCTACACCGTCGTCGGCAGCTTCAAGGGCAGCTACATCGACACCATGACCGGCGCCATCGCCGCCTGGCGCGCCGGCAACCCGCCCCACATCGCCCAGGTGTTCGAGGTGGGGACGGCGACGATGATGGCCGCCGGCCCCGCCATCCGCCCGGTGCACCAGCTCCTGGCCGAGGCGGGGGTGGAGCTGGACCCGGCCCGCTACATCCCCGGCGTGCGCGGCTACTACAGCGACACGCAAGGGCGGCTGATCTCCATGCCCTACAATTCCTCCTCGGCCATCATGTGGCTCAACCTGGATGCCTTCGAGAAGGCCGGGCTCTCCACCACCGACCTGCCGAAGACCTGGAAGCAGGTCCGCGCCGCGGCGGAGAAGATCAAGGCCGCCAACGCCGCGCCGGTCGCCATCACCACCACCTGGCCGACCTGGATCCTGTTCGAGCAGATGGCGGCGATCCACGACGTGCCCTTCTCCACGAAGTCCAACGGCTTCGAGGGGCTGGACACCGAGCTGCAGATCACCAGCCCGTTCTTCCGCAAGAACCTGGACTTCATCCTCGCCCTGCAGAAGGACGGGCTGTTCCGCTATGGCGGGCGGGACAATGCGGCGGATGGCGTCTTCCCCTCCGGCGAGGCGGCCATCAGCTTCAACTCCGCCGGCAACCGCGCGCGGGTGGAGCGGGAGGCGCGGTTCAAGTGGATCTCCGTGCCGCTGCCCTACCATGACGACGTGATCCAGGCGCCGAAGAATGGCGTCATCGGCGGCGCCAGCCTCTGGGCGCTTTCCGGCCGCAACCGGCCGGTGAACGAGTACCGGGGCGTCGCGGAGTTCTTCCGCTTCATCTCGGAGGTCGACATGGACCTCTGGTGGCACAAGAACACCGGCTATGTGCCGATCACCCTCGCCGCCTATGAGAAGGCGAAGGCGGAGGGGTACTACCAGCAGAACCCGGGCGCCGACGCCGCCGTCATCCAGCTCTCCCGCGCCGAACCGACGCCGAACAGCAAGGGCTTCCGCCTGGGCAATTTCGTGGAGGTGCGGAACATCATCCAGGAGGAGCTGGAGAAGGCGCTGCAGGGGCAGCAGGGCGCGCAGGCGGCGCTGGAGGCGGCGAACCGGCGCGGCAACGTGGCGCTGCGGAATTTCGAGCGGGCGAATCGCGGGTGACACTGACGAGGGAGGCTCTGCCTCCCTCGTGCTCCCTCCGCCAAAGGCCGAAAGGCCCTTGGAAACCATGAATCAGGGCTCGGCCAGCTCCTCCAGGATCGCCCGCAGCTCGGCCAGCCGGGCCGGCCCGACGCGCGCGGCAATGCGGGCCTCGGCCTCGGCGGAGAGGGCGATCAGCGCGTCCCAGACGCGCCGGCCGCGCGCCGTCAGCTTCACCAGCCGGGCGCGGCCATCCGTCGGGTCCGGCGCCGTCACCAGATAGCCGCCCTCCGCCAGCCCCTCCACCAGATAGGCCATGCTCTGCTTGGTCATGCCGGCCTGCTCCGCCAGCACGGTCAGGCGGGAGCCGCCGGCCGCGATGTGGCGGAACACCGCGCTGTGCGCCGGCCGGATATCCGGGAAGCCACGCGCCGCCAGCCCGCCATAGACCTCCCGCTGCATCCGCTCATAGGGTTGGCGCAGGAGGAAGCCGAGGGTGCGGCGGGCGGCGGTGATGTTGCGGTCCGACATCTTCGCATTTGACATATAGACAGGTTATCTGTCTATATCGGTCAGGCAGACTGACGACCTCGGAGCCCGCCATGGACCCCATCGCCGCCAACCTCGCCACCGTCGATGCCCACATCAAGGGAGAGGCGCAGGACCCTGCCAGCGTGCTCGGCCTCTATACCGAGGACGTGGTGCTGGAGATGCCGAGCCGCGGCCTCACCCTCACCAGCCATGCGGCGATCGAGGCGAATTACCGCCGCATGTTCGCCGCCATGGCGGAGGTGGAGATCGAGCCCATCCAGCGCTTCGCCACGCGCGACCGCGTGGTGGATGAGTGCCTGGTGCGCTTCCGCCTGGTGGCCGAGGGCTTCGAGAATGCGCCGCTCCCGGTCGGCAGCCGCGTGGAGCTGCGGCTGCTGCACGTGTTCGCCATGCGCGCCGGCAGGATCGCGCGGGAGACGGTGTATGAGGGCTGGCGGCGGATCGGTTGAGGGCCGGAGCGGCTTCGGTTCACAAGCGCTCGCCGAAGCCGCTCCAGGCCTTCGCGGGCAGGGCAGATTCACGCTTTCGGGCGATGCCGCCTAAGGCGATCCGCCCTGTTCCAGCGCCGCCAGCCTCGCCCGCAGGGCGGCGTTCTCCGCCTGCGCCTCCCGCAGCGCAGCTTCCAGCCGCTGCTGGATCTCCCAGTCCTCCGGCAGAGCGGTCGCGTTGGTGAAACCCTCCCGGTCATGCCGGCGGCAATTCCGCGCGGCAGGAAAACGGTCCAGCAGATAGGCCTGGCGAGGCGGTGCCACCGGCGCCTTCACGCAGACCACGACGAAGTCGTTCCACCCGTCCACCCCGCGGGGCAGCGTGCCGCTTTCCACCAGCTGCATCGCCACGCCCTGGCGGCGCGCCCATTCGGCCAGCGCCAGCCCGGCATCCGGGTAGAACCGCCAGACATCGCCCGGATAGCCGTGATAGGCGCCGTTCGAGGGCATGTTGAGATAGAGATGCCCGCCCGGCCGCAGCACCTCCGCCATGTGCAGGAAGGTCAGCCAGAAGGCCGGGTCGTGTTCGAAGCAGGAGGTGGCGATGACCGCGTCGAAGCTTTCCGGCGCGAAGGGCAGCGGGGCGCCGGGCGCGACGACCACATCGACGCCGCGGTCCGGGCCGAGATCGGCCCCGACATAGGTGGTGCCGGGCGGCGCCACGCTGCGCAGGCTGCCATTCACATCCGCCGCGCCAATATCCAGCACCCGTGCCGGGCCAGCCCCGAGATAGGCCGCGAAGAAGGCGGCGCCGCACGCCATCGCCGTGTCATGCATGCCAGCCCGTCCCCCTCCCGCGCCGGTTCCGCGCATTGCAAGCCAGCCGAGGACGGGCATGGCGGGAAGACACAAACCCGTGGGTGCCTATTCCGCCGCCGCCAGCGCCTCCCCCAGCTCCTCCGGCGTCGCCGCCAGCCTCGCCCGCCGCAGCCTGGCCGAAACCCGTGGCGAGGCGGTCAGCACGCAGAACGGCACCGCCGCCACCAGCCCCCCCGCGAAGGGCAGCGCCCAGAGCGCCGCCCCGGGCGCCGCCCAGAGCAGCAGCCCGAACACCCCGAGGCCGAACAGCGTATGCGGCCAGAGCAGCCTGGCCGCATCGCCCCAGCCCACCCCGCGCGCCGCCCGGTTCTGCGGCGCCCAGCCCTGGCCGCCGCCGAAGGGCAGCCGCGCCAGGAACATCGCCTTGTTGAACAGGCTGACCGGGTCCAGCAGCGCGGTGAAGGCCAGCTCCGCCGCCGCGCCGCGCAGGAAGGCCAGCCGCCCGCCATAGCGGGCCGCCAGCGCCGGCCGCAGCAGCACCTCCGCATAGCCGGAGAGCTTGGGGGCGTAGAGCATCCCCCAGGTCACCCCCAGCAGCGCCGCCAGCGCCCCCGCCGGCACCGCGGCGCCGCCCCCGGTCGCGGCATTCAGCACGGCGGCGACCAGCACCCCCACCCAGAGCGGCGCGCCGAGGAACAGCAGGATCGCCTGCAGCAGCTGCCAGCTTCCCATCGCCGTCATCCCCGGCAGGCGCAGCAGGTGCCAGTACTGCATGTTGCCCGCCGCCCAGCGCAGGTCGCGCGCCATGAATTCCGGCAGGGCAGGGGGATTGCCCTCCAGGCTGCCCGCTTCCTCCGGCAGGCAGCAGACCTTCCAGCCGGCGGCGTGCAGCCGCACCGCCTCCACCTGGTCATGGCTCAGGATGGGGCTGCCATCCGGCAGCGTCTCCAGCCGCGCATGGCGGCGGAAGGGCTCGATGCGGATCAGCGCGTTATGGCCCCAGTAGGGGCCCTCATCCCCCTGCCACCAGGCCTGCCCGGTTGCCCAGGCCCGCATCCCCGCCCGCATGCCGAACTGGAACAGCCGCGGGAAGGCCGCCGCCGCCGGCCGCCCGACGATGAGCTGCTGCAGGATGGCAAGGCGGTGATCCGCCTCCATGCAGGCCACCAGCCGCAGCACCGCCGCCGCCGACATCTCGCTATCCGCGTCGAGGCACAGCATGAGGTCGCAGCCCTGGGCGTGGCGGTCCAGGAATTCCATGATGTTGCCGGCCTTGAAGCCGGTATTCGCGGCGCGCCGCCGGTAGCGCGTGGCGGGGTAGCTCTCCCGGAACGCCGCCACCGCTGCCTCCTCCGCCGCCGCCAGCGCCGGGTCCTGGGTGTCCGACAGCAGCCAGGGGGTGAAGCGCCCCGCCGCCCCGGCCGCCGCCAGCCCGTCCAGCAGCCGCGCCAGCGGCGCCAGCACCGCCCCCATCTCCTCGTTGCGGATGCAGATGACGATGGCCGTGCCGAGCCTGGGCGCCGGGCCTGCCCCCCTTGGCGCCGCCCGCCGCAGCGCCGGCAGCACCGCCGCCGGCGGGTCGGGCGAGAGCAGCAGCAGCGCCAGCCCGATCAGGCCATTGGCGGCGCAGAGCGCGGTCCAGGGCGCGGTGCCGGCGAAGCAGAGGAAGCCCAGCACCTCCCACGCCGTCCAGCCCCCCGGCGCCATGACGCGCGCGGCGAGGCCGAGCTGCAGGGCGGTGAGCAGCAGGAGCAGCAGGGCGAAGATCAGGCGGCGTCGGGTCACTTCCGGAATGTGCCGTCGCAAAATGGCGGAATCGGGACGGCAGCGCCGCCCCGGACGGCTTGCCGCCCCCGCCGCCCCATGGCGTGATGGGTGGTGACATAAAAGGAGGGAACGGCTTCATGCCGGAAGCGGATTACGTGATCCTGGGCGGGGGCTCCGCCGGCTGCGTGCTGGCCGCGAGGCTCTCGGAGGATCCGGGCGCCCAGGTGGCGCTGCTGGAGGCCGGGCCCTGGGACACCAACCCCTGGATCCACATCCCCATGGGCTTCGCCCGGCTCTACGTCACCCGCAAATTCGATTGGAACTACCAGACGGAGGGCGAGCCCGAGCTGGGCGGCCGCAGCGTCTACTGGCCGCGCGGCCGGGTCATCGGCGGCTCCGGCAGCGTCAACGGCCTGGTCTTCCTCCGCGGCTCCCCGCGCGACTACGACCGCTGGGCGCAGAGCGGCGCCCGCGGCTGGAGCTATGAGGACTGCCTGCCGGCCTTCCGCAAGCTGGAGACCTTCCACAGGCCGGAGAGCGAATACCGCGGCACGGACGGCCCGATGCAGATCGCGGAAGTCCCGGCGCCCACCCCCGGCTGCCGCGCCTTCGTCGAGACCTGCGTGAATCTCGGCTTCCCCCGCAACCTGGACAATAATGGCGAGTGGTTCGAGGGCGTCGCGCCCAACCAGCTCAATGTCCATAACGGGGTGCGCTGGTCGCCGGCCACCGGCTATCTGCGCCCCGCTTTGAAGCGGCCGAATCTGCGGGTGGAGACGGAGCGCCTCGGCCTTCGCCTGATCTTCGAGGGCAGGCGGGCCGTCGGCGTCGTCGTGCGCAATGCCGCGGGCCAGGAGGAGACCTGGCGGGCGCGGCGGGAGGTGATCCTCTCCGCCGGCGCCATCGAAAGCCCGAAGCTCCTCATGCTCTCCGGCATCGGCGACGGCGCGGCGCTGCAGGGCCTCGGGATCGAGACGGTGCACCATGCGCCGGAGGTGGGGCGCAACCTGCAGGACCACTTCATGGTCCGCCTCGCCTTCCGCACCAGGCCGGTGGACAGCCTGAACGAGACCCTGGCCAACCCCCTGAAGACCGCGAAGATGGGGCTGGACTGGGCGCTGCGCCGTCGCGGCCACATGACGATCGGCGCCTCCGAGGCCAGCCTCTTCGCCCGCGTTCTGCCGGGCTCCGAGGAGCCGGAGGTACAGTTCCAATTCGTCAATTTCAGCCTGGACACCTCCAACCAGGCGCTTTCGGCCAGCAAGCTGGCGAAGCATCCCGGCTTCACCTTCAATTTCTGCCAGTGCCGGCCGGACAGCCGGGGCGAGATCACGCTGCGCAGCCCGCGCGTCGAGGACAAGCCGCGCATCCGGGCGAATTACCTGACGCATCCGGGCGATGTGCGGGTGATGCTGGAGGCGGCGAAGCTGGCGCGGAAGATCGCCGCCACCAACCCCTTCGCCGGGCTGGTGGAGGAGGAGGTCTCGCCCGGCCCGGCGACGCAGGGCGACGACGCCTTCCTCGACTACCTGCGGACCAGCGGCACCACCGTCTACCACCCCTGCGGCACCAACCGCATGGGCACGGATGACAGGGCGGTGGTGGACACGGAACTGCGCGTGCGCGGGGTGGAGGGGCTCAGGGTGGTGGATGCCTCGGTGTTTCCCTTCATGCCGTCATCGAATATTCACCCGGCAGTGCTGATGACGGCGGAGCGTGCAGCGGAGAAGATCCGGGGGCGTGCCTGATTCGGGCGCCGGGGAAGGGCGCTGCCCTTCCCCGAGCGCCTTCCCGCGAGGGCCGAAAGGCCCTGAACCCCTGAGCCTCTGTCTAGGATCCAAGCATGCAGCAGCTCGCCGCCGTCAAGAGCTTCGCGCTGCTGCCCTTCCTCGACAGCGTCGTCAGCCTCGCCACCGCCTTTCTGCTCGGCACGCTGATCGGGGCGGAGCGGCAATACCGCCAGCGCACGGCGGGGCTGCGCACCAATGTGCTGGTGGCGCTCGGCGCTGCCGCCTTCGTCGATGGCGCCATGCGGCTGGATGGCGCGGGCGGGGCGGTGCGGGTCATCTCCTATGTCGTCTCCGGCGTCGGCTTCCTCGGCGCCGGGGCGATCATGAAGGAGGGGCTGAACATCCGCGGCCTGAACACCGCGGCGACTCTCTGGGGCTCCGCCGCGGTGGGGGCGGCGGCGGGGAGCGACCTGGTCGCCGAATCCGTGCTGATCGCCCTGCTGGTGCTGCTGGCGAACACCGCGCTCCGCCCGCTCTCCGAGGCGCTGAACCGCCGCCCGCTGCGCGAGGCCGCGACCGAGGCGACCTACGAGATCCAGGCCATCGTCGCCGATGAGCGGCTGGGCGAGGTGCGGGCGGCGGCGCTGGAGGCGCTGGACGCCAAGGGCTACCCGATCCGCGAGACCCGCACCGAGGAGCGCTCCGACGGGACGACGGAGCTGGTCGTCATCCTCGGCGTCACCGTCGCCGTGGGGGCGGAGCTGGACGCCATCGAGGCCGCGCTGTCCCGCATGTCGGGCGTCCGGCATGCCAGCTGGGCTATGCGCACCGCCGAATAGGCCGCTTATACCGGCCGCGCGACAGGCCGACCAATGTAGGGCTAGGGCCTGTTAGGGACCGGGCGAGGCGGAGGACTGGCGAGGGATTTGTGTGCTGCAGGAGGGCGGCTTGCCAAGGCTGGTGCCTTGGCAAGCCGACCGACGCTCCCAGTGCGAAAAAGACCCGCCAGACCGACCCGATGCCCAATCTCTAACAAGCCTTGAGGGCGCCCAGCCGCTACACCAACCCTGCGCGCGATGCCCGGCCCGGAAGGCTGGGCCTCTCCAAGCCGGGTATCACGCCCGCGCCGGCCGCCGGCGCACCAGCCGCGCCATCGCCACGCAGCCCAGCAGCGGCCCCGCCGCCAGCACCGCGAAGGCACCGCCGCCCCAGCCCAGCCAGGCTTCCATCGCCGGCATCAGGTGGATGGCCGGCAGGGTGAGGGCGAAGCCCAGGCTGGTCTGCACCGTCAGCATGGTGCCGGCGAGGCCGGGCGGCGCGTATTCCGCGACGGTGGCTGAGAATTGCGCGGAATCCGCCACCGCCGCCGCGCCCCAGACCAGGCCCAGCGCCACCACCAGCCAGGTCGGCCCGCCGAAGGCCGGCCCCGCCAGCAGGCAGCAGGCGGCGCTGACGCCCATGGCCCAGATGGTGAATTCCGGCCGGCCGATGCGGTCCGCCACCAGCCCCCCGGCGATGCAGCCGAAGCTGCCCGCCGCCAGCACCGCAAAGGTGGCGACGCCCGCCGCGCGCGGCGCCCCGAGGCTCGCCGCCAGGTAGGCGCCGATCCAGGCCCACATCGCGTAGAGCTCCCACATATGGCCGAGATAGCCGAGGGTCGCGAGCCTTGTGCCGCGGCCGCGGAACAGCTCCAGCGCCAGGCCCGGGCGGAAGGGCGGCGCCTTGGCATGGCGCGGGCCGAGCCGAACGCCGAGGATCAGCACCGCCCCCAGCAGCGCGCCGAGCGAGGCGGCGCCGACCGTGAGGCGCCAGTCCAGCCCGCCCAGTGCATTGACCAGATGCGGCGCGCCGGAGCCGAGGGTCAGCCCGCCGACCAGGAGCCCCACCACCAGTCCGGCGTCGCGCGGCCCGGCCCAGCCCGCCGCCAGCTTCATCCCCACCGGATAGATGCAGGCCAGCGCCAGGCCGGTGGCGCCGCGCGCCGCGATCATCCAGGGATCGCCGGGCGGCAGCAGCAGCAGGGCGGCATTGGCGGCGGCCCCCAGCAGGCAGGCGGCGGCGACCAGCCGCCTCGGGTCCAGCCGGTCCGGCAGGGCCAGCGCGGCGCTGGCCAGGGTGCCGAGCACGAAGCCCGCCTGCACCCCGCCGGTCAGCCAGGCGAGGAAGCCGGGCGGCAGCGGCGCGTCCCGCGCCATGGCCGGCCCCGCGGCGGTGCCGGAGAACCAGAGGGAGAGGGCAAGGAGCTGGGCCAGGGTGACCAGCGCCAGGCTGCGGAACTTGGCCGTCATGCAGGGTGGACGCCTCGGCTGGCCGTGGGGGTGGGGATCATGCCGGCACGCGGGCGAGGGGCGCCAGGGTGGTGGGGCAGCGGGATGATCCGGGTGGAGCAGGACCGGGGGCGCTGCCCCTTGGCGGCAGTGCCGCCAAGCCTCCGCCGGGGAGGATACTCCTCCCCGGTCCGAAGGCCGGACCCGTGGGTTGGGGCTTTGGCCTTTGCGTCGGCGTCCCGGATTCCGCATTCTCCGCCCGCAACAGGGGGGCGGGGTCGCATGCAGGGGCTGGGCGGGGCAGGGGCGGCGCGCGTCCCGTGAGCGAGCTCACCAACACCTTCCTGCTGGTCTATGCCGGCCTCTTCCCGATCGTGAACCCGATCGGCGGCGCGCCGCTCTTCCTTGGCCTCACCGCGCTGCGGACCCCGGCGGAGCGGCACCTGCTGGCCCGCCGCGTGGCGGTGAACAGCGCCCTGCTGCTCATCGGCGCGATGTTCGTCGGCTCCCACCTGCTGGTCTTCTTCGGCATCACCCTGCCGGTGGTGCGCATCGCCGGCGGGCTGGTGCTCGTCGCCTTCGGCTGGCGGCTGCTGCATTCCGGCCTCGACATCGATGGCGAGACGGCCAGCCGCGCCGGGGGGCCGGCCGAATCCGATTCCTTCTACCCGCTGACCCTGCCGCTGACCGTCGGGCCCGGCTCCATCTCGGTTGCCATTGCGCTCGGCAGCCAGCGGCCCAGCGAGCACACCCCCGCCGAGGTGGCGATGCTCGCCGCGGCCGCGCTCGCCGGCATCCTCGCCATCTCCCTGACCGTTTTCGTCTGCTACCGCTTCGCCGAACCGCTGATCGCCCGGCTCGGCGACAGCGGCATCAACATCGTGGTGCGGCTTTCCGCCTTCATCCTGCTCTGCCTCGGCATCCAGATCCTCTGGACCGGCTACAGCACGCTGGCGCCGGTGGCACGCTGAGCCGGCCGGCTATTCCACGGAAGCGCCGGAAGCCCGCACCACCGGCGCCCATTTCGCCACCTCCGCCCGCATGAAGGCGTCGTACTCGGCGGGACCCAGCGGCAGCGGCTCGGCACCGAACTCGCGGTAGCGCTGGGCGAAGCCGGGATCCTTCAGCGCCGACACCAGCTCCGCCCCCATCCGCTCGATGATCGGCCGCGGCGTCGCCGCCGGCGCGGTGATGCCGTACCAGGAGGCGACGTCGAAATCCGGCACCCCCTCCTCCTGCAGGCTCGGCAGCTCCGGCATGGTGGCGGCGCGCTGCGCGGTGGAGACGGCCAGCGCCCGCAGCATCCCCGCCAGCACCTGCTGCCGGCTGGCCGGGGCGTTGTCGATGGCGAAGAGCACCTCGCCGTTCATCACCGCGGACATGCTGGGCGCCGTGCCGCGATAGGGCACATGCGTGGTCTCGACGCCGATGCGCAGCCCGAACAGCACGCCGGAGAGGTGGGAGGAGGTGCCGGTGCCGGCCGAGGAGAAGGTCGCCTTCTCCGGGTTGGCGCGGATATAGGCCACCAGCTCCTTCACGCTCCGATGCGGGCTGTCCCCCTTCACGATCAGCACGTTCGGCATGGCGGCCAGCCGGGCCACGCCCGGCAGGTCCTTCAGCGGGTCGAAGGAAAGGCGCTTGTAGAGCGTCGGCCCGATGCCATGACTGGCGATGTGGTTGATGTAGAAATTGTAGCCATCGCCGGGGGAGCGGGCGACGTTCTCCGCCCCGACCATCCCGCCCGCGCCCGGCCGCGGGTCCAGCACCAGGGGCTGGCCCAGCTTTTCCCGTAGCCGGCCCTCCAGGATGCGGACGAGGATGTCGGACACGCCGCCGGCCGAGCCACCGATAACGAAGCGGAGCGGCCGCTCCGGCCAGCCGGCCTGGGCACGGGCCAGCCCGGGCAATGCAAGGGCGGACAAGGTGAGCGCGCAACGGAGCGCTGCCCGGCGTTGCAGCATGTGGGGTTCCTCCTTGGGTTTCCGCAATGCTGCCTGCCCCCTGGCGTTGACGCAAGCGCGGCGGGGGGCGAACCTGACGCCCGATCGGGCAAGAGGAAACGGCCATGCGCCAGATGCATCTCATCGGCTTCCTGCAGGCGCAGAACTGCACCATTTTCGCCAGTTCCTGGCGGCATCCGGAGAGCCGGGTGGACTTCCTGACCGCCGACCATTTCCAGGAGATCGCCCGCATCCTGGAGGCGGGCAAATTCGACCTCGGCTTCTTCGACGACCGGCTCTCCATGCCGGATCGCTACGGCAGCGACCACGTCCACACCATCGAGAACGGCATCCGCTGCGTGAAGATGGACCCGGTGGTGGTGCTGACCATGATGGGGGCGGTGACGAAGCATCTCGGCCTCGGCTCCACCGCCTCCACCACCTATCACGAGCCCTTCCACATCGCCCGCATGTTCCAGACGCTGGACCTGATGAGCGGCGGGCGGGCGGCCTGGAACATCGTCACCTCGGTCAATGATGGCGAGGCGGCGAATATGGGCCGCGACGAGACCATGGAGCACGACCGGCGCTACGACCGCGCCGACGAGTTCGTGGAGGTGGTGCTCGGCCACTGGGACAGCTGGGAGGACGACGCCCTCATCCTCGACAAGGCGACCGGCCGCTTCGGCGACGGCAGCAAGGTGCACCGGCTGGACTACAAGGGGCGCTACCTGAAGAGCCGCGGCCCCTTCACCGTGCCGCGCAGCAGGCAGGGCCGGCCGGTGCTGATCCAGGCCGGCAGCAGCGGCCGCGGCAAGCGCTTCTCGGCGCGCTGGGCGGAGCTGGTCTTCGTCGCCTATCACGACGTAGAGGCGGGCAAGCGCGACTACGCCGCCTTCAAGCGGATGGTGGCGGAGGAAGGCCGTGACCCGGACCAGGTGAAGGTGGCGACGCTCTGCAACCCGATCTGCGCCGCGACCAAGGCGGAGGCGGAGGATCGCGCCGCGCTGATCGCCAAGCTGCCGCTCGAGATCGACAGCCTCTCCCTGCTCTCCGAGGCGCTGAATTTCGACTTCGCCAGCAAGGGCATGGACGACCCCTTCACCGACGAGGAGATGGCCAGCATCCAGGGCATGCACGCCATGCGGGACCGGGTGGTGCAGGCGACGGGCAAGAAGAACCCGACGGTGCGGGACTTCATCCAGGCCACCGGCCGCGGCCGCCCGCGCATGGACATGGTGGGCGGGCCGAAGGAGATCGCCGACAAGCTGGAGGAATGGTTCACCAGCGGGGCCTGCGACGGCTTCGTCATCGCCGCCACCATCATGCCCGGCAGCTACGCCGATTTCGTGAAATACGTGGTGCCGGAGCTGCAGCGGCGCGGCCTGCACCGCAAGGAGTACAACGGCACCACGCTGCGCGACCATCTCGGCCTGCCGCGCTCCGTGCCCGGGGATTGGCGGGCGAAGACGCTGGCGGCGGAGTAGGCGCCGTCACGACCAGGCCGTGACCGGCCGGCGGGGTGCGGGGGCGCCCTTGGCGCCCCCGGCCCTCAGCCCCCCTGCTGCATCTGCCGCGCCAGCCGCAGATGCTCCTCCAGCGAGGGCAGCGTCGCCGAGGCCCATTCCCGCAGCTTCGCATCCTCCCCGGACGCCGCGTAATTGCGGAACAGATCCACCGCCTGCTGATGCGCCTGCAGCTGCTGGCGGATGTAGACCTGCTCGAACTGCGCCGCCGGCGCGCCGTCGAGCTGCTGCAGCAGCGCCAGGTGCTGCTGGTCGAGCCCCGAGCCCCGGCCGCCGCCACCCTGGGCCGGCGCCATGCCGGTGCTGGTGCCGGCGGCGCTGCTGCCGGCGGCGCCGGGGCCAGGGCTGGCGCCGCGCGGGGCGGCGGTCGCCGCCGCCACCTCCGGCCGCAGCCGCTGCAACTCCGCCGTCGTCTTCTCATGGTCGCGGATCATGTGCTGCGCGAATTCCCGGACGCGCGGGGTCTGGGTGCGCTCGATCGCCAGCCGGCTGCTGGCGATCTCGAAGCGGTCGCTCATCGAGGCAAGCCGGACGAATTCCTCCGCCGAAACCGCCTCGGCACGGTTGCCGGTGGCGCTCGGGGTGGTGGTATCGCGGGCACCGGGGACGCCGGATTGGGCATTCTGCCCCTGGGCGGCCTGGGCGCGCTGCTGCTGGGTCTGGGCGGCGGCCGGCAGCGCGGCCAGCAGCGCGGCGGAGGCGAGCAGGGCGAGGCGGGTCATGGCGGCCTTCCTTATCTCCGTGTCGCGCTGCAACGGTCTCCGCCGCGTCGGGTTCATGGCAGAAAGCGGCGCAATCTCTCCCCCTGCCGGGTGCCCCAGGCGATCAGCCGCGCCTCCAGCGCCTCCACCCCCCGAATGGCGTGCGGCCAGCGGCGTTCCAGCGCCGCCATGGCGCGCCGGGCCCAGGCATAGCGGTGGCGCAGCACGAAGAGGCCAAGGGCGATGAACAGCCCGCCCTGCAGCACCGGCAGCACCAGGCCCAGCACCCCCAGCACGAGCAGGCCGAAGCCCGTCGCGGTGCGCAGCATCAGGCGGCTTGCGAGGAGGGCAGGGCGATCCGGGTCTCGCTGACCACGAAAAGGTATTCGGTGTTGGTCAGCCTGCCGACCGTGCCGACCTTCTCGCCCTGCGGGTTGTGGATGCCGATCTTGGCGCCGACATAGCGGCCATAGGGGATCTCGATCACCTGCAGATGCCCGCGCGGCGCCAGCATCGCCTCCAGCGCCTGGCGGGAGAGGTAGCCCTCGTCGCTGAAGGAGACGACGAGGCGCGGGCAGCGCAGCGCCGCGATGGTGCGCGCCAGCGCCGGGCCGATGCCCGGCCGGCTGTTGAAGGCGGAGCGCCGGGTCCGCACATCGGCCCGCTTCATCGCCACCCCATACACCTCCGGCTGGTCCCAGCGCACCAGCGTCTCCCAGAGATGGTAGTTCCCGAGATAGCTGTGCTGGTTGTAGGGCGGGTCGAGATAGGCGAGCTCGCCCTCGAAGCCCGCCGCGGCCGCCTCCGCCTCGGCGCAGCTCGCCGCGCAGCCGCCGGCGGCCGGGCGCGGCAGCAGCTTCGGCAGGCGGAGCTGGATGGGGTTCAGCGCTCGCGGCGCCCAGCGCTTCATATAGGCCATCTGTAGCCCGGCGGTGGAATCGACCCGGTCGGCGGCTTCCAGCAGCGCGGTCAGCAGCACCGCCTCCAGCTCCGGCTCGGCGCCGAGGGCGGCGATGCCCTCCCGCATCGCCTCGATCCGGGCGCCGTTCTCCGGGTGGAAGTAGCGGGCGGCGATGCAATAGGTCTCGGTGAACCAGCCATGGCGCGGGGGCAGGCGTTCGAGATCCGCCAGGATGCGCTGCGCCGTCTCGCCCCAGCGATCGGCATCCGCCTGGACGTAGCAGGTGGCCAGGGTGTGGGCGAAGGCATTGTGGTCATTGGCCAGCACCCGGTAGCCGGCGGTCTTCAGCGCATGGCCGACCCGGGCGGTGCCGGAGAACAGATCCGCCACCCGCGCCCCCGGCGGGGCGGCGGCCCCGATGGCCGAGAGGATCTGCGGGAGCAGGGCGCGCTTGCTGCCCAGGTACTTGATCATGCGGAACGGTGCAGCCTAGAGCATTTTTCACCAGGGCAGGAAAGCGTCCTCACTTTCCACGCCCCGCTATACGGCTTTGTAGGGGACGGAGGCGCCGGATCCTCAGGGGTTTGTACGGACTTCCGCGGGGATGCCGCGGCGGGAGAGCGGGCGGCGAAGGGTTTGACAGGCGCCTCCCGGGCGGGGCGTGGCCTGGCTGGCAGGCGGCTTGCACCGGCTGGGGCCTCCCTGCCGGCTTGCGGCCGGCGGGGAGAGGATGCGATTGCGGCATGTCCTTCGCCGCGCCAGGACCGTAAAACCACACCCATGACCCCGTTCCGCTTCCGCAAACTGCCGGCGCGATTCGCCACGGTGCTGCTGCCTTTCCTCCTCTCCCTCATGATGACCTTCATCATCTCCGGCATTTCCACCCTGCTGGCGCTGGGGCCGAGCCTTGCCTTCCTGCGCGCCTGGCCGGTGTCCTGGGCGATGTCCTGGATGATCGGCTTCCCCACCCTGCTGGTGGTGCTGCCCTTGGTGCGCCGGCTGGTCGGCAAGCTGGTGGCGGCGCCGGAAGCGCGGTAGCGCACGGCACCCGCTGGCGCCGGGGGGGCTGCCGCGCGCCGGGCGGCGGGCAGCCGCGCGGCCGGCTCAGCGCCGGCCCACCCTTGGCAGGAAGGCGGTCGCCAGCCCCAGCAGCGGCAGGAAGGCGCAGATGCGATAGACGGTGTCGATACCCTTCCAGTCCGCCATCCAGCCCAGCGCCGCCGCGCCGAGCCCGCCCAGGCCGAAGGAGAAGCCGAAGAAGATGCCGGCCACCAGCCCGACCCGGCCCGGCATCAGATCCTGCGCATAGACCAGGATGGCGGAGAAGGCGGAGGCCATGATGAAGCCGATCAGCACGGTGAAGACCGCGGTCCAGAACAGCCCGGCATGGGGCAGGGCAAGGGTGAAGGGCAGCGCGCCGAGGATGGAGAACCAGATCACCGGCACCCGTCCCACCCGGTCCCCCACCACGCCGCCGGCGAGGGTGCCGAGCACCACCGCGCCCAGATAGAGGAACAGCAGCAGCTGCGCCTGCTGCACGGAGACGCCGAAGGTCTGGATCAGGTAGAAGGTGTAGTAGGAGCCGAGGCTGGCGCTGTAGACGTTCTTGCTGAACAGCAGCACCACCAGCACCAGGATGGCGAGGCCAACCTTCCGCCGCGGCAGCGGCACGACGCCCGCCCCGCCCTTGCCGTGCGCCTTCGCCGCCACCGCCCCGGCCGCGCGCTTCGCCGCATACCAGCGGCCGACCTGGAACAGCACCAGCATCCCCAGCAGCGCCGCGGCGGAGAACCAGACGATGCTCCGCTGCCCGGCCGGCACCACGATGAAGGCGGCGAGCAGCGGCCCCGCGGCGGTGCCGGCATTGCCGCCCACCTGGAAGAGCGACTGCGCCAAGCCGTAGCGCCCGCCCGCCGCCATCCGCGCGACGCGCGAGGCTTCCGGGTGGAACACCGCCGAACCGAGCCCGATCAGCGCCGCCGCCAGCAGGATGACCGGGTAGCTCGAGGCCTGCGCCATCAGCAGCAGCCCCAGCAGCGTGGAGCCCATCCCGGCGGCCAGGGAGTAGGGCTGCGGATGGCGATCCGTCACCAGGCCCACCACCGGCTGGAACAGCGAGGCGGTGCACTGGAAGGCCAGGGTGATCAGCCCGACCTGGACGAAATCGAGCCCATAGGTGGTTTTCAGGATGGGATAGAGCGCCGGCACCAGCGACTGCATCATGTCGTTCAGCAGGTGGCAGAAGCTGAGCGAGAGGATGACCGCGAAGGTGGTGCCGCCATCCGGCCGGGCCTGTATGCCGCTGGGCGCGGTGCCGCGCAGGGTTGCTTCCTGTCCGCTCATGGCCGTCCGTTTCCGCCGTTGCGGCCACTATAGCCGGCGGCTTCCGAGGCACCAGCGCCAGAACCCCCGCCCGGCGATGGCGGACGCGCTGCATGACGCCGGCGTCATCTTCCGGGCTCGGGCAGGCCGGCGCCTCCGCGTTCGTGCCGGAGGGCGGATCGCTCCGCCTGCCGTCACGGCGTGGCCGGCAGCGCCGTGGAAGCTGCAGGCGCCGCCCGGCCGCCTGGCAGTCAGATATGGATCGCCCGGCCGGCGACGGCCAGCGCGGCTTCCTTCACCGCCTCGTTCAGGCTGGGATGCGCATGGCTGGTGCGCGCCACATCCTCGGCGCTCGCGCCGAATTCGATGGCAAGGGCCAGCTCCGCAATCAGCGTGCCGGCATCCGGGCCGACGATATGGGCGCCCAGCAGCCGGTCCGTCTTCGCATCCGCGATCAGCTTCACGAAGCCGTCCGTGTCGCCCATCGCCCGCGCCCGGCCATTGGCGGTGAAGGGGAATTTGCCGGCCTTGTAGGCGGTGCCCGCCTCCTTCAGCTGCTCCTCCGTCGCGCCAACGCTCGCCACCTCCGGCCAAGTGTAGACCACCGCCGGAATCGCCTCGTAATTCACATGCCCGGCCTGGCCGGCGATGATCTCGGCGACGGCGACGCCCTCCTCCTCGGCCTTGTGGGCCAGCATCGGCCCGGTGATGACATCGCCGATGGCGTAGATGCCGGGGACGTTGGTGGCGAAATGCCCATCCACCTTGATCCGCCCGCGCTCGTCCAGCGCCACGCCGGCGGCATCCAGCCCCAGGCCCTCGGTATAGGCGCGGCGGCCGATCGCCAGCAGGACGACATCGGCCTTCAGCTCCTCCGCCGCGCCGCCCGCCGCCGGCTCCACCGTCACCGTCACGCCATCGGCGCCCGGCACCGCGGCCGTCACCTTCGACTTCAACTTGAACTTGAAGCCCTGCTTCACCAGCACCCGCTCGAAGGCCTTGCAGGTCTCGCCATCCATCCCCGGCAGGATGCGGTCGAGGAACTCCACCACCGTCACCTCGGCGCCGAGCCGGCGCCACACGCTGCCGAGCTCCAGCCCGATGACGCCGGCGCCGATGACGACCAGGTGCTTCGGCACCGCGCCCAGCTCCAGCGCGCCGGTCGAGGTGACGATCTGCGTCTCGTCCACCGGCACGCCCTTCAGCGGCACGCTCTCGCTGCCGGAGGCGAGGATGATGTGCTTCGCCTCATAGACCTCCTCGCCCACCGCCACCTTGCCGGGGCCGGTCAGGCGGCCGGTGCCCTTCAGCCAGGTGACCTTGTTCTTGCGGAAGAGGAATTCGACGCCCTTGACGTTGGCCGTCACCACCTCGCCCTTGCGGGCCTGCATGCGGGCGAGGTCGAGCTTCACCCCTGCCACCACCACGCCATGGTCGGCCAGCTTGTGGGCGGCTTCCTCGAAATTCTCGCTGGATTGCAGCAGCGCCTTGGAGGGGATGCAGCCGATGTTGAGGCAGGTGCCGCCCAGCGTCTCCCGCTTCTCCACGCAGGCGGTCTTCAGCCCGAGCTGGGCGGCACGGATGGCGGCGACATAGCCGCCGGGACCGGCGCCAATGACGATGACGTCGAAGCTCTCGGGCATGGGCAGGGATCCTCAGGGAAGGTCCGAAAAATCGGCGGGAAACTGACGGGATTGCGGGCGGGAGGCAAGCCTGGGCGCACCGGCGCCCGCCCCTGGGCCCCGGACCGTCTCCGGGTCCGAGGGTCTGGCGACCGACCTACCGCGCGCCATGCTCGCGGCTCAGATGGCTCTCGATCCGCGTCTCGGGCATCGCCCAGGCGGTCAGCAGGGCCAGCACGAAGAAGCAGGCGACGTACCAGAAGAAGCCGGATTCCGCGCCGATGCTCTTGAACCAGAGGCCGACATACTCGGCGGTGCCGCCGAACAGCGCATTGGCGATGGCATAGGGCAGGCCGACGCCGAGCGCCCGCACCTCGCCGGGGAACAGCTCCGCCTTCACCAGCCCGCTGATCGAGGTGTAGCAGGACACCACCGCCAGCGCCCCCAGCACCAGCAGGGCGGCGATCACCGGCGAGTCCACCCGGCCGATCGCCGTCATCACCGGCACCGTCATCACCGCGCCCAGGGCGCCGAAGGCCAGCAGCATGGTGCGCCGGCCGACATGGTCGGACAGCGCGCCGAAGGCCGGCTGCGCCAGCATGAAGACCAGCAGCACCACGGCCATGGTCGCGCTTGTCGTCTTGGCCGCGAAGCCCGCGGTGTTGACCAGGTATTTCTGCATGAAGGTGGTGAAGGTGTAGAAGGAAAGGCTGCCGCCCGCGGTCAGGCCCAGCACCAGCAGCAGGGGCTTCGGGTGGCGCAGCAGGCCCCGCAGGGAACCCGCCTCCGGCCGCCTTGCCGCGCTGGCGCTCTGCGTCTCGTGCAGCGCGCGGCGGAGAAAGAGCGCGACGATCGCTGCCGCGGCGCCGACCACGAAGGGGATGCGCCAGCCCCATGCGCGCATCTGCGCCTCGGTCACCAGCAATTCCAGCAGCACGATGACCAGCACCGCCAGCAACTGCCCGCCGATCAGCGTCACGTACTGGAAGCTGGCGTAGAAGCCCCGATGCCCGGGCGCCGCCACCTCGCTCATATAGGTGGCGCTGGTCCCGTACTCCCCGCCCACCGAAAGCCCCTGGGCCAGCCGCGCCAGGGTGAGCAGCACCGGGGCCGCCAGCCCGATGCCGGCATGGGTTGGCAGGATGGCGATGACCAGGCTGCCGAAGCACATCAGCAGCACCGAGGTCATCATGGCAAAGCGCCGCCCCCGCCGGTCCGCCAGCCGGCCGAAGAACCAGCCACCGATCGGCCGCACCAGGAAGCCGACGGCGAAGACCCCGGCGGCGCTGAGGAGTTGGGTGGTGCGGTCCCCGGCAGGGAAGAAGAGCGGCGCGAAATACAGCGCGGTGAAGGAATAGGCGTAGAAATCGTACCACTCGACCAGGTTGCCGGAGGACCCGCCGATGATCGCCAGGATCCGGCGGCGGCGGTCGGCGGCCTCGTCGAAGGCCTGGGGGCTGGTATCCATGGCGGCTGTCCTCCGCCCCCTGCAAGCTCGGGCGGGGGCGGGAGTTGCGCAATCATGGTCGATTCGGGCCCGGCCATGCATCCCGGACAGGGCTCCCGGATGTCTAGCTGCACTCCTCCGGCTGGACAGGATGCGCCGCCCGCCGCACCATTCCGCCCATGTCCACGCCCGACCTCATCCTCCGCGACAGCATGGAGGCGGATCTTCCCGCCATCACCCGCATCTATGGCCATTGGGTCCTGCATGGCCTGGCGAGCTTCGAGCTCGACCCGCCGAGCCAGGCGGAGATGGCGAAGCGACGGGCGGCGGTGCTGGAGGGGGGATACCCCCATATCGTCGCTACCGACCGGGAGGGGACGGTGCTGGGCTATGCCTATGCCAGCGCCTACCGCACCCGCCCGGCCTATCGCTTCACCTGCGAGGATTCCATCTACGTGGCGCCGGAGGCCGGGCGGCGCGGCATCGGCCAGGCGCTGCTGCCCCTGCTGGTGGAGCGCTGCGCGGCGGCGGGCTTCCGGCTGATGGTCGCGGTGATCGGCGACAGCGGCAATGCCGGGTCCATCGGCCTGCATGCCCGCTGCGGCTTCGCCCGGGTCGGCACCCTGCCGGCCATCGGCTGGAAGCATGGCAGGTGGGTGGACAGCGTGCTGATGTCCCGGCCGCTGGGGGAGGGGGCGACCACCCCGCCGCCGCCGGGCGCCTGAGCGCGGGGCTCCGCCCCCGGAAGCCCCGGCAGAGAGCGCTGCCCTCTGCACCCCTGCCGGGACCAGGACCTGGCCCCGAACCCGGTCTGGGTTTGCTGGCTCCGCCGCTTGGTCTGAAACTCGGACGGTAATCCGGAGGCGGCGCTCCTGGCGGGGCGTGCGGCCTTTCCTGGGCTGCCCCAGGCCTTGGCGCCCTGTCGCCGCTTTACCGAATCTTCGGCGCTCCCCCGCGAAGATGGCCGGCGCAGCCATCGCGGGGCCGGATTATGGACGATCTTCTCGCCGACTTTCTCACCGAGACCCATGAGGGCCTCGTGGCCCTGGATGCGGCCCTGGTGCGGCTGGAGCGTTCGCCGGAGGATGCGGCCACCCTCTCCGAAGTCTTCCGCATCGTCCACACCATCAAGGGCACCTGCGGCTTCCTCGGCCTCTCCCGCATGGAGGCGGTGGCCCATGCCGGGGAGAATGTCCTCGGCCGCTACCGGGACGGGACCCTGCCGGTCACGGCGGGCGGCATTTCCCTCATCCTCAAGGCCTGCGACGCCATCCGCGCCATCGTGGCCGGGCTGGAGGCCGGCGGGGCGGAGCCCGAGGGCGACGATGCCGGGCTGATCGCCGCCCTGAATGCCGAGGCGAATGGTGAGATGGCCAACGCGCTCGCCGCCCCCGCTGCGTCGCCCCCCGCGCCGGAGCCGGTCGCCGCCCCCGCCCCGGTGGCCCGCGCGCCGGAGCCGGAGCCCACCGCCGCGAAGGCCGCCGCCCCTGCCCCGGCCAGGCCCGCTGCCCCGCCGGCCGAGGCGGAGGCCGCCCCCGGCGGCGGCGTCGCCGCCCAGACCATCCGCGTCTCCGTCGATGTGCTGGAAGACCTGATGATGCTGGTCAGCGAGCTGGTGCTCACCCGCAACCAGCTTCTCCAGCTCGCCCGCACCCAGTCGGACAGCGCCTTCTCCGTCCCGCTGCAGCGCCTCTCCCACATCACCTCTGACCTGCAGGAGGGGGTGATGAAGACCCGCATGCAGCCCATCGGCAATGCCTGGGCCAAGCTGCCGCGCCTGGTCCGCGACCTCTCGGTCGAGCTCGGCAAGAAGATCGAGCTGGAGATGCGCGGCGCCGAGACCGAGCTGGACCGCCAGGTGCTGGAGCTCATCAAGGACCCGCTGACCCATATGGTGCGCAACAGCGGCGACCATGGGCTGGAGGGGCCGGAGGACCGCCGCCGCGCCGGCAAGCCGGAAACCGGCCATATCCGGCTGAACGCCTACCACGAAGGCGGCCACATCATCATCGAGATCGCCGATGACGGCCGCGGACTGAACATCGAGCGCATCCGCCAGAAGGCCCTTACCCAGGGCCTCGCCACCGAGGCCGAGCTGGCGGGCATGTCGGAGCGCGAGATCCAGCGCTTCATCTTCCGCGCCGGATTCTCCACCGCCGCCGCCATCACCGCCGTCTCCGGCCGGGGCGTCGGCATGGATGTGGTGAAGACGAATATCGAGAAGATCGGCGGCACCATCGAGGTGCATTCGAAGGAAGGCGCCGGCACCAAATTCCTCATCAAGATCCCGCTGACCCTGGCCATCGTCTCCGCCCTCATCGTCCAGGCGGGCAGCGAGCGCTTTGCGGTGCCGCAGATCGGCGTCGTGGAGCTGGTCCGCGTCGGCGGCGAGGGCGCGGCGAAGCTGGAGCGGATCAAGGACGCGCCGGTGCTCCGCCTGCGCGACCGGCTGCTGCCGCTGGTCCGCCTTGCCTCCCTGCTGCAGCTCGATGACGCCCCGGCGCCGGAGGAGACCGGCTTCGTCATCGTCACCCAGGTCGGCGCCCATGTCTTCGGCATCATCGTGGACCGGGTCTTCGACACGGAGGAGATCGTGGTGAAGCCGGTGGCGCCCATCCTGCGCCACGTCACCATGTTCTCCGGCAACACCATCCTCGGCGATGGCAGCGTCATCATGATCCTCGACCCGAACGGCATCGCCCGCGCCACGGGGGTCGGCACCGAGGGCAGCGCCGGCGATGCGGAACGGGATGCGGCGCGGCCCGCGCATCTGCTGCACTCCGACACCAAGACCGCCATGCTGCTGTTCCGCGCCGGCGATGCCACGCCGAAGGCGGTTCCCCTCGGCCTCGTCGCCCGGCTGGAGGATGTGGCACGGGAGAAGATCGAGCTCGCCGCCGGCAAGCCGCTGGTGCAGTACCGCGGCCAGCTCATGCCGCTCGTCCCGCTTTCCGGCTTCTGGGACATGGGCACGGCGCCGGAGCGCCAGCCGGTGCTGGTCTTCTCCAATGGCGACCGCGCGATGGGGCTGATGGTCGAGGAGATCCTCGACGTGGTGGATGAGCGGCTGGTCATCGACGCCGCGGGCGAGCGGCCGGGCTATCTCGGCAGCGCCGTCATCTGCGGCAAGGTGACGGAGGTGATCGACACTGCCTGGTGGCTGCGCCAGGACGGCGGCGAGGATTGGTTCGGCGCCCAGGGCGGCGCCGAGAAGGGCCATGGCCAGCGCATCCTGATGGTGGAGGACAGCGCCTTCTTCCGCACCCTCGTCGTCCCCGCCCTCAGCGCCGCCGGCTACGCCGTGACCGCCGTCGCGGATGCCGAGGAAGCGCTCCGCCTGCGCGAGGCCGGCGCGGAATTCGAGGCCATCATCTCCGACATCAACATGCCGGGGATGAACGGCAATGCTTTCGCCCGCGCGGTGCGGGAGGGCGGGCCCTGGCAGGATCTGCCGATGATCGCGCTCGCCGGCCGGGCCGAGCCGGCCGACATCGCCCACGGCCGGGAGGCCGGCTTCACCGACTACGTCGCCAAATTCGACCGCGCCGCGCTGCTGGAGAGCCTCCGGCAGTGCCTGGCCATGACGGTCGCGGGCTGAGGAAGGAAGGACCATCATGCAGCAGGCCATGACGGGCGCGGCGGCCGAGTCCGCCAAGCCCTCCGCCCGCGGTGCCTCGCCCCTCGGCGATGCCGCAGCCGAGAGCTACCTCACCCTCACCGTCGCCGACCAATTGTGCGGCGTGCCGGTGCTGGCGGTGCGGGACGTGCTCGGGGCGCAGACCATCACCCGCATCCCGCTGGCGCCGCCGGAGGTGGCGGGCAGTCTCAACCTTCGCGGCCGCATCGTCACCGCCATCGACCTCCGCCGCCGCCTCGGCCTGCCGGCACGCAAGCCGGAGGAAGGCCAGGCGATGAGCGTGGTGGTGGAGCGGGACAATGAGCTCTACTCCCTCCTCGCCGACCAGGTGGGCGATGTGCTGCCCCTGCCGCGGGCGGACCGAGCGCCCAACCCGCCGACCCTCGACCCGATGTGGCGGGAGGTTTCGGTCGGCGTGCACCGGATGGGGGAGCGGCTGCTCATCCTGCTGGATGTCGAACGCATCCTGGCGATCGGCTGAGGGCGGGCGCGATGAGCGAGCGCGCCTCCGCTGCCACCTGCCTGGTGGTCGATGACAGCCGCGTGGTCCGCAAGGCGGCCCGGCGCATCCTGGAAAAGCACGGCTTCCAGGTACAGGAGGCGGAGAACGGCGAGGAGGCGCTGACGGCCTGCCGGCACGCCCTGCCCGATTCCATCCTGCTGGACTGGAACATGCCGGTGATGGACGGGCTGCAATTCCTGGTGGAGGCCCGCCGGGAATTCGGCCCGGACCGGCCGATCGTGGTGTTCTGCACCACCGAAGGGGCGATGGACCGGATCGTCACCGCGCTCGAGGCCGGGGCGCAGGAATACGTCATGAAGCCCTTCGACGAGGACATCCTGCGGGACAAATTCGTCCAGGCCGGGCTGCTGCAGGACGACGCCGCGTGAGCCAGGCCCCGATTGTCCGGGTGATGCTGTGCGATGACAGCGCCACGGTGCGCTCCGCCCTGGCCCGTGTGCTGGAGGCGGATCCCGAGATCAAGGTGGTGGCGCGGGCCGGCGATGGCCGCCAGGCATTGGAGACGCTGGCCGGCATGTCCGTCGCGACGCGGCCGCAGGTGGTGCTGCTCGACCTCGAAATGCCGGTGATGGACGGCATGACGGCGCTGCCGCTGCTGCTGAAGCTGGTGCCGCGCCCTGTCGTCATCGTCGCCAGCGCGCTGACGCAGAAGGGCGCGGCCGTCACCATGGCGGCGCTGCGCGCCGGTGCGGCGGACTACATTCCGAAGCCCGGCGCGGCCGGCGGCGGGCTGCATGATGCGAGCTTCCGCGCGGAGCTGGTGGCGAAGGTGAAGGGCTGGGCGCGGATGGGCCGTGCCGTCGCCGCGCCGCGACCTTCCCGGCCGGCACAACCGAGCCTGGTGGCGCTGCTGCCGCGCCGTGGGGTGAAGGCGATCGGCATCGGCTGCTCCACCGGCGGGCCGCAGGCGCTGGCCACGCTGGTGCGGGGGCTGAATCGCAAGGTGCCGGTGCCGGTGGTGGCGGTGCAGCACATGCCGGCCGGCTTCACCGCCATGCTGGCGGACCATCTCAACCGCCTCGGCACCCTCGGCTGCGCCGAGGCGCGGGATGGCGAGGTGCTGGAGGCAGGCCGGCTTTACCTGGCGCCGGGCGACCGGCACCTGCTGGTGGAGGCCGCGAACGGCAGGTTGGTGGCGCGGCTGAATGACGGGCCGCCGGAGAATTTCTGCCGCCCGGCGGTGGACCCCATGCTGCGCAGCCTGAACGCTGCCTGCGAGGGCGCGGTGCTGGCGGTGATCCTGACCGGCATGGGGCATGACGGCCTGGCCGGCTGCAAGGCGGTGGCTGCCGCCGGCGGCGCGGTGCTGGCGCAGGATGAGGCGAGTTCGGTGGTCTGGGGCATGCCCGGGGCGGTCGCCCGCGCCGGCCTCGCCCGCGCCCAGCTGCCACCGGAGGGGTTGGCGGAACAGGTGCTGGCCCTGGTGGCCAGCCGAGCGGGAGCCTTCGCATGAGCCCGGATGGCTTCGCCTTCATCGCCGGGCTGGTGAAGGCCCGCTCCGGTCTCGTGCTGACGCCGGACAAGCAGTACATGCTGGACACCCGCCTTGGCCCCATCCTGAAGCGGGAGGGGCTGGCAAGCCTGGATGCGCTGGCGCTGAAGCTGCGGGAACCGCGCGCCCTGGCGCTGGCCGAGGCAGTGACCGAGGCGCTGACGACGAACGAAAGCAGCTTCTTCCGCGACGGCAAGCCCTTCGAGCATCTGAAGCGTCTGCTGCCCGCCCTGGCCGCCGCGCGGCCGCCGGGGGCCACGCTGCGGGTCTGGTCCGCCGCCTGCTCCACCGGGCAGGAAGCCTATTCCATCGCCATGCTGGTGCAGGAGCTGGGCGCGGAGACGGCTGGGCGGAAGGTGGAGATCCTCGGCACCGACATCTCGCAGGAGGTGCTGTCCCGGGCGCGGGAGGGATTCTACACCCAGTTCGAGGTGCAGCGCGGCCTGCCCGCCAAGCTGATGGTGAAGTATCTGCACCAGGAGGCGGGGCGCTGGCGGGTCAATCCGCCGCTGCGCGCCATGGCGCGGTTCGAGCATCTGAACCTGCTGGCGGATTTCCGCCATCTCGGCCGGTTCGATGTGATCTTCTGCCGCAACGTGCTGATCTATTTCGATACCCCGACCAAGACCCGGGTGCTGAACGCACTGGCAGAGCGGCTGGCGGCGGATGGCGTGCTTTATCTCGGCGGGGCGGAGACGGTGCTGGGGCTGACCGACCAGCTCATCGCCCTGCCGGCGGAGCGCGGCGCCTATGAACGTCGGCAGGCGGTGGCGAAGGCGGGCTGAGCGCGAGCGACCGAGGCCGGATCGGCCGAACCGTGAAGCATGCGGGCAGACGATGAGCTGGAGCGGGATGGGTGGGCGACGCTCGGCCAATCCCGCGCCAACTGCGGCCGCGGCTGCCAGGCCGGGGCGGCGCGTGGCCGGGCTGCGAGGCATGCCGGGCCTTCCCGGACGGGCAGAAAAAAGGGCGGCTCCCGTTCGGGGGCCGCCCAGTTGCGTCTGACGGAGGATCTTGCGACCCGGCCAGGGCCGAAGGGGTGGTACCCCCGGCGGGCCGGATCCTTAAGCGGCGACGGTCGTCGTCAGCGGAATGGCGCTGCCAGCCACGGGGGCGTTGGGAAACCGCGTACCGGCCTGCTGCGGGTCCCGCAGCACATAACCGCGGCCCCAGACCGTGCCGATCAGGTTGTCCGCGCCCGCCTGGGCGAGCTTCTTGCGCAGCTTGCAGATGAAGACGTCGATGATCTTCACCTCCGGCTCATCCATCCCGCCATAGAGGTGGTTCAGGAAGGCTTCCTTGGTCAGCACCAGGCCCTTGCGCAGGGTCAGCAGCTCCAGGATCGCGTATTCCTTGCCGGTCAGGTGGACCGGGGCGCCGCCGATGGTGACTTCCCGCGAGCCGAGGTTGAGGGTGAGAGGGCCGACCGAGAGGCTGGGCTGGGCGAAGCCTTTGGTGCGGCGCACCACGGCCTGGATGCGGGCCACCAGCTCCTGCCCGTCGAAGGGCTTGGTGATGAAGTCGTCGGCGCCCATGCCGAAGCCCTTCACCTTGGCCTGGGGCCGCGCGAGGCCGGAGAGGATCATGACCGGGGTTTCCACCCGCGCGGCGCGCAGGCGCCTCACGACCTCGTATCCTTCCATATCCGGAAGAACAAGGTCGAGCAGAACCACGTCGTAATCGTAGAGGCGCACCAGCTCGAGCGCTTCCTCGCCGGTATCGACGGCGTCGACCACCATGGCGTTGGCCTTGAGCATGGCGACCAGGCCCCGGGAGGCGGCCAGGTCGTCCTCAACCAATAATACGCGCATGTCTCACTCTCCTGCACGCCAGACGTGTATGGAGATACCACTTATGCGTGTGTTGTGAAGAGGAAATTCATCGCTTTGGGCGTACCAAGATACGAGACAAATCCTTGAAAGACGATGAAGGCACGATGCCGGGGAGAGAAACGCTTTCTTATCAAATTGTTATGAAAATCGACCGGGCAAGCCTGGCGTTGCGGCGCCAGCCTGCGGCACAGCTGCACGGTAAGGTTGTATCGGCGGGAAGCCTCTCAATTTCCGTCACGGGCCTCGATCCCTGGTTGCGGATCGGAGCCAGGTTGCGCCTCTCACCCCCTGCCGCGCCGGCGGTGGAGGCAGAGGTGGTGGGCTTCGCCGAGGGGCACGCCACCGCCCTCGCCTTCGGGCCGCTGGACGGGGTCGGCCCCGGCACCCCGGCCATGCTTGCCCCATCGGCCAGCCTGGCAGTGGACGAGACCTGGCTGGGGCGGGTGCTGGACCCGCTCGGCCGGCCGTTGGACGGCAGGCCGCCGCCGCCTCCCGGGCCTCTCGCACGGCCGGTCCGCGCCGCCCCACCCCAGGCCGGCCAGCGCGCCCGGCTGGGGCCGCGGCTCGATCTCGGCGTCCGGGCGCTGGATGCCTTCGCCACCTGCCGCCGCGGCCAGCGCCTCGGCCTTTTCGCCGCCTCTGGCGTCGGGAAATCCACCCTGCTCTCCATGCTGGCGGGCGGGGCGGCCGCCGATGTGGTGGTGCTGGCCCTGGTGGGCGAGCGGGGGCGGGAGCTGCGGGAATTCCTCGAGGATGATCTGGGGGCGGCGGGCCTCGCCCGCTCCGTGGTGGTCTGCGCCACCTCCGACGCCCCGCCGCTGATGCGGCGGGAGGCCGCCTATGCCGCCATGGCCATCGCCGAGCATTTCGCCGATCAGGGCCGCCAGGTGCTGCTGATGATGGACAGCGTCACCCGCTTCGCCATGGCGCTGCGCGAGATCGGCCTCGCGGCCGGGGAGCCGCCGACGACCCGCGGCTACACCCCTGGCGTCTTCGCCGAACTCCCCCGCCTGCTGGAACGCGCCGGGCCGCGGGAGGAGGGCTGCGCCGGTGCCATCACCGGCCTCTTCACCGTGCTGGTGGAGGGTGACGACCATGACGAGCCGGTGGCGGATGCGGTGCGCGGCATCCTGGACGGGCATGTGGTGATGGATCGCAGCATCGGGGAACGCGGCCGCTACCCGGCCATCGACATCCTCCGCAGCCTCTCCCGCACCGTGCCCGGCTGCCTGCGGCCGGATGAGGCGGCGCTGATGCGGCGGGCGCGGGCGGTGCTCGCCCTGCATGCGGAGATGGCGGATCTGGTGCGCCTCGGCGCCTACCGCCCCGGCGCCGACCCGGCGGTGGATGAGGCCATCCGCCTGGCGCCGCGCATCGAGGCGATGCTGGGCCAGGGCAAAGGCGAGCGCGGCACGGTGGAAAGCGCCTTCGCGGCGCTGGCGGCGGCGATGGAGGAAACGGCGGATGCCGCGTGACCCGCTTGCCGTCCTGGCCCGGCTGCGCCGGCTGGAAACCGAGACGGCACGGCGCCGGCTGGGCGAGGCCTATGGCCGGCTGGGCGCGGCCGAGGAGCGGGTCGAGGCGGCGGCGGCGGCGCTGACCCTCCAGGCCGGGCATGGCCTGCCGGCGGATTATGGCACCTGGCTGCAGCGCGGCCTGGCGGAGCGGGAGCGGGCGCAGCGGGCCGTGGGCGTGGCGGAACGCGTGGCCGCCGCGGCGGCCGAGGCGCTGGGCGAGGCGCGGGCCGCCGAACGCGGGCTGGAGAAGCTGCGGGAGGCGCGGGCCGAGGCGGCGGCGAAGCGGGCGGCACGCAAGGCGCAGGCGCTGCTGGACGAGGCGGGAGCGAGAGGGAGGTAGGTCGGTGGGCCGCCCCGGGCGCCGGCAGGGGGGGCGCTGCTCCCATCGAACGCATTCGTTCGATCGCCCCCCCCGGGGCCCAGGACCCGGCCCCTGGTCCGAGTTCTCGAACCTGGCCCGCCCGGTGACCTTCCGCGGCTTTGCCTCGGAAGGCTGTACGGAGCCCGGGGCAAGAAGCGATCGCCGGGGGCCCCGCGAGGGCGCGAAGCGACTTCGTTGGGAGCTACGCCAGCACCCCACGCCGGATCTGATCCAGTTCGATGCTCTCGAACAGCGCGCGGAAATTGCCCTCGCCGAAGCCCTGGTCGCCCTTGCGCTGGATCAGCTCGAAGAAGATCGGGCCGATCACCGTGCCGGTGAAGATCTGCAGCAGCCGCCCGCCCTCCGGCGTCGGCGCGCCATCGGTGAGGATGCGGTTCCGCGCCAGGCGGGCGATCTCCTCCGCGCTGAGATCGGGCATGCGCTTCGGCAGCAGCTCGTAATAGGTATCCGGCGTGTCCATGAACTGGATGCCCGCGTCCCGCATCCCCTCGACGCTTGCAAAGATGTCCTCGGTGCCGAGGGCGATGTGTTGGATACCCTCGCCCCTGTAGGCGCGCAGATATTCCTCGATTTGGCTCTTGTCGTCGCTGCTCTCGTTGATCGGGATGCGGATTTGGCCGCAGGGGCTGGTCAGCGCGCGGGATTTCAGCCCGGTCAGCTTGCCCTCGATGTCGAAGTAGCGGATCTCACGGAAGTTGAAGAGCTTCTCGTAGAACTGCCACCACACATCCATGCGGCCGCGATGGACATTGTGCGTCAGGTGGTCGATCACGGTGATGCCCTGGCCCTTGGGCTTCGGCTCGGCGCCGCCATGCCAGCGGAAATCCACCTCGTAGATGCTGCCGCGTGCGCCGTAGCGATCCACGAAATAGAGCAGCGAGCCGCCGATGCCCTTGATGGCCGGGATGTTCAGCTCCATCGGCCCCACCTTGCCCTGCACCGGCCGGGCGCCGAGGGCGATGGCGCGGTTATAGGCCGCGGCGGCATCCGCCACGCGGAAGGCCATGGCGCAGGCCGAAGGCCCGTGCACCCGCTGGAAGGCCTGGGCGAAGCTGTCCGGCTCGGCGTTCAGGATGAAGTTCACATCGCCCTGGCGCCACAGCGTGACGCGCTTGCTGCGATGCGCCGCCACCGGGGCGAAGCCCAGCCGGGTGAACAGCGCCTCCAGCGCCGGCAGCTCCGGGCCGGTGAACTCCACGAATTCGAAGCCATCCGTGCCCATCGGATTGGCCTCGGAGATGCGGCCGGCGAGGTCGGTGCGGTCGGGAGGGATGTCCATCAGGCGTCTCCTCAGCGGATGGGATGGTCGCCGTCGGCGGCGGCGCCGGGCGGGATGGGCGCGGCATCGCGCGCCGCTTCCAGCAGCGCCGGCAGGCGGCGCATGGCGGCGAAGAGCTCCGCGAAGCTCTCGATGACGAAGTAGGTCGGCTGCAGATCGTCGATGAAGTAGTCGCTGCGCAGCACCCGCCAGAGGTCGAAGCGCAGCCGCCGCGGCGCCGTCCCCGTCACCGCGTGGCGCGTCTCGGCGGAGGAGGAGAGGATGCCGGCACCATAGGCGCGCAGCGCGCCGCCCCCTGGGCCAGCCTCGCGGATCAGGCCGAACTCGATCATGTGCCAGTAGAAGCGCGCCAGCGGCTTCAGCGCGCCGAGCCGCATGGCCTGCTCGCCCAGGCGGCCATAGGCCTCCAGCACCTCGGCGAAATCGGGCTCGGTCAGCAGCGGCACATGGCCGAAGGCATCGTGGAAGATGTCCGGCTCGACGATGTAGTCCAGCTCCTCCGGCCGGCGGATCCAGGCGGTGACGGGAAAGCGCCGCGCCGCGAGATGGGCGAAGAAGGGCGCATCCGGGATCAGCCCTGGCACCGGCACCAGGGAGAAGCCGGTGGCCGCGCGCAGCAGGGCGGAGGTCGCGGCGAGGTCCGGCACGCCATCGGCGAAGGGCAGGCGCGCCAGGGCGGTGCGGTAGGAACTTGCGGCATGGCCGGGCAGCAGCGCCGCCTGGTGCTGGTAGAGGGTGCGCCATGTGGCGTGGTCGGCCGCGCTGTAGCGCAGGCTCTCGGCCGGCAGAGTGCCGTCCGGCGCGGCGGCGGCGTAATTGCCGCGCAGGAAGCCGGGCAATTCCTGGACGCTGGCGGACATCGCGTGGCCTCCGCTTTCCAACGCAGGAAGGATGCCGCATCCGTCTTGGCGAATTGCAGCGAATTCGGCCGTGATGGCCGCTAGATTGGGCGGAAGTCACTCACCGAGGGCCAATCCATGGCAAAATCCACCCTGGAACTGGATGCCATCGATCGCCGTATCCTGCGTGCCCTGCAGCGCGACGGCCGCCTGCCGGTGGTGGCGCTGGCCGAGCAGGTGGGGCTGTCCCCCACCCCCTGCCAGCGCCGGGTGAAGCGGCTGGAGGAGGCGGGCGCCATCGCCCGCTATGCCGCGCTGCTGGACCCGGTGCGGCTCGGCCTGCCCTTGCAGGCCTTTGTCATGGTGGCGCTGGAGAGCCATGCCGAGGAGGTGGTGGCCCGCTTCCACAAGGCCCTGGCGGAACGCCCGGAAGTGCTCGCCGCCTATGCGATGAGCGGCGAGATGGACTACCTGCTGCATGTCCTCGCTGCGGATTTCGAGGCTTATGCCGAGTTCGCTCTGAAGGCCCTGCTGCGCATGCCGGGGGTGAAGGAGACACGCAGCTCCTTCGTGCTCTCCACCCTGAAGCCGCCGGGGGAGGTGCCGGTGTGACCCACCCCTGCCGCACCGAGCGCCGGCGGCCAGGGCGTCACCTAAGGCGCTGGCTCGACGGCATCGGGCGGCGCGCGGTAGCCTCCGCCCATGCAACGTCGTGCCCTGCTGCGCGCCGCGCTGGCCGCGCCGCCGCTCATACTGGCGACATCCGCGGCCTGGACGGGGGGCGGGACACCCTTCGCCACGGGCGTTGCCAGCGGTGATCCCTGGCCGGACAGCCTGCTGCTCTGGACCCGCCTGGCGCCCCAGCCCCTCGCGCCCTTCTTCGGCATGGCGCCGGAGGCCACGCCGGAACTCACCTGGGAGGTGGCGGAGGATCCCAGCTTCCGCCGCATCGCCGCCGCCGGCCAAGTGGTGGTGAGTGCTGCCGAGGGCTTCTCCGCCCATGTCGAGGCCGGCGGGCTGCGGCCAAGCCGGGATTATTGGTATCGCTTCCGCCTGGGCGGCGAGGTCAGCCCCACCGGCCATGCCCGCACCGCGCCGGACCCGGTGTCGCGGCCTGAGCGGCTGCGCTTCCTCACCGCCGGCTGCCAGCACATCGAGCATGGCTGGTTCACCGCCTGGCGGCACGCGGCGGCGGAGGAGGCGATCGACTTCGTCTTCCACTATGGCGACTACATCTACGAATATGCTGGCCGCCAGCCTGGCCAGCCGGGCGGCTTCGGTCCCGTGGTGCGCAGCGCGGCGGGCGGCAAGTGCCGCGCCCTCGCCGATTACCGCCGGCGCTACGCGCAATACCAGTCGGACCCCGATCTGCAGGCGGCGATGGCGGCGCATGCCTGCATCCCGAGCTTCGACGACCATGAGGTGGAGAACAACTGGGCCGGCGAGCAGAGCGAGGCGGATGGCCGCAGCGCCCGCCACCCGATGGCGATGCCGCGGGAGGAATTCCTGGCGCTGCGCGAAGCCGCCTTCCAGGCCTGGTGGGAGGCGATGCCGCTGCGCCCGGCCCAGCGGCCGCGCGGCGCCGGCATCCTCGCCCATCGCCGCTTCCGCTACGGTCGGCTGCTCGATCTGCACGTGCTGGACACGCGGCAATACCGGGACGACCAGCCCTGCGGCGACGTGAATGGTCCCGCCTGCGCCGAGGTGGCGCGGCCGGACGCGCAGATGCTGGGCGCGGCGCAGGAAGCCTGGCTGCTGGAGAATGCCGCCCGCTCCGAGGCGCGCTGGCAGGTGCTGGCGCAGCAGGTGATGCTGATGCCGCGGCGCCTGGCGAATGACGGCATCGCCCCGGACAAATGGGACGGTGCCCCCGCCGCCCGTCAGCGCCTGCTGGAGGGGCTGGCGGCGCGGGGCCTGGCCCCGCCGGTGGTGCTGACCGGCGACATCCACAATGCCTGGGCGGGCGAGGTGCCGGTGGCGGAGGGCGGCCCCTCCCGCGCCGTGGAGTTCGTTGCCACCTCCATCACCAGCGGCGGCGACGGCACGGAGACCACCCCGGGCGCCACCGCGGCGCTGGCGCGCAATCCGCACATCCGCTTCTTCAACAACCGCCGGGGTTACTGCCTGCACGAAGCCCGCCCCGACCGGTTGGAGACGGTATTCCGTGCCGTCGCCGCGGTGACGCGGCCCGACGCTGGACGCGAGGATCGCGGCCGCTTCGTGGTGGAAGCCGGCCGCGCCGAATTGCTTCCCGCCTAGCGGCGTCAGGGCAGGCCCGGGGCCAGGCCCTGGCTCCGGCGGAGATCGACCGCATGCGGTCGATGGGGGCGGCCCCGGCTTCTACTCCGCCGCCTGCCGGGGTGCCTGCCGGGCCGCGACCGCCGCCCGCACCCCCGCGCCGTACTCCGGGTGCACCTGGTCGAACAGCCGGCATTGCCGCTCGATGATGTGGTCCGGCACGCCGCCCATCGCATCCGCGATGTTGCTGAACAGCCTCTGCCGCTGCCCGGCATCGAACAGCAGGAACAGCGCCCGCGGCTGGCTGAAATCGTCGTTCCCCTCGCGATGGTCCCAGCGCGCCGCATCGCCCGAGAGGCGCAGCGGCGGCTCCGCCACGCCCGGGTCCTGCGCTGGCCCGCCCATGCTGTTCGGCTCGTAATAGGCGTCCGGGTTGCCGGTGTCGTTGCGGAAGAACCGCATCGCCCCGTCCTTGTGGTAGTGGTGCACCGGGCAGCGCGGGCGGTTCACCGGCAGCGCCTCGTAATGCGTGCCGAGGCGGTAGCGGTGGGCATCCGCATAGCTGAAGATCCGCGCCTGCAGCATCCGGTCCGGCGAGGCGCCGATGCCGGGGACGAAGTTGGAGGGGCTGAAGGCAAGCTGCTCGGTCTCCGCGAAGTAGTTCTCCGGGTTCCGGTTCAGCTCCAGCACGCCGATGTCGATCGGCGGGTAGTCCTTGTGCGGCCAGACCTTGGTTAGATCGAAGGGGTTGTAGGGCGTCTTCTCCGCCTCCAGCTCAGGCATGATCTGCACTTGCATCTTCCAGCGCGGGAAGTCGCCGCGCGCGATGCTGCCGAACAGCGCCTCCTGGTAGCTCTCGCGGGACCGGCCGATGACGCCGACGGATTCGGCATTGGTATGGTGGCGGTGGCCCTGCAGGGTCTTGAAGTGGAACTTCACCCAGAAGCGCTCGCCGGCCTCGTTCCACAGCCCGTAGGTGTGGCTGCCATAGCCGTTCATGAACATCGGCGCGACCGGCAGGCCGCGATCCGACATCAGGATCGTCACCTGATGCAGCGATTCCGGCGAGAGCGACCAGAAATCCCACATCGCCGTCGGGCTGCGCAGATGGGTCTGCGGGTGGCGCTTCTGGGTGTGGATGAAGTCCGGGAATTTCAGCGGGTCGCGCACGAAGAAGACCGGGGTGTTGTTGCCCACCAAATCCCAATTGCCCTCGGGCGTGTAGAATTTGATGGCGAAGCCGCGCACGTCGCGCTCGGCATCCGCCGCGCCCAGCTCTCCGGCCACGGTGGAGAAGCGCAGGATCAGGTCCGTCTTCGTCCCCGGCTGCAGCACCTTGGCGCGGGTGTAGCGGGAGATGTCGCCGGTGATGGTCAGCGTGCCATAGGCGCCCCAGCCCTTGGCGTGCACCACCCGCTCCGGGATGCGCTCCCGGTTCTGGTGGGCGAGCTTCTCGAGGAGCTGCCAGTCCTGCAGCAGCACCGGGCCGCGCGGGCCGGCGGTGAGGCTGTTCTGGTTGTCGGCGATCGGCGCGCCGGCGGTGGTGGTCAGGCGGTCCGGCATGACGGCTCCTTTCTCTCTGGTCCCGCGAAAGCTACGGAGGCAGATCCATAGGGAGAAATCGTTTGTTCTGATCGGCCCAATAGGATCTATCTATTCCTCATGAACCTGCGCGATCTCCGCTATCTCCTCGCCGTCGCCGAGCACCGGCATTTCGGCCGGGCCGCCGAGGCCTGCCATGTCAGCCAGCCCACCCTCTCCGCCCAGCTGCGCAAGCTGGAGGAGGAGCTGGGCGTGGCCTTCTTCGAGCGCGGGGCGCGCAGCGTCACCCTGACCGCGGCGGGCCGGGCGCTGTTGCCGCATGCGGAGGCGGCGGTGGCGGCGGCGGATGCCCTGGCCGGCGGCGCCCAGGCCATGGCGGACCCGCTGGCCGGGACGCTGCGCCTCGGCATCATCCCGACCCTCGCCCCCTTCCTGCTGCCGCCCTTCATGCCGCAGCTCCGGGCGGAGTTGCCGCGCCTTGCGCTCGAGCCCTGGGAGGATCTGACCGAGGCGCTGCTGGACCGGCTGCGCCACCATGCGGTGGACGCCGCAGTGATCGCCACCGCGCCGCCGCCGGGGGAGCTGGAGGCGGTGCCGCTGGCGATGGAGCCCTTCCTCGCCGCCCTGCCGCCTGGCCATGTGCTGGTGGGCAAGGGGCCGGTGCCGGAAGCCTCCCTCGGCGCCGAGCTGCTGGTGCTGGCGGATGGCCATTGCCTCAGCGACCAGGCGATCGCCGCCTGCGGTCGGCAGGGAGCGGCCCAGGGCACCGGGCAGGGCTTCCGGGCGGTCAGCCTGGCGACGCTGATGAACCTGGTCGCCGCCGGCTTCGGCGCCACCCTGCTGCCGGCCCTGGCGGCAGGGGCGGCGCGGCAGCAGGGGCTGGTGCTGCGGCCGCTGGCCGGGGGGACGGCGCGGGAGCTGCGCCTGGTCTTCCGCGCCGCGACGCCGCGCCGGCCGGCGCTGCTGGCCCTGGCCGGGGTGCTGCGGGCGGTGCTGTTCCAGGCCGGGCTGCGGCCGGCCGGCGAGGGCTGAGGGTCGGGCGGTGCTGGCCAAGTCCCGGCCGCGCCGCCAGACTGCCGGGATCGGGAGGGAGGACAGGCTATATGGCACGCATCGGCTTCATCGGCCTCGGCAGGATGGGGGCGCCGATGGCGCGGAATCTGCTGAAGGCCGGCCACGCCGTCACCGGCTTCGACCTGGTGCCGGAGGCGCTCGCCGGCTTCGCCGCCGCGGGCGGCACCCCGGTTGCCAGTGCCGCCGCGGCGGCGGCCGGGGCGGAATTCGTCATCACCATGCTGCCCGCCGGGCCACAGGTGCGGGAGGCGGTGCTGGGCGCCGGCGGCATCGCGGCCGCCAGCCCGGCGGATGCGGTGCTGATCGACTGCTCCACCATCGATGTGGCGACGGCGCGGGAGGTGGCGGCGCAATGCGGCCGGGCCATGCTGGACGCCCCGGTTTCCGGCGGCACCATGGGGGCGGAGGCCGGCACGCTCACCTTCATGGCGGGCGGCGAGCCGGAGGTCTTCGCCCGCGCCGAGCCGGTCCTCCGCGCCATGGGCCGGACCCTCGTCCTGTGCGGCGGGGCGGGGGCCGGCCAGGCGGTGAAGGCCTGCAACAACATGATGCTGGCGGCCAACATGATCGTCACGGCCGAAGCGATGATCCTGGCGGAGAAGCTCGGCCTGACCCATCAGGCGTTGTTCGACGTGGTGAGCAAATCCACCGGCCAGTCCTGGGCGTTGACCAGCTACTGCCCGGTGCCGGGGCCGGTCCCCGCCAGCCCGGCCAACCGGGACTACGCCCCAGGCTTCTCCGTGGCGCTGATGGAGAAGGATCTGGGCCTCGCCCAGGCGGCGGCGGAGAGCGTGGGGGCGGCGACGCCGCTTGGCGCCATGGCGCGGTCGCTCTATGCCCGGTTTCTCGCCGAGGGGCAGGGCGGGCTGGATTTCTCCGCCATCATCCAGCTATTGCGGCGAGGGGACATCACTACCGGCTGAGGCGAAAGGGCGATGGTCCGGAAGACATTTTCCGGACATACTCAGCCATGCAAGAAGGTTATGGCCGCAGGCAGGCCACCCCGCAGCAACCCCGCAAGCGCCACCTCGCCATGATGCCAGCCGGCCGCCGGACCCATTCGCCCGCAGGCGCCGAGCCGGGGCCGCCCATCCGCTGCCTCCGGGGCGCGGCGCGGGGGCAGCGCGTCCCGGTCCTGCCGCGGCCCGGCCTCCGGGGGGGTGGGTGCTGAGCGCGCTGTCCGCCCAGGCGGAGGCGGCAGGACTGCCCGCGGAACTCGCCGGGCTGCTCGACATGCTGCCCCTGCCGGCCCTGGTGCTGGAGCCGGAGAGCCTGCGGCCACGCCTCTGCAATGCCGAGGCGCTGGCGCTGCTGGCCCCGGCAGGACCCGCCGCGCATGGCCCGAAGGAGGCTCTCGCCATCCTCGCCGCCGCCTGGGCGACGGCGCTGGAGACGGCGCCGCACGGCCCGCAGCTCCGCCGCCGGTTGGGCCGGCTGACGGCGCGCGAGGTACCGGAAAGTTTCGAGACCGGCTTCGTCCTGCCCGGCCGCACCCCGCTGCACCTGCTGCTGCGCGCCCGGCGGGTGCGGGTCGGGGGGCGGGAGTGGATCAGCCTCGGCCTCGTGGACCTGACGGCCCACCACCAGACGGAGCAGGCGCTGAGCTTCGCCCATCGCCAAGCGGAGGTGGCGCTGGCCGGCGCCGATCTCGGCGCCTGGCACTGGGACCGGCGGACCGGCGTGCTGCAGGTGACCGAGCGCTGGTGCAGCATGCTCGGCCTGCCGTCGGAGAACCGCGAGCTGGCGGTGCAGGACTGGCAGGCCCTGCTGCATCCGGACGACCTGCCCTGGACCCGCGCCCTGCTGGACCGCTACCTGGCCGGCACCTCCGCCCGTTACGAGGCGGAGTTCCGCATGCGCCACCGCTCCGGCCGCTGGGTGTGGATCCTGGCGCGGGGTGAGGCGCTGGAGCGCGGGCCGGATGGCCGCGCCCTGGTGCTGACCGGCACGCATCTCGACCTCACCGCCCAGCGCCGGGCCATGGCGGCGCAGGTGGAAAGTGAGCGGGAGGCGCGGCGGCGCCTCGCCGATCTCGAAATGCTCTACCAGGCGGCGCCGCTCGGCCTGGCGCAGCTCGACCGGGAACTGCGCTTCGTCCGCATCAACTCCGCCCTGGCGGAGATGAACGGGCTGCCGCCCGAGGCGCATCTCGGCCGGAGGCTCTGGGACCTGCTGCCGGGTCTGCGGGTGGCGGCGGAGCCCGTGCTGCGCCGGGTGCTGGAGGCGGGGGAGACGCTGACCGGCGTGGAGGTCCAGGGCGAGACGCCGCGCGCGCCCGGGGTGCAGCGCGACTGGGTGGAACAATTCTACCCGGTGCGGGACCCGGAAAGCGGCGAGGTGACCGGCGTCGGCATCGTCTGCGAGGAGGTGACGGAGCGGAAGCACGCCGAGCGGGCGCGCGACCTGCTGGTGCGGGAGCTGGACCACCGGGTGAAGAACCTCTTCGCCATCATCGGCGGGCTGGTCGTCTTCACCGCCCGCACGGCAGAGACGCCGGAGGCGATGCGCCGGACCCTGCTCGGCCGGATCGAGGCACTGGCCCGGGCCCATGACCTGGTGCGGCCGGCCATGGCGGGGAGCACGGCGCTGCCGGCGACGGGCGGCGGCACGACGCTCGGGCAGTTGCTGGAGGCGCTGCTGGCGCCCTTCCAGGGCGAGCCGGAGCGGCTGTCGCTGGATGGCCCGGCGATCCGCCTGGGGGCGACCGGCGCGCCGCCGGTGGCGCTGGCGATGCACGAGCTGGCAACCAACGCGGCGAAATACGGCGCCCTGTCTCGCGCCGGCGGCCGGGTGGGCATCGGCTGGGAGCTGACCGGGGAGGGCGCGGTGCTGCTGCGCTGGGTGGAGCTGGGTGGCCCGGCGGTGCAGGCGCCGGAGGGGGCCGGCTTCGGCCACCGGCTGGTGCGGCAGAGCTGCGCCCAGCTGGGCGGCGAGGCGGCCTTCGAATGGGCGGCGACGGGGCTGACGGTGCAGTTGCGCCTGCCGGTGGACCGGCTGGGCAATTAGTACTGCCTGGGCAGGAACGAAAATTCCGCGGCGAAATCAGTGGCTTGCCGGCCAGGGCCTGAATTTCGCACCACTCTGAATTTGCTGAATTTTTGGTCGTTTCCGCCCAGGTAGTGTTAGAGCAGATCGCCGTAGGGCGGCATCGCCCGAAGGCCTGAATCTGCCCTGCAAACAAAAGCGTAGAGCGTTTTCGGTGAACGCATGTAAACCGAAAACGCTCTAGGGCGGCCACAGGCCGGCACGATCGGCGAGGCGGCCGGGTGCGGTTTCCGGGTGCCTGTCGTCAGGATGCTTCCTGGGGAGGCTGGGCGGCGGCAGCCTCCGGCTGCCCACGTCTCATGCCGGCCGCGCGGAAGGCTGACCGATGTCGATCCGTGGGCGCGCGGCCGGTATGCCCTTGCGGCTGGCGCGCAGCCGTCCCAGCAACCTTGCGGGGATACCCGGCCTGGACTTTCCGGGCCGGGTATCAGCCTGGGCCGGTGCCTCCGGGCAGCCGTCCCGCGTCCCGGCGCTGCTCATAGGCCTTGCAGTGCAGCAGGGCGGCTTCGTGGATCTCGCTCGGCACCCCCGCCCGCTGCGCCGCTTGGACCAGGAAACCGAGGATATGGTCGGCCTCGATCCGCTCGCCTGCCTCCAGGTCCCGTAGCATGGAGGTGGTGTAGCCGCCCTGCGGGTCGGCGAAGACGCGGCCGATATCCTCGAGGAAGCTTTGCCGCACCGGTTGGCCCTCGGCCGCGGCGATGGCGGCGTTGCGGGCCAGCACCTTGGCCATGAATTCGACGCCGCCCGGCGCCCGTGCGATCTCCCCCGTGCTGGCGCGCAGCAGCACCGTGCCGATGACGCTGGTGCCGAGATGCACCAGCTTCTCCCACATGCGCAGCATGATGTCCGGCACCGCCTCCGCGACGATGCCGGGCGCCTTGCCGGCCAGCGCCGCCAGGGCCTGGACGCGGGGGGAGAGGGTGCCGTCGCGCTCCCCGAAGGTCAGCCAGCGCCAGTCGTTGAGCTGCCGCACCGTGCCGTCCGGCGCCAGCGTCGCCTGGATCTTGGCCAGGCCGCCCAGCACCGCCTCCCGTCCGAAGGCGGCGTCCAGGGTGGCGAGGTGGGAGAGGCCGTTCAGCACCGGCAGCACCGCCGTGCCCGGCCCGACCGCGGGGCGGATGGCCTCGATCGCCGCCGCCAGGTCATAGGCCTTGCAGGTGAGGAGGATGAGGTCGTAGCCGCTGCCCGGCGCCTCGGCGGCGACGGTGCTCACCGGCAGGGTGGCGTTGCCGAAGGGGCTTTCGATGACCAGGCCGCGTTCCGCGAGCTGCGCCGCGCGGCGCGGGCGGACGAGGAAGCTTACCTCCGCCCCCGCCTGTTGCAGCCTGCCGCCGAAATAGCCGCCGAGCGCGCCGGCGCCGAGCACCAGGATCCGCATGCCTTCCCCCCTACCGCCAGCGGCGGTGCATCCACAGCCATTGCCCAGGATAGTCGCGGATCCAGCCCTCGACGATCCGGGTGATGGCCGCCGTCGCCGCCTCGATATCCACCTCGCCCTTCGCGTCGCGGGGCAGGTTGATCGGCTCGGTCAGCTCCAGCCGGAAGCGGGCGCCGTCGAGGCGGATGGCGCGGGCGCCATGCACCGGGCAGTCGAAGCGGCGGGCGAGGCGCGGCAGCAGCGGGTTGGTCGGCGTCTCCCGCCCGAAGAAGGCGATGCGCGGGCCGCGGCTGAAGCGCTGGTCCACCAGCATGCCGACATGCAGCCCCTCATCCAGCGCTTCCAGCATGCGGACCGGGGCGCTGATGTTGGTGGGGATCAGCCTTCCCATGCTGCCGGCGCGCAGCCTGACGATCAGCCGCCCGATCGCGGCATTGTTCGGCATGCGGTAGAGCACGGCGGAGTCGAGCCCATGCGCCGCCGCGGCGATCGCCGGCAGCTCCCAATTCGCCAGATGGGCGGCGAAGAACAGGCCGGGCTTGCCGTCGCCCCGCAGTTCCATGAAGCGGGCCACGGTCTCGGGCGAGAGCTGGATGCGGCCGGTATTGGGATTGGCTTCGTCGAAATCCCAGATGCGGTCCATATGGACGTATTCGCAGGCGGTGCGGCCGAGATTGTCCCAGGCCTCACGGGCGATGCGGCGGTGCTCCTCGGGCGGCTTCTCCGGGAAGGCGCGGGCGATGTTGTCCAGCGTGGTGCGCTGCACCGGCAGCAAGGGACCGATATTCCGCGCGAGGAAGCCGCCGAGCGCCGAGGCACGGTCCGGGCCCAGGGCACGCAACACGGCGAAGAGCGCGCGGACCAGCAGGGCGAGGACGGAATCGAGGAAGCGTTGCATGGCGGGTTATGCGCGGGGCGCATCCGCGGCCCAAGCCTGCCCCGCAGGGCCGGGATGGGTGCGCCCAGCGCCGCCGCGCAGGCGGCGCGCGCTACAGCGTGACAACGATCTTGCCGAAGACCTGCCGCGTCTCCAGCCGCGCCAGCGCTGCCTCGAACTGCTCGAGCGGCGCAACGGTGTCCAGCACCGGCGTGATCCCCGCCGCCATCTTGCCGAGGCCGTCGGCGATGTTGCGCATGGAGGCGCCGAAGCTGCCGAAGATCTTGAGCTGGCGTTGGAAGACCATCATCAGGTTGGTTTCGGCCGAGACGCCCGAGGTGCTGCCGCAGGTCACCAGCCGCCCGCCCATCCGGAGCGAGAGCAGGGAGCCCGCCCAGGTGGTGGCGCCGACATGCTCGAACACCACGTCGACGCCGCGCTTCTTCGTCACCTTGCGGGCGACGCTCTCGAAGCGGTCGGTGGTGTAGTTCACCACATGGTCGGCGCCGAGGGCGCGCGCCTTCTCGCATTTCTCGTCGGAGCCGGCGGTGGCGATGACGGTGCAGCCCATGGCCTTGGCCAGCTTCACCGCGACGGTGCCGATGCCGGAGCCCGCGGCCTGCACCAGCACCACCTCGCCCGGCTCCAGCTTCGCATTGTCGAACAGCATGTGCTCGACGGTGGAGAAGGTGATGGCGGCGCAGGCGGCCTGCTCCGCCGGAATGCCCTCCGGCACCGGCACCAGCAGGCGGGAGTCCTGGTTCACCTTCTCCTGCGCGAAGCCATCGACATGGAAGCCCTTCACCCCGCGGACATTCTCGCAGAGGTTGTCGCGGCCCTCGCGGCAGGCGCGGCAGGTGCCGCAGGTCAGCGCGCCATAGGGCACGGCAAGCTGGCCGGGGCGCCAGCCCGAGACGCCCTCGCCGAGCGCGATCACCTCGCCCACCGCTTCCGCGCCGACGGTCAGGGGCAGCTGCCGCTTGGCGAAGGCCATGCCGCGCCAGCCCCAGACATCGATGTGGTTGAGGCCGACGGCGCGCATGCGGAGCTGCACCTCGCCGGGCCCCGGCGGCGGCGGGTCCGGCACCTCGACAAGGCGGGTATCGCGGTCGCCGAAAAGCTGCAGCGCGCGCATCAGGCCGACGCCCCGGCTGCCGCGCCGCTCACGGGGCAGCCCCCAGCACCAGGCAGACATTCTGCCCGCCGAAGCCGAAGCTGTTGGACAGCACCTGCGTCACCTTCGCGTCCCGCGCCACATTCGGCACCACATCCAGCGGAATCGCCGGATCCGGCACCTCATGGTTGATGGTCGGCGGCAGGCGCTGGTCGCGGATGGTCAGCAGGCTGAACGCCGCCTCGATGGCGCCGGCAGCGGAGAGGGTATGGCCGATCATCGACTTGTTGGAGGAGATCGGCGGTGACGCCTCGCCGAAGACGGCGCGCATGCCGAGGGTCTCCATCTTGTCGTTCTCCGGCGTGCCGGTGCCATGGGCATTCACGTAGTCGATCTGCCCCGGCTCCAGCCCCGCATCGGCAATGGCCGCGCGCATGGCGCCGATGATGGCGCCGCCATCCGGGTTGGAGCGCGTGCGGTGGAAGCTGTCCGCCTTCTCCCCGGCGCCGAGGACCAGGCCGAGCACCGTCGCACCGCGGGCCCGGGCGCTCTCCAGGCTCTCCAGCACCAGCGCCGCCGCGCCTTCGCTCATCACGAAGCCGTCGCGGGACTTCTCGAAGGGGCGGGAGGCCTTGGTGGGATCCTCGTTGCGGGCCGAAAGGGCGGAAAGCAGCGAGAAGCGGATCAGCGCCTCCGGCTGCACGCTGCCCTCGGCGCCGATGCAGAGCGCCGCCTCCGCCTCGCCGCGCTGGATCGCCTCGACCCCGAGCTGGATGGAGGAGGCGCCGGTGGCGCAGGCGGTGGTCAGCGAGATCGGCGCGCCGCGTGTGCCGAAGCGCTCCGCCAGCCGCTCGCCCACGCCGCCGAACAGGCAGCTCTCGAACAGCGCCTGCTGGCCGGTGGCGGCGGCGATCAGGGCCGGGTAGCTGCCCGCCTCCCCGCCATTGCCCTGGCGGGCGAGGGCGAGGCGGGACGGCCATTCCACCTCCACCGGCGGCATGCCGAGGAAGAGCGGGCCGGGGAAGTTCGCCCTGGCGCCGATGCCGGCCTCCGCGACCGCTTCCTCCGCCGCCAGCGCTGCCATGCGCTCGACCCGTTCGGGGGAGCTGAGGGGCTCGCGCCCCGCCTCTTCCGGCAGCACCACCTGGCCGGCGATGGTGGTGCGCAGATGCTCGGTGGGGAAGCGGGTGATGCGGGAGATGCCGGAGCGGCCGGCGAGCAGCCCGGCCCAGCTCTCCGCCACCCCGAAGCCGAGCGGGGTGACGAGGCCGATGCCGGTGACGGCGACGATGGGGCGGCCGAGATGATCGCGCATCAGATGGGCTCCATCAGGGCCAGCGCCTCGCCGCGCCAGACGCCGAAGCCGGTGACCAGCGCCTGCGGCGCGCCGGCCTGCACCGAGGCGGCGGCGAGCGCCAGGTTGGTCGGGAAGGCGGCCTCCACGCTGTGGCCCAGCGTCTCCGCCGTGCGCACCACCGGGCCATGGCCGGGGAGGGAGGCAAGGAATTCCTCCTCCGCCGCCCGCGCCGCGCCGGCGCCGCTCATGCCGGAGATCACCGCCGCGCCGGGGCGGATCGGCAGCCGCGCGGCGAGCGCCGTGGCGGAGGCGGCGGCGCTGTCCGTGCCCCGCCGGCGGGCGGCGCCGGTGGCGATGCCCGCGAGCTTCGCCAGCCCGGCGGCGCCGCGCGCCCGGGCATGGGATTCCGTCTCCAGCACCAGGAAGCAGGCGGCGCTGCCCATCACCAGGCCGGCCTCGCCGCGCTCCGCCAGCCGCGCCCAGGGGCCGCGATGCAGTGTGCCGGAGGCGGCGTAGAGCAGCAGCATGTCCCAGCGCCCGGCGACATAGGCGCCGCCCGCGAGCGCGATGTCGCCCCGCCCCTCGGCCAGCCGGGCCGCGGCGATGCGCACCGCATCGGCCGCCGCGCTCTCCTCCCCCATGAAGGTGCGGGAGGAGCCGGTGACGCCGTGGACGATGGAGATGTTGCCGGCCAGCAGGTTGGAAAGCTGGGCAAGGAAGAGGGTGGGCCGCAGCCCGCCGGCCAGGCGCTCATTCAGCTTTGGCCCGGCCTCCTCCGGCGGCAGCCGGGCCAGCTCGGCGCTGATGGCCTCATCCAGGCCGATATCCCGCTCCCCGCCGCCCGCCGCGACGACCAGGTGCATGTCGGAGACCAGGTCGCGCGCCGCGGCGGACTCGATCGCGAGGCCGGCGGCATAGGTGCCGAGGCGCTGCCAGGGCTCCATCTGCCGCTGGTCGCCCTTCTTCGGGATCTGGCTGTCGAGGTTGAGCGGCGGCAAGGGATGCACGGGGAAGGGGGCGAAGGTCGCCTCCTCCAGCACCGGGGCGCCGCCGGACAGCGCCGGGCGGTTCGCCTCCAGCCCCTCGCCGAGGGAGGTGACGAGGCCGATGCCGGTGATCCAGACGGGCTGGCTCATGAATTCTGGTCCTTCAGCAGGCCGACCTCGCGGGCGCGGCCGCGCATCGCCTCGGCCAGTTCCGGCGCCGGGAAGTCCTGGATGCTGAACTTCATCTCCTTCACCTCCGCGACCTTCCGGCCGGCGGCGGTGATGGCGGCATCCGTGACGGCGAAGCCCGAGCCCTCATGCACCAGCGTTGCGGTGACGGTCAGGCGGGTGTCCGGCCCGACGAAGCTGCGCAATTTCACCGCCCCGGTGCCGATGAGGAAGGCCATGCGGGAGAGGTTCAGGCGGGAGAGCAGCAGGAAGCCGCCGGCCTGGGCCATGGTCTCCACCAGCAGCACGCCGGGCACCAGCGGGTGGCCCGGGAAATGCCCCTCGAAGACCGGACTCGCCGCAGGCACCAGCGCCTCGGCGGTGATGCGTTCGGGCGCCAGCTCCAGCACCCGGTCGATCATCTGGAAATATTCGAGGCGCATGGCGATGGGCGGCGCGCGGGGTGGGGCCTCAGCCGCCCTTGGCCGCCACCAGCTCCTCGATCCGGGCCGCCAGGTTCTGCATGACGAAGTATTGCTCGGCCGGGGCGGCGCCGGAATTCACTTCCTGGGTCCAGGCCTCGACCGGGACCTTGATGCCGAATTCCTTGTCGATCGCGAAGACGATGTCGAGGAAGTCCAGGCTGTCGATGCCGAGGTCTTCGATGACATGGCTCTCGGGCTTGATGTTCTCGCGCGGGACATCGCTGGTCTCGGCGATGATCTCGGCGATGCGGTCGAACGCCGATGCCATGGCGATTCTCCGGAAAAGGCAGGGGGCAGGGAGGGGGGTCTTTGGCGCGTTCCCGGCGGAATGTCCAGCGGGACGGCGAGGATGGTGGCGCCGCCCCCGGCCAGGGCCGGGGGCGGGAGGGCGGCTCGCCGCCTCAGGCCACCGCCGCAACCGGCGCCGGCCGCGGCCGGGCGCCGAAGATCGCCGCGGCCGCCAGCAGGCATAGCACCCCGGAGAGGAAGAAGAAGGGCAGGTAGCTGTCATAGGCGGTGCGGGTGAAGCCGGCGCCATAGGCGGCGAAGGCGGCGCCGAGCTGGTGGCCGGTGAAGACCCAGCCGAAGACGATGTTCGCCCGCTCCCCGAACCGGTCCGCCGCCAGCTTCACCGTGGGCGGCACGGTCGCCACCCAGTCCAGCCCGTAGAAGACGGCGAAGACCGCCAGCCCGTAGAGGCTGAAATCGGAGAAGGGCAGGTAGATCAGGGACAGGCCGCGCAGCCCGTAATACCAGAAGAGCAGCCAGCGGCTGTCATAGCGGTCCGAGAGCCAGCCGGAGCCGATGGTGCCCGCGACGTCGAACAGGCCGATCATGGCCAGCACGCCGGCCGCCGCCACCGGGGCGATGCCGAAATCGCCGCAGAGCGGGATGAAATGCGTCTGGACCAGGCCGTTGGTGCTGGCGCCGCAGACGAAGAAGGTGCCGAAGAGCAGCCAGAACACCCGGGTCTTCGCCGCATCCCTGAGCGTCACCAGGGGGGAGGCGAGCATGGCGCCGAAGCCGAGCGGCGGGGGCGGCGCGGCCACCGGCGCGGTGGCGCCGTAGGGAGCCAAGCCGATATCCGAGGGCCGGTCCCGCATCAGCGCCAGCACGGCCAGCGCCGTGACCAGCAGCAGGGCGAGCATGAGGGACAGCGCGCCGCGCCAGCCGATGCTGTCCGTCAGCGCCGCCAGCAGGGGCATGAAGACGAGCTGGCCAGTGGCGCTGCTGGCGGTCAGCAGCCCCATCACCAGGCCGCGGCGCTGGGCGAACCAGCGTTGCGCCACCGTCGCGCCCAGCACCATGGCGGTGAGGCCGGTGCCGAAGCCCACCACCACGCCCCAGAGCGCCAGCAGGTGCCAAAGCCGCGTCATGAAGAAGGAGCCGAAGATGCCGGCGGCGACCAGGGTCAGGGCGAAGCTCGCCACCCGACGGGGACCGAAGCGATTCAGCAGCGCGGCGGAGAAGGGGGCGAGCAGGCCGAAGAGGACCAGGCGGATGGCGAAGCCGGCGGAGATATCCGCGGTGTCCCAGCCGAATTCCTGCTGCAGCGGGGCGATCAGCACGCCCGGCGTGCCGACCGCGCCGGCGGTGACCAGCATGGTGAGGAAGGTGACCGCCGCCACCACCCAGGCATAGTGCCGGCGGCCGGGGGCGGGCGGTGGGGCGTGGTCCGGTGACATGAGATGGTCCTCAGAGTTAGGGGTATATACCCGTATTGGCCGGAGAAACCGCCATCAAACGGCGTCCAGAACCTCCTCGAAGGCGCGGAGGCGGTCCGGGCCCAGCCGGGCTTCCAGGGCCCTCTGGCATTCGTCCCAGACCGGGATGGAGGCTTCGAGCACGGCCCGTCCCGGCTCCGAGAGGGTGACCATGGCTTCCCGCTGGTCCGCCTTCCCCGGGCCGAGGGCGGCGAGGCCCTGCCGTTCCAGCACCCGGACATTGCGCCCGATGGTGGAGCGGTCGAGCTCCGCCAGCCGGCCCAGCTCCGTCAGGCTGATGGGCTGGTGCCGTTCGATCATCCGCAGCAGGGAGTACTGGGCGATGGTGATGCCGAGTGGCGCCAGGGCCTGGTCGTAGAAGGCGTTGAGCCGGCGCGTGGCTTGGCGAAGGCGGATGCAGTAGCAGCGTGGCGACATGATGCGGGTATATGCGCGCATCATGCCGCGAGTCCAGGACAAAATCCCGCCCCGGCCCTTCGGGGCAGGGTCTGCGCCAGGGGCTGAGCCCTGTCAGGGCCGGCGGCGAAGCGCCGCTGCCTATTCCACCCCTTAGCGCGGCGCCGGCCGGCCCGTCCGCGTCGCCTCGAACAGCGCCAGCCGTGCTGCCTCGGCCCGCTGCCACAGCCCGAGATCGGCCAGTGGCGGGATGGTCACCGCCTCGCCCTGGTCCAGCCCGGCCAGCGCCGCGTCCACCATGTTCTCCACCGTCATCACCATGCCGGTGTCCAGGCTGGCGAGCGGCACGCCGGAATTGTCCCAGATCTCCGTCGCGGTCGCCGCCGGCAGCACCGCCTGCACCTTCACCCCGCTGCCCGCCAACTCCTTCTGCAGGCCGCGGCTGAAATTCAGCACAAAGCCCTTGGTGCCGCTGTACACCGCGCTGCCCGGCAGCACCTCCAGCCCCAGCACCGAGGCGATGTTGATGATCAGCCCGCGGTTGCGTGCCAGGAAGCCCGGCAGCAGCGCCTGGGTGAGCTGGGTCAGGCTGGTGATGTTCAGCGCGATCTGGCTCAGCGAATCCGCCAGCGGTGCGGTGCCGAAGGGTGCCAGCTTGGCGAGGCCGGCATTGTTCACCAGCACCTCGATCCGCGGGTTCGCTGCCAGCGTGGCGGCGGTCTGGGCCAGTGAGGCGGGGTCGGCCAGGTCGGCGACGTGGATGTCCGCCTTGCGGCCATGGGTCTCGGCGATCCGGGCCGCCAGGGCCTGCAGCCGGTCGGCCCGCCGGGCAACCAGGATCAGGTCATGGCCGCGCGCCGCCAGCCGGTCGGCATAGACGGCGCCGATGCCGGAAGAGGCGCCGGTGACGACGGCGAGGGAGGGCTCGGTGGGCATGGCAGGGCTCCGATCGGTTGAGTGCTCAAGGAATGGCCGCCCGGCATTTGGGACGCCCGCGCCCCTGGGCAATGCTAGAGGGCGCAACTAATTTCATGGCATGACCCGCCGCCTGGAGATCGAGCCCGCCGGACCGCCGCCGGACGCGGCCTGCCCCCTGCTGCCCGGGGAGCTGAGTTGCCTGAATGCGACGCTCCGCCGCACCACCCGCCAGCTCGGCGCGCTCTATGACGAGGCGCTGGCGCCGACCGGCCTCAAGGCCACGCAATTCGGCCTGCTGGCGCAGATCGAGCAGGCGGGGGGCGAGGCGGGAGCGCCGCTGCACACCCTGGCGGAGCGCTTGGCCCTGCACGTCTCCGCCCTGACCCACGCGCTGCGCCCGCTGCTGCGCGACGGGCTGGTGGCGCTGCGCCCGGGGGCGGCCGACAAGCGGGTGCGGCAGGCCAGCCTCACCGAGGCCGGCCGGCGGAAGCTGGGGGAGGGGCTGCGGCTTTGGGCCATGGTGAACGGCAAGGTGGAGGCGGCGCTGGGCCACGACGCAGCGGCGCAGCTCCGCGCCCTGGCGCGGCGGGTGGAGTCGGCGGAATTCCGCGCCGCCTACCGCGCCGCCCCGGCGCCGGGGGAGGCCGGGCCGCCCGGCTGAATTCGGGCAGTGCCGGCCTGCGGCGAGCGGCGCGAGCCGGACCACCGACCCGATCGCTACCCTCATGCCCGCCAGGACAACCGCACTCTTCGACTCGGTCCGTCACACCCTCTAGGCTGTCGGCGGCTCAGCCAGGAGGAAACGTTCCATGCCGAAGATCCGCTTCGACCACATCCATCTGCGCAGCCCCAACCCGGAGGCAACGGCCGCCTGGTTCGCCGAGACGCTGGGCGCCGAAGTCATCCGCTCCACCCCCGGCGGCAAGCCGCGCATCGACCTGAAGCTGGGCGGGCAGGACATCTTCATCGCCGAGGCGGATGCGGCGGTGGCGGCGGCGCCCTCCTCGCCCTATCAGGGGCTCGACCATATCGGCCTGTTCGTCGAGGGGCTGGACGAGGTGGCGGCGGAGCTGAAGGCGAAGGGCGTGACCTTCACCATGGAGCCGAAGCAGGCCCGGCCTGGCGTGCGCATCTGCTTCATCCGCGGGCCGGAGAACATCTCCATCGAACTGCTGGAACGCACCCCGGCCTGAGCACAAAGGCCGACGCGTCGGGCCTGATCCCTGCCAAACCCGGAGGTTTGGGGGACGGAAGGGCGCCAGGAGCCAGAGCGATGGGCGCCCCGCGCGAGGCCGGGCGCACGGCAAGCTGCCAGGAAAGGGGCCGCCAATACTGGCTGCATCGGCAAGCCGCCTGACGCCGCACGAGACCGGCCGGATGCCCGGGCGCCGACCGGGTACGGCCTAGCCCCCTGCCGTCTCGAAGCTGAGGCCGCCCGCCCCCGCGAGGATGCGGATGACGCCGGGGAAGGGGATATGCGCCCCGGCCAGGCGCAGCCCGCTCTCCGCGGCCTCCGCCAGCAATTGCTGCCGCATGGCCCTGGCCCCCGCCCGGTCGGCGTCGAACAGGAAGCCCCATTCCGGGTGCTGCACCTGCAGAGCCGGCAGGTGCAGCACATCGGCCGAAAGCAGCACCGGGTCCCGCTGCCCGAGCAGGAAGCCGACCTGGCCTGGCGTATGCCCCGGCAGCGCCCGCACGGTGACGCCGGGCAGCACCTCCTCCCCCGGCCGGATGACGACGAGGCGGTCGGCATAGAGGCGCAGCGCCGCCTCGGCAAAGGGAAGCTGGACGGATTGCAGCTCATCCAGCTTCTCCGGCGCGCGCCAGAAGGCGATCTCCTCCGCCGCGACATGCAGCTTGGCATTGGGGAAGGCCGGAGCCCCGTCCTTGGCCAGCCCGGCGGCATGGTCGCCATGCAGATGCGTCAGGAGCAGATCGGTGACCTCCTCCGGCTTATGGCCGGCGCGCTGCAAGGCAAGTGGCAGCTGCCCGAGCTGGTCACCGCGGCGCTTGCCGTCCCCCGCATCCACCAGGCAGAGCCGGTCCGGCGTGCGGATCAGGAAGGCGTTGACCGAGATGGCGAGGTCATCGAGGTCCTGGCCATCGGCCGCCGCCAGCGCGTCGCCGATGCCGCGCACCACATCGGGGAAGCGCGACATATCGACGTTGAGATAGCCGTCGCAGAGCGCGAAGAGCTCCACCCCGTCCACCGGGATGGGCTGCGCTTGGCCGCCGGAGGCGCGGATGCGTCGCGTCGTCTCTCTCATCCCCGAGGCTCCTATGCGTCGTTGCGCCGGGTCGCGACGAGCTCGGTGCCGGACCAGCCTTCGGTGATCTTCGCCAGCTCCGTGATGTCGCCCTTGGCGAGGCCGCCGGACATGGCGAGGCCGTAGAGCATCTGCGCCGCCCGGCTGGTGGGCATGACGAGGCCGAGCGCCTCCGCCTCCTGCAAGGCCAGGCGCATGTCCTTCGCCATCAGCTCCATGCGGAAGCCGAAATCGAAGCGGCGGGAGAGCACCGGGCCCTCCGCGAAGCGCTCCGTCGCGAAGCTGCGGCCGGAGCTCTTGTTGATGACGCCGACCATCAGCTCCGGGTCCAGGCCCGCCTTGGCGCCCATGGCCAGCGCCTCGCAGGCCGCGGCCCAGCTCGTCGCGGCCAGCAGGTTGTTCACCAGCTTCAGCGTCTGGCCGAGGCCGACCTGCGGCCCGACGAAGACGGTGTTGCTGCCGATCACCTCCAGCACCGGGCGCACCGCGGCGAAGGCCTCCGGGTCCCCCGCCGCCATGACGGAGAGGGTGCCGGCTTCCGCCCCGGCGACGCCGCCGGAGACCGGCGCGTCCAGCGCCGTCACGCCGCGCGGCGCCAGGCCCTGGGCGACCGCGACCGCCACCTGCGCGCCGGTGGTGGAGAGATCGACATAGGTGCGGAGCGCGCCGCCCTCCGCCAGCCCGCCCGGGGCAAGGGCCACCTGCCGCACCACATCCGGCGTCGGCAGGCTGACCAGCACGGTCGCCGCCTCCGCCGCGACGGCGGCCGGGGAGGGGCGGGCGGTGGCGCCGGCCGAGACCGCGGCGGCCACCGCCGTGGCGTTCAGGTCATGGACCAGTACCTGATGGCCGGCGCCGAGCAGCCGGCGGACCATCGGCGCGCCCATGGCGCCGAGGCCGATGAAGCCCAGAGGAGCAGACACCGGCGCGCTCACTGGCGCACCAGCGGGCAGCCGCCCTCGTTCAGCGGGCGGAAGGCCTGATCGGCCGGGATGGTGGAGAGGATGCGGTAGAGATCCCAGGGAGCGGAGGAGTCCTCCGGCTTCTTCACCTCTACCAGATGCACGTCATGCACATGGCGGCCATCCGCACGCACGCGGCCGCCATGGGCGAAGACGTCATCCACCGGCAGCTCCCGCATCTTCGCGGCGACGGCCATCGCCTCGTCCGTGCCGGCGGCCTCGATCGCCTTCAGCCAGTGGCGCACGCCGGAATAGACGCCGGCCTGGTACTGCGTCGGCATCCTGCCCTGGTGCCGCTCGGCGAAGCGGCGGGCGAAGGCGCGGCTTTCCTCGTTCTGGTCCCAGTACCAGGCATCCACGGAAACCACGCCCTGGGCGGTTTGCAGGCCCAGGGCCTTGATGTCCGTGATGTTCACGAAAAAGCCGACCAGCCGCTGGCCGCTCCGCGTCAGGCCGAATTCGCCCGCCTGCTTGATGGCGTTCACCGTATCCGTCCCGGCCTTGGCCAGCGCGACGATCTGGGCGCGGGAGGCCTGGGCCCGCAGCAGGAAGGAGGAGAAATCGGCGGTGTTCAGCGGGTGTCGGGCGCGGCCCATGACGCGGCCACCCTCGGCATTCACCACCGCCTCGGAGCCGCGCTCCTGCGCGTAGCCGCCCTCGTAATCCACCGTCAGATAGTACCAGCTACGCCCGCCCTGGCCCATGACGGCGCGGGTGATGCCGGTGGTCAGCGCATAGCTGTCCAGCACCCAATGGAAGCCGACCGGGGAGCATTGCCGGCCCGTCAGCTCCGTGGTGGCGGCGGAGGTGTTGATGATGATTCGGTTGCGCTCCCGTCCGACCTGCTGCACGGCCAGCGCCACGGCGCTGTTCGGCATGTCGATCACCATGTCCACGCGGTCGGTGTCCACCCAGCGGCGGGCGAGGGCGGCGCCGACATCCGGCTTGTTCTGATGGTCGCCGCCCACCACCTCGATCGGCTTGCCGAGCGCCCGGCCACCATTGTGATCCTCGGCGGCCATGCGCGCCGCGACGACGGAGCCGGGCCCGGCGAAATCCGCATAGGGGCCGGAAAGGTCGGTGAGCACGCCGACGCGGACCACATCGTCCGAGACCTGGGCGCGCGCGGTGAAGGGGGCAAGGCAAAGGGCGAGCGCGCAGGCCGCGCCGCGAAGCAGGGACATCCATTCCTCCGTTTTGGCGCTCATCCGGCGCTTGCAACGGATGCTACACCATCGTGGCCGGGATGCCAGCTTCGGCGTCCTGGGCCCGGCGTCCGGCGGGCCTGCGTGCAGGCCGCGGGTTCCGGCGCAGAGCCGCCTGCCCTGCCCGCTCCGCCCGTCGGGAGGCCGACGGCATTCCAGGCGGGATACCGGCCCCGCTTCAGGAGATCTGCAGCTCCTGCAGCACCGCCTCCAGCTCCTGGAAGCTGGGCATGGAATGGGTGGGCACCGTCTTGCGGCCGGCCTCCACCGCCACCTGCGGCGCATTGCCATGGAGGTGGGAGACGATGACGGCGCGGATCACCTCGTAGAAGGCGGCCTCTTCCTCCACCACGCCCTTCAGCCGCGCCGCCATCGGCCCCATCATGCCATAGGCGAGGAGGATGCCGAGGAAGGTGCCGACCAGCGCGCCGCCGATCATCCCGCCCAGCACGGTGGGCGGCTGGTCGATGGAGGCCATGGTCTTGATGACCCCGAGCACCGCCGCAACGATGCCGAGCGCCGGCAGCGCATCCGCGATGTTCTGCATGGCGTGGGAGGCGTGCAGCTCCTCATTCGCCCGCTTCTTCAGCTCCCGCGCCATGATGTCCTCGATCTGGTGCGGATCGTCGGCGTTCATGCCGACCATGCGGAGATAGTCGCAGATCATCGCGACCGCGGTCTGGTCCGCGGCGATCTTTGGGAATTTCTGGAAGGCGGGGCTTTCCTCCGGCTTCTCGATATGCGGCTCCAGCGCCATGGAGCCCTTGGACTGCGCCAGGCGGACGAACCAGTAGAGCAGGGCGAGCAGATCCGTGTATTCGTGCTTGTGGAATTTGCAGCCCTTCACGATCTTCCCGAAGCCGCCCAGCACATGCTTGATGTCGTGCATGCTGTTGGACATGACGAAGGCGCCGATCGCCGCCCCGCCGATGGTGATCATCTCATGCGGCAGGGAGTGCAGGATGACGTCGAATTTGCCGCCGGCGATGACATAGCCGCCGAAGACGCAGGCCAGCAGGAAGACGAGGCCGCCGATCGTGGTCATGGGGCTCCCGGGGGGGCGGTGAGCGGCGCGGCGCGCAGCAGGGTGATGGCGACGCGGCGATTGGCCGCGGCCTGGGGCTGGTCGGGGATCAACGGGTCGCGGTCGGCATTGCCGGTGACGCTGCGCAGCCGGGCTTCGCCGATGCCGCCTTCCACCAGCAGGCGGCGCACGGCGTTGGCGCGCTCGGCGGAGAGCTCCCAATTGCTCCGCTCCCCGCCGCGGAAGGGCGTGGCATCCGTATGGCCGGAGATGGCGAGCGCATTGGGCAGCCGGGCGGCGACCTGCGCCACCTTCTGGATCAGGCCGCGCGCCCGCTCGTTCGGCGTGGCGCCGCCCACCGGGAACATGGGCTGGCGGTCCGCGTCCAGCAGCTGGATGCGCAGCCCTTCCGGCACCTGCTCGATGCGGAGCTGGCGGGCGAGATCGGCCAAGGCGGGGTCGTCCCGGATGGCGGCGCGCAGCTCCTCCGCCGCCTGCTCGAAGGCGGCAGCCTCGCGCCGCGCGGCCTCGGCGCGGAATTCGGCATCCGTGATCCCCTCCGCCCGGCTGCCGCCAAGGTTCCCCTCCGTGCTGCCGGGGCCCCCGGGGGCGGTCCGGCTCTCCTGCGAGCCCTGGCCGACCTCGCCGGGGATGGGGTGGTCCGTGGGGGCGCCGGGGCCGGATTGCGGCGCCTGCTCCGCCTCCTCCTCCTCGTCCAGGTCGATGCGGGTGGGGGCCGGGCCGCGCTCCACCCGCAACACGGTGGTGTCGGTGGACATCTCCCCGGGGGCGTTCGGGGTATTGCCGCCGAAGGGGGCGCCGGAGCCGCTGGTGCTGCGGCCGAGGACGTTGGTGGGGGCGAAGTAGTCCGCCAGGCCCCGGCGCTGCTCCTCCGAAGTGGCGTTGAGCAGCCACATCAGCAGGAAGAAGGCCATCATGGCGGTGACGAAGTCGGCATAGGCCACCTTCCAGGCGCCGCCATGGTGCCCGTGCCCGCCTTCCTCGTACTTCTTGACGACGATGGTCGCGCCGTCCCGCCTGCCCTTGCCCGCCATATGCCGGTGATGCTCCTGCGGCGCATTCTGCTGGGCGGGCCTTAAGAACTTCCCCACAAGACGCGGCCCGGGGCGCGATCGCGGCGCCGCCGGTGCGCGGCCGGGAGGATCACGGGGAGAGGCCAGGCGGCACCGCTGCCGGCATGGGCATTCTGCACCGGGAATGGGCAGAAATCCCGCCTCCCATTACCCGATCCGCCCCACAACCGCCCGCCAGCGCTGGCACAGGCCTTGCGAAACCCTGCCCGGGCCCGCCGGGAGGCGCGGGCCCGTCCGCCAGCACACGGCACAACAGCCAGGTCTTCCGGGAGACGCCCTGCCATGAGTCTCAGGCGCGCGATATTTGCTGCCTGCCTAGCCAGCCTGCCCCTGCTCGCCGCCGGCCCCGCCGCGGCGCAGGGTACCATCCGCATCGGCATGACCGCGGCGGACATCCCGCTGACCCACGGCCAGCCTGACCAGGGCTTCGAGGGCAACCGCTTCACCGGCGTCCCGCTCTATGACGCGCTGACCGCCTGGGACCTGTCCTCGGCCGACAAGCCCTCCGTCATCATCCCCGGCCTCGCCACGGAATGGGCGGTGGACGAGGCCGACAAGACGCGCTGGGTGTTCCGCCTCCGCCCCGGGGTCACCTTCCATGACGGCAGCCCCTTCAACGCCGATGCGGTGGTGTGGAACGTCCGCAAGGTGCTGGACCGCGAGGCGCCGCATTACGACCCGCGCCAGGTGGGGCTGACTGCGACGCGCATGCCGGCGCTGCGCCGGGCGGAGAAGATCGACGACCTGACCGTCGCGCTCATCACCAGCGAGCCGGACAGCCTGCTGCCGATCAACCTGACCAACCTCTTCATGGCGTCCCCCACCCAGTGGGAGAAGCACCGCGCCGCGACGCCGAATGCCGAGGCCGCGTGGAACGCCTTCGCCGCCAGCCCCGCCGGCACCGGGCCCTTCCGCCTGACCCGCTTCGTCGCGCGGGAACGAGTGGAGATGGTGCGGAACGAGAATTACTGGGGCGAGAAGGCGAAGGCCGAGCGGATCGTGCTGCTGCCGATCCCGGAGGCGAATGCCCGCACCGCCGCCCTGCTTTCCGGCCAGGTGGACTGGATCGAGGCGCCGGCGCCGGATTCCGTGCCGCAGCTCCGCGCCCGCAACATGGTCATCACCCAGAACCTGCAGCCGCATGTCTGGCCCTGGCAGCCCTGCTTCGTCCAGGGCAGCCCGCTGGCCGATGTGCGGGTGCGCCGGGCGCTGAACCTCGCCATCGACCGGGAGGGGATGAAGCAGCTCCTCGGCGGCTTCATGGCGGCGCCGGTGGGCACCGTGGCGCCCGGCCATCCCTGGTGGGGCAACCCTTCCTTCCAGATCCGCACGGACAAGGCGGAGGCGCGGCGCCTGCTGGCCGAGGCCGGCTACGGGCCGAGCCGGCCGCTGACTCTCAAGGTGCAGATCAGCGCCAGCGGCTCCGGCCAGATGCAGCCGCTGCCGATGAACGAGTTCCTGCAGCAGGACCTGAAGGAGGTCGGCGTCAACGTCGAGTTCGACGTGGTGGACTGGAACACGCTGTTCACCAATTGGCGCCAGGGCTGCAGCGCGCCGTCCGCCCGTGGGGCGCATGCCATCAACGTCTCCTTCGCCGCCATGGACCCCTTCTTCGCCATGGTGCGCTTCTGGGACAGCCGGATGGCGCCGCCCACGAGCAACAATTGGGGCTTCTTCAACGACCCGAAATTCGACCAGATGATCCGCGAGGCGCGCAACACCTTCGACCCGGCGGCGCGCGACGCGGCGCTGGCGCGGCTGCATGCCGCGGGGGTGGACGAGGCGCTATTCATCTGGATCGCGCATGACGTCTCGCCCCGCGCCATGACCCCGCGCATCCGCGGCTATGTCCAGCCGCAGAGTTGGTTCGTCGATCTCCGCCTGCCTTACGTCCAGTAGCGCCTGCCGGGCGGGCCGGCGGCCCGCCCCATTTGAGGAAGGACCGCATGATTCTCTACCTGCTCCGCCGCGCGCTCTACGCCATCCCCATCGCGCTCGCGGTCGGCTTCGTCTGCTTCATGCTGGTGCAGATCGCGCCGGGCGATCCGATCAACGCCATCGTTCCGCCGGATGCGCCGGCCGATGTGGTGGAGCAGGTGCGGAAGGATTACGGGCTGGACAAGCCGCTGCCCATGCAGTTCGGGCTGTGGCTGTACAAGGTGGTGCAGGGGGATCTCGGCCGGTCGCTGGCCACCGGGCGGCCGGTCTGGTCGGACCTTTCCACCGCCATCGGCAACACGCTGATGCTGGCCTTCTGCGCCTCGCTGCTCGGCTTCCTGCTGGGCTGCATCCTGGGCGGGCTGGCGGGGACCTTCCGCGGCTCGGCGGTGGATCGCGGCGCGGTCGGCCTCGCGGTCGCCGGCGTCTCGGTGCCGCATTACTGGCTCGGGATGGTGATGGTCGTCATCTTCTCCGTGCAGCTCAACTGGCTGCCGGCGATGGGCGCGGGGCCGGGCGGCTCCTCCGACTGGTCCTGGGACTGGGACCATGTGAAGCACCTGATCCTGCCCATGGTGACGCTCTCCGTCATCCCCATGGGCATCGTGACGCGGACGGTGCGCGGCCTGGTCGCCGAGATCATGAACCAGGAATTCATCACTGCGCTGCGCGGCAAGGGCATGACGCGCGGCGCCATCTTCCTGCATGTGGTGAAGAACGCCGCGCCGAACGCGCTGGCCGTGATGGGCCTGCAGCTCGGCTACCTGATGGGCGGCTCCATCCTGGTGGAGACGGTGTTCTCCTGGCCCGGGACCGGGCTGCTGCTGAACAGCGCCATCTTCCAGCGGGACCTGCCGGTGCTGCAGGGGACCATCCTGGTGCTGGCCATGTTCTTCGTGGCGCTGAACCTGATCGTCGATCTGATGCAGACGGCGCTCGACCCCCGAATCAAGCGGGCCTGAGGAGAGCGTTTTCATGAGCACCGCCACCACCCCCTCCGCCGCCGAGGCCGAGCTCGCCGTCCAGGCGCGGCAGGCCCAGGCGAAATCCGCCGGCTACTGGGCCGGCGTCTGGAAGCGCCTGCGGCGCGACCCGGTGACGATCGTCTGCGCCAGCCTCCTGCTGCTGATGCTGCTGGCCATCGTCTTCGCCCCGCTGCTGGCGCCGCACGACCCCTACCAGGGCAGCATGATCCGCCGCCTGCGGGCCATCGGCACGCCGAACTACCCGCTGGGCACGGATGAGCTGGGCCGGGACATCCTGACCCGGCTGCTCCATGGCGGGCGGCTCTCCTGGTTCATGGGCATCACCCCCGTGGTCTTCGCCTTCGTCATCGGCACCACGCTCGGCGTCACCGCCGGCTATGTCGGCGGCAAGGTGAACATGCTGATCATGCGCACCACGGACGTCTTCTACGCCTTCCCCTCCGTGCTGCTGGCCGTCGCCATCTCCGGCGCGCTCGGGGCGGGCATCTTCAACGCCATCCTGGCGCTGACCCTGGTCTTCATTCCGCAGATCATCCGGGTGGCAGAGAGCGTGACCCAGGGCGTGCGCAGCCTCGACTTCGTCGATGCGGCGCGGGCCTCCGGCGCCTCCGGCTTCACCATCGTCCGGGTGCATGTGCTGGGCAATGTGCTGGGGCCGATCTTCGTCTATTCCACCTCGCTGATCTCGGTCTGCATGATCATCGCCTCCGGCCTCTCCTTCCTCGGCCTCGGCACCAAGCCGCCGGAGCCGGAATGGGGGCTGATGCTGAACACCTTGCGCACCGCGATCTACGTTCAGCCCTGGGTGGCGGTGCTGCCCGGCGCCTGCATCTTCGTCACCTCCATCTGCTTCAACCTGCTGGCCGACGGGTTGCGGCAGGCGATGGATGTGAAGGGGTGACGCTTCCTTTCACGGTGCTGCCGCAGGGCGGCGCCGTGGGGCGGGACGTGCCGATGTCCTGGCGGTGTAGCGCGCCTTGCCGCACCGCCACGCGAAGGCCGGAGAGCCGTAATGAAACCCTGGCGTGAACGGCACGTTCCGGCGCGCACCGCAACCAATTCGGAATCCATGCCGTGATTCTTACCCATCGCCGCAGCCTCGCCCGCCTGATGCTGGCGGGCGCCGCCTTCGCCGCCCCGCTGGCGGCCCTGCCCCGCCCCGCCGCTGCCGCCACCCGGCGCGAGATCGACGCCGATGTCGAGGCGGCGATGATCCGGCTGCGGGAGCTGCCGAACACCGCCCCGCTGCTGCGGGAGGCGGTGGCGACGCTGGTCTTCCCGCGCATCGTCAGTGGCGGCTTCATCGTCGGCGGCCAGTACGGGGAGGGCGCGCTGCTGCGCGGCGGCCATACCGCCGGCTACTACTCCATCGCCGGCCTCTCCCTCGGCTTCCTGGCCGGGGCGCAGGCGGCGGGGCTGGCCATGTTCTTCATGCGGGAGGCGGCGCTCTCCGAGTTGAACCGCCGCGAGGGATGGGAGATCGGCACCGGCCCCTCCGTGGTGGTGCTGGACAAGGGGGTGCAGGCCAATGCCTCCTCCACCACCCTCACCGAGCCGGTCTATGCCATCACCTTCAACCAGCAGGGGCTGATGGCCGCGCTGGCGCTGAACGGCACCAAGATCACGAGGATCGACCCGGCGGCCTGACCGCCGCGGCGCCGCGGCGCGGCCGGCCTCAGGTGCGGGCCGCCGGCTGCGTCGTCTCGCCCTTCGCCCGCTCCCGCGCCGGGTGGTTGGCCAGGGCGAAGGCGAGGCCGACCAGGCCGAGATGCGAGAAGGCCTGGGGGAAATTCCCCACCTGTCGCCCCGCATGCGTGTCGTATTCCTCGGCCAGCAGGCCGACATCGTTGGCGAGGCCGATCAGCCGGTCCAGCACCGCATTCGCCTCCGCCCAGCGGCCCTGCAGCGCATAGACCTCCCCCAGCCAGGCGGTGCAGGCAAGGAAGGTGCCCTCCCGCTGGTGCTTCAGCCCTTCCACCGTGGGATCGGGGCGGTAGCGCAGCACCAGCCCGTCCTCCAGCAGCTCCTCCTCGATGGCGCGCACGGTGCCGCCGATGCGCGGGTCGTCCGCCGGCAGGAAGCCGACCAGCGGCATGCGCAGCAGGGAGGCATCGAGGGCGGGGCTGCCATAGCTCTGGGTGAAGCTGCCGCGCCCGGCATCGAAGCCCTGGGCGCAGACCTGGGCATGGACCTCCGCCCGCACCGCCCGCCAGGTCTCGAGCGGGCCGTCCAGCCCGTACTCCTCCGCGGCCCGGATGGCGCGGTCGAAGGCGACCCAGACCATGACCTTGGACTGGACGAAATGCCGGCGCGGCCCGCGCACTTCCCACAGGCCGGAATCCGGCTCCCGCCAGATCTGCATGAGGTGGTTCAGCATCTCCCGCGTCATCGCCCAGGCCTGGCCGTCCCGCCGCAGCCCGACATGGCGGGCGGTGTAGAAGGCGTCCACCACCTCGCCATAGACGTCGAGCTGCAATTGGGCGCTGGCCTCGTTGCCGATGCGCACGGGGGCGGCGCCCTCATAGCCTGGCAGCCAGGGCAGGATCATCTCCGGCGTGCGGCGCTGCCCCGCCAGGCCGTAGAGCGGGCGCACCTGGGAGGCGCTGCCGGCGACGGCGCGCAGCAGCCAGCTCCGCCAGGCCTCCGCCTCCCCGAGATGGCCGGCGCGGACCAGGGCGTGCAGCGTCAGCGCCGCATCGCGCAGCCAGCAGAGCCGGTAATCCCAGTTGCGGTCGCCGCCCAGCGTCTCCGGCAGGGAGGTGGTGGGGGCGGCGACGATGCCGCCGGTGGGCGCATAGGTCAGCGCCTTCAGGGTCAGCAGCGACCGCCGCAGCATCTCCGGATGCGGGCTTTCCTCCGCGATGCGGCAGCCGGCCAGCCAGTCGGACCAGTGATGCTCGGTGGTGGCGATGGCGCAGAGGGCATCGACGGGCGGGCCGGGCGCCTTGTGGGATTCCGTCCAGACCAAGTGGAAGGGCACCGCCTCCCCGGCCGCGACGGTGAACTCCGCGCAGGTCTTGTAGCCTTCGCCATGCAGCGTGGCCGGGGTGCGGAGGGCCACCTGGTCCGGCCCGCAGACGGCGAGCAGCGCGCCGTCCGGCGCGCGATGCACCCAGGGGATGAGGGAGCCGTAGTCGAATCGCAGGACCAGCTCCATCGCCATGCGCACGCGGCCGCTTCGGCCTTCCACCAACCGCACCAGGTCGGCGGCGTCGTTGCGCAGGGGCATGCAGTCGATGATGGCGACGGTGCCCTCCGCGGTCTCGAACTCCGTCTCCAGCACCAGCGTGCCGGGGCGGTAGCGGCGGCGCACGGCCAGCACCTCCCCCTCCGGCGCAATGTGCCAGCGGCCATTCTCCGGCGAGCCGAGCAGGGCGGCGAAGCAGGCGGCGCTGTCGAAGCGGGGCAGGCAGAGCCAGTCGATCGAGCCATCCTTGCCGACCAGCGCGGCGGTATGGCCATCGGCGATCAGGGCGTAATCCTCGATAGGCAGGGGCATGGACGGTCCTTGCGGTTTCGGATGCTGGACTCGCGGGGGGGCGCCGGGGTTCCATGGAGCAGAGTATCCTTCCGTAACCATGGCCCGGGCCGACGTGCCCGGAAGCCGGGTCAGCGGAGCGGGGTGGTGCCGCGGCCCGATCCCGCCCGCATCTCGAAACGCCAGGGCGCCGCGCTCGTCACCAGCGGGTCCAGCGCCAGCCGGTGTTCCAGCGGCGGGAAGGCTCGGCTACGGCATTCCGCCCGGTCGCAGAGCCGGCAGGACAGCCCGATGCCGACCGCGGCGGCCTCCAGCTCAAGCCCCTCCGCATAGACCAGCTCCGGAGCACGGGAGAGGTCGCAGCCGATCGCCACCACATGGACGGCCGGCGGCTCCCCCCAACGCGCGGGCGGGGCCTGCACGCTGCGCGCCAGGCAGAGGAAGCCGGCGCCATCCGGCAGCCGCGCCACCTGCACCCGCAGCGTGCCGGGCGTGGCGAAGGCGTGATGCACGATCCATTTGGGGCAGGAGCCGCCGAAGCGGGCGAAGGGGAAGCCGGCGGCGGAGAAGCGCTTGTCCACATTGCCCGCCGGATCGACGCGCAGGAAGAAGAAGGGGATGCCGCGCGCGCCCTCCCGCTGCAGCGTCGTCAGCCGGTGGCAGACCTGCTCGAAGGAGACGCCGAAGCGGGCGGCAAGGGCTTCCAGGTCGTGCCGCAGCGCCTGCGCCGCGGCGAGGAAGGGGGCGTAGGGCATCAGCAGTGCGCCGGCGGCGTAGTTCAGCAGCCCGATGCGGATGAGCTGCGCCGCCTCCTGGCTGGTGGCCTCGAACCCCGCCATGGCGGCCTGCACCGCCTCCCCGGCCTCGAGCAGCATGAGCTGGAAGGCAAGCTGGAAGCCGCGGCTCTCGCGCGGCAGGGTCTCGGAGAGCTCCAGCCGCCGCCCCGCCGGGTCAAAGCGCCGGAGCGTGCCGCCGAGCGGGCCGACCGTCACGAGGAGGCCATGCCGCTCCCGCAGCCTTTGCGCCACCGCGTGGTTCATCTCGGCCGGCGCGCTGACACGCATCTCCGCCGCCAGCGCCTCCGCTGCCGCCTCCAGCATGGGGAAGTGGTTGGCGCGGTCATGGAAGAAGTCGCGCGCCTCCTCCGTCGGCAGCAGCAGGCGGCGGCCGGTGGGCAGGGCGATGCCGCCGCTATCCTCCCGCGCCACGCGCCAGGCGCGGTAGAGGGCGAGCATGGCGCGCGCCGCCTGGGGCGCGCTGCCGGCCAGCGTCGCCAGCTCCGCCTCCGGCACCTCCTCCAGGCCGAGCAGCGGGTCGGACAGCACCTCCCGCAGCCCGGTCTCCAGCGCCTTCTCCTCACGGCCGGAGAGGGTGGCGAGATCGACCTGCAGCGCCTCGGTCAGCTTGATCAGCAGGCTGGCGGTGACGGCGCGCTGGTCGTGCTCGATGAGGTTCAGGTAGCTGGCGGAGATGCCGAGGCGGCTGGCCAGGGCCTGCTGGGTCTGCCCCTTCTCCTGCCGCAGCCGCCGCAGGGTGCGGCCGATGAGCGCGCGGCCCATGCTTTACATCCTTTACAAGATTTACACGCTTCCTGTGAAAAGCGTCACGGCTTTGCCATGGTCGATGCTGTTTGGGCGCTGAACTTCGGCGGTGCAATGTGAATTATTCACTCGACCGGCGGCGATCGCCGGATCGTTTGGAGAATCGACATGCGCCCCACCCCGCTTCCCGCCCAGGCCCCGGATGGCAGCCATGGCGGGGCCTGGCATGAGCCCGGCCGGTTCGACGGCATCCGCCGCGACTACACCCCGGAGGATGTCGCCCGGCTGGCCGGCAGCTTCCGCGTCCAGCACACCCTGGCCGATATGGGCGCGCGGCGCCTCTGGCAGCTGCTGAAGACCGAACCCTACGTGAACACGCTGGGCGCGCTGACCGGCATGCAGGCGCTACAGCAGGTGAAGGCGGGGCTGAAGGCCATCTACCTCTCCGGCTGGCAGGTGGCGGCCGATGCCAACAGCGCCGCGACCATGTATCCGGACCAGTCGCTCTACCCGGTGGATTCCGTGCCCACCGTGGTGCGGCGGATCAACAACGCGCTGCGCCGCGCCGACCAGATCGCGGTGCAGGAGGGGAAGGGCGATCAGACCCACTACATGGCGCCGGTCATCGCCGATGCCGAGGCCGGCTTCGGTGGCGCGCTGAACGCCTATGAGCTGATGCGGGCGATGATCGAGGCCGGCGCCGCCGGCGTGCATTTCGAGGATCAGCTCGCCTCGGAGAAGAAGTGCGGCCATCTCGGCGGCAAGGTGCTGGTGCCGATCAGCCAGCATATCCGCACCCTGAACGCCGCCCGCCTGGCCGCCGATGTGGAGGGCGTGCCGACCGTGCTGCTCTGCCGGACGGATGCCGAGAGCGCGCAGCTCCTCACCAGCGATGTGGATGAGCGCGACCGGCCCTTCATCACCGGCGAGCGCACGCCGGAAGGCTTCTTCCGCATCAAGCCGGGTGTCGGCAAGCAATACGCCATCGCCCGCGGCCTGGCCTACGCCCCCTATGCCGATCTGCTGTGGTGGGAGACGAGCGAGCCGGACCTGCAGGATGCGCGCGACTTCGCCGAGGCGATCCACCGCGAATTCCCGGGCAAGATGCTGGCCTATAATTGCTCGCCGAGCTTCAACTGGCAGCGGAAGATGGGCGTCGAGGCCGCGGCGCAGTTCCAGCGCGAGATCGGCGCCATGGGCTATAAATTCCAGTTCGTCACCCTGGCCGGCTTCCACAGCCTGAACCTGTCCATGTTCAAGCTGGCCCGCGGCTATGCCGAGCGCGGCATGGGCGCCTATTCCGAGCTGCAGCAGGCGGAGTTCGCCGCCGAGGCCGAGGGCTTCACCGCGGTGCGGCACCAGCGGGAAGTCGGCGTCGGCTATTTCGACGCGGTGGCGACGGCGGCGGGTGGCGGCCAGTCCTCCACCACGGCGCTGGCGACCAGCACCGAGGCCGCGCAGTTCCACGACCACGCCGCGACGCACTGAGCGACGGGAGGAGCACCCCATGTCCCACGACCAGTATGATGACGGGTTGGTGCACGCCCATCACTGGGCGCGCGAGAAGCCGCTGCAGCAGCCCTCCCGGACGCCGCGCCAGGCGGAGCTTGCCGCCGCCATGGCGCAGCATCCGGAGGAGATGGCCGAGGCCTATGATGATGGGCTGGTGCATGGCCATGGCTGGGCGTCCTCGGACGGCAGCCGGATGCCTGGCTGAGGCCAGCCAGGCCACGGGGTGGGGGTGACCCTGGGCATCCTTGGCAGGGGAGGGGTGCGGCGCACCCCTTCCGCGTCCCGGGCTCCCGGCGGGCGGGAAGGCGGCTTTGCCGGCTCCCGCACCCGACGCCGGAGAACCCGCTTGGCGAAGCTGAGCTCCTCGGTCCCCGGCAACGCTAGCCGAGCAGCCCTGCCGCCAGGTTCACCGCCGTCGCCAGGATGACCATGTTGAACAGGAAGGACACCAGCGCATGCACCAGCGTGAGCTGGCGCAGCAGCCGGGCGGAGATCTGTACATCTGAGGTCTGGAAGGTCATCCCGACGGTGAAGGCGAAGTAGAGGAAATCGCCGAAGAGCGGCGTCTCCCCGCCGGGGAATTCCAGCCCGCCGCCGGCCTGCCAGTACTCATGCGCGTAGCGCACGGTGAAGACGAGGTGCACGAAGACCCAGGACAGGCCGATGGTGAACAGGCCGATGGCCACATCCCGCGGCGCCGCCGCGTCGCGGCCCGCCGCCAGGTGCCAGGCCACCGCCACCAGCGAGGCCAGGGCGGCGGCGAGGCTCGCCGCCAGCACCATGCCCTCGCCCTCGTCCAGCTCCTCCGCCCGGCGGCGGAGCATCTCGGGCGTTGCCTGGCGCATGAGGTTGACGGTCGCGAGGATCCAGGCCGCGACGCCGAGGGACCAGCCGATCAGCATGGCCCGCGGCGCAGGCTGGCCGAGCTCCCAAAGCAGGCCGCCGCTCAGCAGCGCCAGCCCGGCGGCGAAGAGCAGCACCTTCCGGTGATGCAGCAGGCCAAGGCGCATCAGGCGGCGCTGCCCCAGGCGCAGGGTGCGGACACCTCCAGCAGAATGACGGCATGCCGGCCCATGCCGCCATCCTCCGCCACGCCGCGTCTGCCGGCAAGCGCCGGGCGGACGGTGAGGGGCGCCTGGCGATAGCCGCCGCCAAGCGCCTGTGCCGCCGTGGTGCCCGCTGGGATGCCGGTGAAGGCGCGGGCCGGTCCGGGGGCGGGCGGCCCGGGCGCGCCGCCCGCCGGGCGGTGCATCCCGGCTCAGCAGGGCGGCGTCAGCGTTCCGGGTCGCGGGTCGTCCGCGGCGCGGTGCCAGGGGCGGGGGTGGGGGCGCGGTCGTCCTCCACTTTCACCTCGGTGTGGCGCACCGTGTCGGAGATGGTCTCGGTCCGCTCCTCCACCTGCTTGCGCAGCCGCACCTCCTCCCGCACCCGGGCCTCCTTGCTGACGACGGCCTCCTCGGAGGTTTCCGTCGCCTCGATGCTGCGCTCGGTGAAGGCTGCCGCATCGGCCGCGGTCGCCGGGCGGTCCACCGGCCGGCGCTCCACCTCCACATGCTCCTGGCGCAGCTGCACCTGCTCCTGCACCGGGGTTTCCACCACATAGCTGCGAACCCGGACGCGGCCCTGCTGCGCCTCCCGCTTGCCGACGCGCAGCCGCTCCTCCACCAGCGGAATCACCTCGCCGCCGTCGGAGGCCCTATCGGCGGAGACGCCGGTGGCCGGCATCGTCGTGCCGCCCGCAGCGGCGGCTCCCGCTGCCGGTGCGGGCTGCGGCGCCGGCATGGGCGGCGTGGCCGGCATGGGCTGCGCCGCCATGCCCGTGCGCTCGCCATCGCTGCTCGGCCCCAGCACCGCATCGCCGCCATAGCTGGACATCGGCGCGGTGCCGGCTTCCTCGCCGGTCCAGCCGCCGGCGCGCCATTCGGATTCGCGGGCATCCAGGTCCACGGCGCCATGCCGCTCGAAGGCGTCCATCACCGCCTCCAGCTCCGCCTCCTCCGCCCGGACGGAGACCATGATGCCGCCGCGGCGCAACCCCTCCGCATAGGTGGCGCGGTCTTCCTCCGGCAGGAACAGGTCGCGCAGCGAGGCCAGGAAGCCGTGATGCGATTCGTCGCGGCGCTCCATCGTCCCCGCCGTCGCATTCTCCTCGCCGGCAGCGTGAACGGTGATGCGGTCACGGTCGATGCCGTGCTGCTGCACCAGCGTCTCCACCGTGCGCTCGGCCTCGGCGCGGGAATCGAACAAGCCAGTGATCATGCGTGTCATGAGCCTCTCCTGCTGTTGCGGATCGGGGGGCAGGCGTTCGATCACGGGCTCCTGGCGGCGCAGCGCGATGCGCTTCACCTCCTGCCTTTCGCCATGGGCCAGGCGCAGCCGCACCTCCTCCCGCAGCATCAGGCGGCGCTCCACCACCAGCACTTCCTCGAGCACCGGGATGACGAGGGTGTCACCCTCCTCCCGCACCGGCGGCGGCGCCGGGACCGGCCGGTTGACCGGTATGCGGGTGATCTCCACCCTGCGCTGCCGCAGCACCTCCTCCACCACCCGCTCCTCGGTCGCGGTGGCCAGGGTGATGCGGACGCGGCCGGTCGCCCGGGTCGCGCGCGTCACCTTCAGCCTTTCCTCGAGGATGGGGATGACGGTCTCGGCCGGCTCCTCCTGCATGCGCTGGCCCCTCCGTCCGACGGGAGCTGAACGGGCCCTGTGGCCGGATGTTCCTCCCGGCCACGCATCATCATGCCGCGTCATCACGCCCGGGGGCGACCCGTTGTCACGCCGGGGGAGAAGGCACTACTCTCGTATCATGGTCGGTACAGGCCAGTGCAAACGACCGGTGGGGTATGCCCGCCGCGCAAGGGAGACGAAGTATGTCTGAGAAGGGATTCACCCTGGCCGGGGTGACCCGGCGGCAAACGCTGCGGGCGGGGGCCGGGGTGCTGGCGGCGGGGGCGCTGGGCGCCCCCATGGTGCATGCGCAGGGCACCGGCGGCACGCTGCGCTTCGCCTTCTGGGACCATTGGGTACCAGGCAGCAATGATGCGCTGAAGGAGCTCTGCGCCAAATGGGGGGAGCAGAACCGGGTCAACGTTCAGCTCGACTTCATCAACACCACTGGCAACCAGCTTCAACTTACCGCTGCCGCCCAGGCCCAGTCCCGCAACGGGCATGACGGCATCTCCCTCACCCCCTGGGATGTCGGTGCCTATGCCGACCAGCTGGAGCCGGTGGACGACGTCATCCAGCGGCTGGTGGCGAAATACGGCCCGATCAACCCGATCGCCGAGTTCCTCGGCAAGCATGGCGGGAAGTGGCGCGGCGTGCCGGCGACCAGCGGCACCCAGACCAAGCCGGCCTGCGTGCGCTTCGACCTGATGGAGCAGCATGCCGGGATCGACGTGCGGGCGATGTGGCCGGCGGCGAACCAGGCCGGGCCGGGTGCCGACACCTGGACCTGGGACACCTTCCTGACCGCCGCCGAGAAGTGCAACGCGGCCGGCGTGCCCTTCGGCCTGCCGATGGGCCAGTTCACCGATGCGGTGGACTGGGTCGGCGCGCTCTTCCTCAGCTACGGCGCGGCGATCACCGACGCCAGCGGCAAGCCGACGGTGCGGGGTAACGCCAAGCTGAAGACCGCCATCGAATATGCGGTGCGGCTCTCGAAAGTCCTGCCGAACGACGTCTGGGCCTGGGACGACGCATCCAACAACCGGGCGCTGATCTCCGGCCGCTCCGCCCTGGTGTTCAACCCGCCCTCCGCCTGGGCGGTGGCCAAGCGGGATGCGCCGCAGGTGGCCGAGAAGTGCTGGACCATCCCGATGCCGGCCGGGCCTGAGGGGCGCTTTCTCGCCTACCTGCCCTATACTACCGGCATCTGGGCCTTCGGCCGCAACAAGACGGCGGCGAAGGAGCTGCTGGAGTTCATCGGCCAGCGCGACAGCTCCGAGGCGATCACCAACAAGAGCGGCGGCTACGACATCCCGCCCTTCGACAGCATGGCCGACTTCAAGGTGTGGGAGCGCGAGGGGCCGCCGGTCGGCAGCATCTTCAACTACCCGCTGAAGCCGCACCACAAGGCGAAGTATTCCATCGCCTTCAGCCCGGCCCCGGCGGAGCTGGCCAGCCAGATGTACATCCAGGCGCTGAACACCAAGGTCATCGCCCGGGTCGCCCAGGGCGGCGAGACGGTGGATCAGGCCATGGGCTGGCTGGAGCGCGAGATCAACAACATGCGGCGCGGCTGAGGCGCCGGGTCCGACCGGGTGTGAGGCGGGGGCATCCCCCGCCTCACGCGGCCTTTTCTTGTTTGCCCGCGGGAATTCGCGCTTTTCCGCTGCAGGGCCACGGGGCTGCCATGGCGGCCCCGGGCCCGCCGGCGGTGCCGGGATAACAGGGGCCACCCGCCAACGAAGCGGGAACGGGCCCAGCAGGGAGTATAGCGTCCATGCCCTCAGACGCGTCCGCCGCTCTTGCCCCCGGCCGCGCCCCGGCCTCGGCAGCGCGGAGCAGTAGCCTGCGCCGCTTCGCCCGGCGGCGCTCCACCGTCGCCTTCCTGATGACGCTGCCGCTGATTGCGGTGATCGGCGGGCTGGTCGCCTGGCCGGCCAGCTACGCCATCTACCTGGCGACGCTGAACCGGCGCATGACGGCCTTCATCGGCCTTGAGAACTTCGACATCCTGCTCGAAAACGAGACCTTCCGCGGGGTGATCTGGCAGAGCTGCTTCTTCGCCATCACCGCGGTGCTGCTGAAGGCGCTGATCGGCTTCTGGCTGGCGCATATGCTGCACCACATCCCCAGCAAGGGGCAGCGCAAGTGGCGCGGCATGCTGCTGGTGCCCTGGGTGATCCCGCCGGCGCTCTCGACCCTCGGCTGGTGGTGGATGTTCGAGCCCTCCTACAGCTCCATCAACTGGCTGCTGAACGCCTTCGGCGGGCCTTCCATCCCCTGGCTGGGCGAGCCTTGGTGGGCGCGGATCTCGGTCATCATCGTCAATGTCTGGTACGGCGCGCCCTTCTTCATGATCATGTATCTGGCGGCGCTGAAATCGGTGCCGGACCAGCTCTATGAGGCCGCCGCCATCGACGGCGCCACCGGCTGGCAGGGGCTGGTCCATGTGACGCTGCCGATGATGCGGAACATCATCTCCATCACCGTGCTGTTCAGCCTGATCGTCACCTTCGCGAATTACGACATCGTCCGGGTGCTGACCAATGGCGGGCCGCGCGACCTGACGCATGTGTTTGCGAGCTATGCCTTCCAGGTGGGCGTGCTGTCCGGGAACATCCCGCGCGGCGCCGCCGTCAGCCTCTTCATGTTCCCGCTGCTGGCCGTGGTCGCCTTCTTCGTCCTGCGCGGGGTCAATCGCCGGCAGAAGGAGATGGCGTGATGTCGGCCACCGCGGCACGTCCTTCCGATGTCCTCCCCGGCCTCGGCCGGAAGATCGGCAGCCTGCGGCGGGAGCGGCGCTGGGCGCTGGTCACCGCCTACATCTCCCTCATCATCGCGGCGATCTTCATGCTGGGGCCGCCGCTCTACATGCTGCTCACCAGCCTGAAGACCAGCGCGGAGATCGCCGATCTCAGCCGCAGCCCCTGGTCGATCTCCGAGATCACCTTCTCGAACTACGCGCAGATCCTCGGCGACCCGATGTTCCGTGGGTTCTTCTACAACTCCATCATCGTCACCGTGCTGGTGGTGGCGATCACCATGGTGATCTCCGTGCTGGCGGCCTTCGCCCTCGCCCGCATGCGCTTCTTCGGCAGCCAGGTGCTGGCGACCGGCGTGTTCCTCACCTACCTGGTGCCGGATACGCTGCTCTTCATCCCGCTCTACCAGATCGTCGGCGGGCTCGGCCTGCTGAACTCCATCTGGGGGCTGGTGCTGGTCTATCCGACGCTGACCGTGCCTTTCTGCACCTGGATCATGATCGGCTACTTCGCCTCCATCCCGAAGGAGCTGGACGAGGCGGCGCTGATCGATGGCGCCAACTGGATGCAGATGCTGACGAAGATCTTCATCCCCGTCGCGCTGCCCGGCATCATCGCGGCGACGATCTTCGCCTTCACCGTCTCCTGGGCGGCCTTCGTCTATCCCACCGCCTTCATCACCCAGCCGGATTCCATGCCGCTCACCATCGGCGTGGTCAGCCAGCTCATCCGCGGCGACACCTTCGCCTGGGGGCAGCTCATGGCCGGCGCGCTGCTGGCGGCGCTGCCGCCGGTGATCGTCTACGCCTTCCTCATGGATTACTACATCGCCGGCCTGACCGCCGGCGCGACGAAAGGCTGAACCCGATGGCTCAGGTCACCCTGCGCAGGATCGTCAAGGAATACGAAGGCGGCGTGCAGGCGGTGAAGGGGATCGACCTCGACATCGCCGACCACGAATTCGTCGTCCTCGTCGGGCCGTCCGGCTGCGGCAAGTCCACCACGCTACGCATGATCGCGGGGCTGGAGGAGATCTCGGCCGGCGACATCGCCATCGGCGGCGCCCTGGTCAACGACATCCCGCCGCGCGACCGGGACATCGCCATGGTGTTCCAGAACTACGCGCTCTATCCGCATATGACGGTGTACGACAACATGGCCTTCGGGCTGATGCTGCGGAAATTCCCGAAGGCGGAGATCGACCGGCGGGTGAAGGAGGCGGCGCGCATCCTCGATATCGGCATGCTGCTGGACCGCAAGCCGAAGGCGCTGTCCGGCGGGCAGCGCCAGCGCGTGGCCATGGGGCGCGCCATCGTGCGCGACCCCAAGGTGTTCCTGTTCGCCGAGCCGCTGTCGAACCTCGATGCCAAGCTGCGGGTGCAGATGCGCACCGAGATCAAGAAGGTTCATCAGACGGTCAAGACCACCACCATCTACGTCACCCACGACCAGGTGGAGGCGATGACGCTGGCCGACCGCGTGGTGGTGATGAACCACGGCGTCATCGAGCAGGTGGGCCCGCCGCAGGAGCTGTACCACAACCCGGCGACCAAATTCGTCGCCGGCTTCATCGGCAGCCCGGCGATGAATTTCATTCCCTGCCGGCTGGAGCAGAGCGGCTCGGCACTGCAGGTGCAGTTGCCAGGCGGCGCCGCCTTGCCGGTGCCGCAGGACCGCACCGCCCGTTACCAGGCGCATCTGGGGCGGGAGCTGCTGTTCGGCATCCGCCCCGAACACCTGACGGAGGTGCGGCCGAACGATCACCGCGAGAACATGGCGGTGTTGGAGGCGGTGCCGGAGGTGGTGGAGCCGATGGGCATGGAGACGCTGGCGCATTTCTGGATCGAGGGGGCGGAGATCTGCGCCCGGCTCGACCCGGCGACGCCGGCGGCGCCGGGGCGGAAGCTGCCGCTGGCGGCGGACATGGCGAAGATGCACCTGATCGACCCGAAGACCAACAAGGTGCTTTAGCACGACCTGGGAGCGCGACCCGGGCCGTTTGAGGCCGGGTGCCGGCCTCGGTTTGCGTGGGTGGTGCGGGCAGGGGATGGGCGCGGCGAAGCCGGCGAACAGCCGCGCCGTGATGGCACCTCCACCTCATCCTTGGGGCCAAGGAGCTTGCTGTGAACTGCTTGCCGGGGGCCTTTTGAAGGGGTCCTCTGGGATGCGCTTCCGGATGAAGCACGCGCCGCTTGAGCGGCGAAAAGGCCGCCTCCCTCGAATGATATCCCGCGGCCCGGCTATCCCGCCCCATATCCGAAGTGCCCCTTGCCAGTCCCTTGATCGGCCTAGCCTTCGGCTTTAAGGCCGGTTCCCGCTCGGCGTGGTGCCGGGACGGGAGAACGGCCCTCCAACCAAGCGGGAGAACAGGAGGTTGAACGCAGCGGCGGGCGGCAAGGGGCTGCGCATTCTGGCGAGCGTGTCGCCAGGAGAGGTGCGGGTCGTGCTGCTCTCCGGCGACGAGCTGCGGGAGGCTTGGGTGGAACGGCCGGCGCGGCCGGATGGGGTGGGGGATGTGCACCGGGCGCGGGTCTCGGCCCTGGCGCCGGCCATGGCGGGGGCGTTCCTGGCGCTGGAAGGCGGGGAGACGGGCTTCCTGCCCGATGGCGAGATGCCGGGGAAGCGCGGCGGGCTTTCCGAGGGGCAGGGGGTGCTGGTGCGGGTCAGCCGCGCGGCGCAGGGCGGCAAGGGGCCAAGGCTGACGGCGCGGCTCTCGGCCGCCGAGGCGGCGCTGGGGCCGGCCGAGGGGCCACCGAAGCTGCTGGCGCAGGGGCCGGAGGCAGCGCTGCGCCTGGCCCGCGCCCTGCCGACCGCGCCGGTGGTGACGGATGGGCCGGCGCTCGCCGCCCGGTTGCGGGCGGCGCTGGGGGAGGGGCGGGTGGTGCTCAGCCACCAGCCGGTCTTCGACGCGGCGTTGGATGGGGAATTCGCCGCCCTGGCGGAGCCCGAGGTGCCGCTGCCGGGCGGCGGCCGGCTGCTGATCCACCCGACGCCGGCGCTGACCGCCATCGATGTCGATGCCGGGCCGGTGGCGGGCCAGGACCGGGCGGCGCAGCAGCGTTTCAACCTGCTGGCAGTGGCCGAGTCGGCGCGGCAGGTCCGGCTGCGGCGGCTGGCGGGCGGCATCCTGCTCGACCTCGCCGGGCTTTCGGTGAAGCAGCGCGCCGCCTATGCGGAGCCGTTGGGCAAGGCGCTGGCACGGGACGGGCTGGCGCAATTGCTCGGCCTCGGGCCGCTCGGCCTGTTCGAGATAAGGCGGCAGCGGGTGCATCCGCCGCTGCATGAGGTGCTGGCCGGGCCCTTGACCCCTGGCCTCGCCGCGCTGCGCCAGGCGGTGCGGGAGGATGCGGCGGTGCCGGGACGGCGACTGGCGCTGCGCGTCGCCCCCGTGGTGCTGGCGGCGTTGCAGGGGCTGCCCGGCGCCCTGGCGGAGGCCGAGGCCGCCATGACCCGGAAACTGACCCTGCGCCCCGACCCCTCCCTGCCTCTCGCGGGCTGGACCATCGAGGAGATGCCCCATGGCGGATGAGCCGCCGAAGCGCCCACCGCGCCCCTGCCCGGTCTGCGGCACCCCCACCGGGGAGCGTGACCCGGAGGGCCGCTTCCGCCCCTTCTGCTCCGCCCGGTGTCGGCAGGTGGATCTCGGCCGTTGGCTGGCCGGGGATTACGTGGTGCCCGGGGAGGCCGTGGCGGAGGAGGAGGAGGGCTGAGGTCGGGGGCCTCGGTGGAAAACCCTATCTTCCCCGGGTGGACAGATGCGCGGGCTTCCGCTATCTCCCGCGGCCTCTGCCGGCGCCCCTTGGGTGCGCTATGGGCCCAGGTAGCTCAGTTGGTAGAGCATGCGACTGAAAATCGCAGTGTCGGTGGTTCGATTCCGCCCCTGGGCACCATTCCCTTTTCAAGCATCTGATCGTCTCCTAGCAACCTGAACAGCATGGAGATTTTGTCGGTTCGATATCCCTCGCCCCGCATGTAGGGCAGATGGTCGGCAAAGACGAGTTTGAGCACCGCGCGGCGGTCCTCGATCCTCTCCGATTCCCAAAGCTTGCAAGGGTTTGCGAGGAAGTCGAACGCGGTTCGATAGGCGTCGCCAAAACTCTGCATGGGCTTGCCGCAGTTGGCGATGCGCTCACGCATCAGCGCCTTCTGCGTCTCCAGCTTCTCGATCCGCCGCTCATAGGGTGATGACCGAAGCGCTCGACGCCTCCACGATGCGGACAAGAAGCTTCTCCACCTCCCGCTCAAGCTAACCGGCCTCAGCCTCAACAGCGTCGGCACGCCGAACAGGAGGATGCGGAAAATGACAAAGGCGGGCAGCGCCACAGCGCCAGCGAGGCTGCAATAGACGAACCGCCGCGCCTCATCGGGCTGATGCGGCCGATGGTGTGCCAGAGGTCATCGAGGGTGCGCGCAGCCGCCTTGCGCAGCATGGCTTTCAGCTTGGCGAAGGCCTGCTCGATGGGGTTGAAGTCCGGGCTGTAGGGCGGGAGGTAGAGCAGATTGGCACCTCTCGCCTCGATGGCGCGCCTGAAGGGGTTGCCGAAGGCGTCGGCCACGATCACGCTGTGCCGGCTCGGCCAGGCCGCTAACGCCTTCTCTGGCTCAGGGCGGATCGGGATCATCAGCCCGACCCGCTTCTGGCCGGCCTTCCGCCTGGCCTGCTTGGCGGCGATCAGGCGATCCTCAGCGCGGCGATCTGGTCAGAAGAGACAAGTTGTGAGGAGACTGTGCGCGGATGCGCTTGAGGCGACGCGGCGCGCTCTGATTCCATGACGTCGGCGGCAGGAGGCGGCCAAGGGGCGGCGACGGACCGGGTGAGAGGATCTCATTGCGCGGCCGGAGCTGCGCTCGGCATCGTCGCTGGCGGACCTCGCCGGGCTGCTCGACTGGGCCGAGATCGACCGAGTTACGCCGAGGGCCGCCGCACATTCAGTGCAAAGCGCCTCCGGCCTTCACAGACCGCTGATCTGGCGACGCCGGGGCTGGCATCTGGCGCGGGGCCAAGCTCTGCTAGCTTCCCAAAGACGAAGAATAGTTGCAGAGGGAACGTCACATGCCGCAGGTTTCACGCCGCGGGGTGCTGGGCACAGGCCTGGGCGCCACGGTAGCCAGCTTCGCGATCATTCGCCGAGGTGCGGCGGAGAATCTGCCCCAGCATGAGCGCGAACTCTATGAGGCTGCCAAGCGCGAGGGCGAGATTACCTGGTACTCCGGCCAGTACAGCGCGGAGGGGTCGGAGGCGGTGGGCCGCGGCTTCATGGAGCGGTATCCCGGGGTGCGCTGCAACGTGGTGCGCAGCACCTCCCAGGTCGCCTTCCAGCGCCTGTCGCAGGATGCGCGGGCGCGGGTGGCGCAATGCGATGTCTTCAGCTCCACCAACACCGGCCACTTCACCATGTTGAAGCGAGAGGGGCGGCTGCTGCAGTTCCGCCCCAGGAACGCGGACGGGTTGCTGGAAGCAATCCGCGTCGCCGACCCCGACAACTACTACCAGACCAGCTTCCTCGGTCTGTTCCTGCTGGGCCATAACGTCCAGAAGGTAAAGGAGGCCGATGCACCGAAGAGCTGGACTGATGTGCTCGACCCGAAGTGGAAGGACCAGGTGGCCGTGGGCCATCCGGGCTTCAGCGGTGCCATCGGCGTCTGGGCCGTGCAGATGCGCAAGATGTATGGCTGGGACTATTTCAAGCGTCTGGAGCGGAACCGGCCGCAGATTGGCCGCTCCAGCCAGGACCCGGTTACCCTGCTGAATGCCGGGGAGCGCAGCATCGGCATCTGCGTCCCTGCCGGAACCATGCTGCTCAGCATGTCGCGCGGCAACCCGTTGCGGCTGATCTACCCGACTGAGGGCACGCTAGCCACCATCGCGCCCTCTGCGATCCCGTCGAACGCGCCGCATCCGAACGCGGCCAAGCTGTTCATGGAGTACCAAACCGGGCCGGAGATGTCACAGGTCATACGGCGCCTGTTCGGGGAGCCGTTGCGGCCGGATGTACCGGCGGCCGAAGGCTCTCTACCGCTGGACCAGGTGAAGCTGATTGCGCCGAGCCAGGATGAGCAGGAGAAGGGCGTGCCAGAGGTCCGCGAACTCTGGCGCGACACGTTCGGTATTTGACATGCCCGACACTGCCGCCTCCCTTCCCGAACCCGTGGGCGAGGCCCGCGGCACCGATCGCCTGGGCCTGCTCGGACGGCTGCGCCATGTCGAACCGGTAGCACTGGTCTGGCTGCTGCTGATTGTGGCGCTGCTGTTCCTGGTGGTGGCGCCCTTGGCCAAGCTCTTCGCCGTGAGCTTCGAGACGCAAGGCACGGGCGAGTTCACCCTCTCCAACTACGTCACCGCCTACGGCCGTGCGCGCTACGTCGATGCGCTGGTGAATTCGCTGACCCTCGGCCTCGCTTCCGCCGCGCTGTCGGTGGCGCTGGCAGTGCCGATGGCCTGGGCGGTGTCGCGCACCGACATGCCTGGCAAGGGCCTCACCTGGGGCGTGGTGATGGGTGCCTTCGTCATGCCGCCCTACCTCGGCGCGGTAGGCTGGATGCTGCTGGCAGGTCCGAATTCAGGTGCGGCCAACCGCTTCTGGCGCTGGGCGACGGGGGCGGAAGGCCCGCTCTTCAACATCTTCAGCTTCGAGGGACTGGCGCTGGTCATCGCGCTGCACTCCTTCCCGCTGGTCTTCATCTTCGTCAAGGCGGCCCTGGACCTCATCTCCTCGGAGATGGAGGATGCCGCCAACATTCTTGGCGCCGGCACCTGGACGGCGATGCGCAAGGTGTCCCTGCCCCTGGTCTGGCCGGCGATCCTTGGCGCCTTCGTGGTGGTGTTTCTGGAAACCATCGCGCTGTTCGGCACGCCAGCCCTCATCGGCATACCGGCGCGCATCAACGTGGTCACGACACAGCTCTGGCAATTCTTCGAATATCCGGTGCGGGTCGAGGTCGCGGCCGCCTATGCCATGCCGCTGCTACTGATTACGGTGGGCATGATCGTGGCGCAGAAGCTGCTTCTTGCGCGCAAGGGCTTCGTCTCTCAGACTGGCAAGGGCGGTGAGCGGCGGCCGATCAAGCTTGGCCCCTGGCGCTGGCTGCTCTTCGCCTGGTGTGCCTTGGTCGGGCTGCTGTCGGTGGTGATGCCGTTAGGCATCCTGGTGCAGGCCTCCTTCGCCAAGGCCTGGGGGCGCGGGATCAGCCTGGACAACTTCACCTTGCGTAACTATCAGCACCTGATCTTTGAGCACGAGATGGCGCTGACCTCGATCTGGAACACGATCTGGTTCTCAGCCTCCGCCGCGACCATGGCTGTGCTGATCGCGCTACTGGTCGCCTACATCGTGCAACGCCGCCTGGTGCCCTTCGGTGATGCGCTCGGGTTCCTGGCCATGGCCCCCTTTGTCATCCCGGGCATTGTCATGGCCATTGGCTTCTACGCAGCCTATGCCTCGCCGCCGCTGGCGCTCTACGGCACGGCGGCCATCATAATCTTCGCCTTCACGGCGCGCTTCCTGCCCATCGCCTACGCCAATTCGGCCGCTGCGGTACGAACCGTGCATCCCGAAATGGAGGAAGCGGCACGCATCCTGGGCAGCGGCCGGCTGCACGCTATCGTGCATGTCACGGCGCCGCTGCTGAAAAAAGCATTGCTCGGCGGCTGGCTGATCGTCTTCATCGTCGCCACACGGGAACTCTCCGCAGCAATCTTCTTGGTCGGGCCGCGGACGCGAACCATGTCCGTCCTTCTCTACGACCTGAGCGAAGCCGGCAATTTCGAGGTGCTGGCCGCCTTCGGTGGTCTGCTGCTGTTGATCACCCTCGTGCTCGTCGGCATCGGCATGAAGCTGGTCGGGCGCGACTTCATGCTACGGAGGAACTAGGGATGTCCCACCTTTCCCTCCGGGGCCTGACAAAGGCCTACGGCAAGATGGTGATCGTGGACCACATCAACCTGACCCTGAACGAGGGCGAGTTCGTCTCCCTGCTCGGCCCCTCCGGCTGCGGCAAGACCACGACGCTGCGCATGATCGCCGGCTTCATCGAGCCGACGGATGGCACGGTGGAGATGGGCGGTAAGGTCATCTCCATGCCGGGTTCTGTCATGCCACCCGAGCGGCGCCAGATGTCCATGATCTTCCAGAGCTATGCCATCTGGCCAAACATGACGGTTGCGGAGAATGTCGGCTTCGGCCTGAAGCTGCGCAAGCTGCCGGCGGCCGAGGTGCAGCGCAGAATCGCCGAGATCCTGGAGGTCGTGCAGATGGGGCATCTGGCCGGGCGCTACCCGGCCGAACTCTCCGGTGGGCAGCAGCAGCGCGTGGCACTGGCGCGAGCCATCGTGGTGAAGCCCGCTGTGCTGCTCCTGGATGAGCCGCTCTCCAATCTCGACGCCAATCTGCGGGAGGAGATGCGCTTCGAGATCCGCCGCCTGCACAACGAATTCCGCATCACCACGGTTTATGTCACGCACGACCAGGCGGAGGCGATGGCGACCTCCGATCGGATCGCGGTGATGCATGCCGGCCGGATCGAGCAGGTCGACGCGCCGCACCTGCTCTATACCAGGCCGAAGACCCGCTTCGTGGCCGGCTTCATCGGCCGCACCAATCTGCTCGAGGCGAAGCTGGAGGCCGGCGAGATCGGCTTCGATGGCGTCGCCTTCCAGGCGGGCCAAGTGGATGCCTCACTGAACGGCGCCAACCGCTCCGTCTTGCTCTCCGTGCGGCCCCAGAGCATCGGCCTGCACCGGACGCAGCCCGCGGGCGCTACGGGCCGGCCGGTGGTGCCCGGTACAGTGACGCAGCGCGTCTTCCTTGGCGAGACCTGGGATTACCTGATCCAACCCCGAGGCAGCGGTATCAAGCTGCGTGTCACGGCCCCGCCGCTGCAGGTGCACGAGGTGGGTGAGGCTGTCTGGCTGGAATTCGATCCACGCCAGATGGCACTAGTGGAGTAGCACTAGGCCTGGGGCCGCAACCTGCGCCGGATAGGCTTGCTGCGCGTGCTTGGCACCGCCTTCACCGACTGGCAACTCGGTGGCGATCCACCGAATTGCGTCGGGCTCGTGAACGTCCGCGCGCTGCCGGCAGGTCCGGAGTTCCGCGCCTCCGTACTCGTCACTGCATGCTAGGTTCTGATGGTGGTGCCCGGCGCGCTGGGCCTCGGCCTTGGGCGCGCACTGCTGCTGCAGGGCTGCGGACGCGGCCGCACGATTTACCCGACCATCTTCTTTCTGCTTTTACATCGCCGCGCTCGCGGCCATGTCCATCGCTTGGCAGATGCTGTTGCACCCGTCCTTTGGCATGGCGAACCAGGCGCTGGCAACGCTCGGTCTTGGCAGCGTAAACTGGCTGCGCGACGAGGCCACCGCTCTGCCGGTGCTGGCGCTGATCAGCGTCTGGCACGAGACCGCCTTCGCCATGATGTTCTTTCTGGCGGCGCTCAGGGCTGGGCGGGCCGCGGCCGAGCCGCGGCCCGAGGCGGATCCGAGCCGCCAGCCATCCCAGGCCAGGCAGGCCTTGACCTTCAGCGCCGGGCTGCCACCGCCACCTGCGCCGCCCGCAGCAGAAGTCCGACGAAGGCGGCGAGCCAGGCCACGAGCGCCACCCAGACGAAGAGTTGCGGGACCAGCAGGAGGAAGTCGTGGCCGGCCACTCGCGCGAAGGTCGCGGTCGCGGCGGTGTACATGCCGAGCGGGAAGACCATGGACCAATATTGCGGGTCGTAGGCCAAGGGTATCCTCCCGGCCGCATGCCGCCAGGCAGTCAGCAAGGCCAGCAGCGGCACCCACCAGGTCGCCGTGGCCCAGAAGCCCGTTGTCAGCGCGGTGATGAAGGGCTGGAAGCCCAGGGCGCCGGGATGGCCCTGCGCGTAGAGCAGGAGGTCGGCGCCGGCGAGGGTGGCAATCGCCACTGCACCCATGTTGATCCAGTAGGGTGGCGCTAGCATTGCCGGGGTCATCTCAAGGAAGAGCCAGCGGTAGAGGATGAGCACGATCAGGACCGTGTAGAACATCCCGCCGAGCAGGAAGAGGCAGACGCAGGCAAAGAATCCAACCTCCGGCCGCGGCAGCAAGTCGGCAACCGAGGTGCCGAGGACACAGAGCGCTTCGGTCGAGACCGTAACCAGGAGCCAAGCTCCGCTCAGCCCCCGCTCGATTGGCGGCTTCGGGCTGGCCAGTGTCGCTGCGAGAATGAAGCCGTAGAGTAGGGCGACCCAGAGCAGGATGGCCCACAGCCACAGCACCAGGGCAATCCCACGGAACGGGGTCAGGGAGGCGAACTGGGCCCCGAGCACGCCGGTCGCGGCGACCATGGTCAGAAAGCCCGGGCCCACCGCATGGTCGGCCAGGTCGCGGAGCAGGGCAGAAGGGTGCCGCATCAGCCGCGCTAGCGTGATCGCCAGCAGCGCCGGGTAGGCGACTAGGCTAAGCGCGAACAGCGCTACGGGGACCAGCGGCACCTCCTGGAGGTGGGCGGCAAGGGAGACGATGCCGGTCGCCATGACGAAGGCGAAGTGGCCAGGCGGGAAGCGTGCCAGCCAGCCATGGCAGCCACTTGGCACAACGGCCGGCCCTCTCGGGGCCTGCACGGCAGACGCCAAGTCCGGGCTCGGGGAAGGGGCCGGGCGACCGGCTTGGGTCATCCTGCCAGGCTCGCCGGACGGCGGCTGAAGTGCAGGCTGATCCTGCACGGGGCCGGCTCGCGCTCAGACGTGGCAGAGGGGAGGGGCAAGGGCACGAAATCGGCGTGGCTACTCATGGCCCGATGCTACCGCGACGACCCGTCCCGGCGGGAGACGGTCAGTGTCGCCCGTTTCGCCGATGATGCGCATTTACGCCACCATGGCGCAGAAGGAACGCGAGCTGAGTGGTCGTAAAGTTCATTCCGCGCAGATTCGGCACAGGTCCGGCAATTACTGGAGGAATCCGATCCAGCGCCCCGCGACGACGGCAGACGGCCAAGCGACGAGTGAGACTGCCACCGCGACCCGAACTGTCGCTGGGGCCTCGCCTTGGTATGTGCCGCTGTGCCACCAGGGATGCAGGCGGAGCGCCAGGGCATTCAGCAGTGCGAGGCCGACCAGGGCAAGCTTGGCAAGAAACGCCGGATTCTCCATGTAGATGACAGGCCGAGTACTGAACAGCAGCAGGCCTGTCACCGCTGCGGCCAGGAGGCCAGCCGCAGCAACACGCACGAGCGGCGGCGCAAGATGTCCAATGGGATGCACCCGGAAGGCCCCGAGGAGACGCAGGTCCAAGGTGACAATCGCGCCCAGAAGCAGCCCAATCGAGGCAATGTGGGCCGCATTCACCAGGGGATAGGCGATGTCCGAGGCACGCAGCCAAGCCCCGATGGGCCAACCTGCGATCGCATCCAGCACCGCCGGCGGGCTCAGCCAGCGCGGATCCTCTCGGGGTAGATGTCATAGGTTCGCGCTCGCACAGTGATACGCACCGCTTTCAGCCGCTTATCCTCACGTGTCCGGGAGCGATTGCCGAGCGCAAGCACCTGATCGCCAGCTGCAGCCGAGGCCTCGGTGAAGCCGGCGCGCTCCGTTTGGCGGGGATTGCCGAGTTCGACGAGCCAGAGGCCCTCGGCGGTCTCGACGCGAAGCGTAGGATGCGGGTGGCCGATGTAGATCTCCCGAATTGTGCCGCGAAGCTCGATCTGCTCATCCTCGGCCCAGCTCCAGCCGTGGTGGGCGTAGGCGGTCCCGCGGGCAACCAGCCCAAGCGTGGCGCCCCCAAGGGCGAGCATTGGACGCCGACCGACAAGGGAGTGTGCCATCCGACCCTCCTTGAGATGCAGGGGGCAGAGATTGTAGCACGCCGTCGGCCCGCTATGCCCTCGCCAGGCCCGCTCGCCTGTCCCTGTTCACCACCGAGCAACGGTGGTCGGTGTGCGTCGGACATGCGGCGCTTTGCCAAGCACCGCCTCGTCATACGGTCACCGGTTGCGCAGGAAGTCCGTGATATCGCCCTGCCCGCTCTCTGCCATGGTCCGGCCCACCGCCACTGTCAATGCGATCGCAGCATCGACTTTCTGCTCCGGTTGCTGCTCGGTAGGGTCAAGATTGCCCGTCGGTTGGGCTTGCCGGCCACATTGACGCCGCATCATTCCAACGCCGAATTGCCGTCGTGCCGGAATGCATCGCAGCATCAAGCTCGAGGATCGCCGGGCTGAAGTTCTGCGTCGTGGTCCGGAACTCCAGCATGTCCGGAGATTGACAGGGCGGGTCAATGTCAGAACCCTATCGCGGCCTTCTGCACCGAACACCGGCTGCCACGGCCGAATGGACGCAAATAGATAAAGGAGCGCGGTGATGCGAGACAATCCGCGCCGTTTAGGGAGGATCGCACCATGATACGCCGGCATATCGCCATTGTCGCTGCCCTGCTCGCGTTGGCCACAACGTCCCCTGGTACGGCGCAGGAACGCACGGTGCGGATCCTGAGTGGGGCCTCCGCTGGCGGCTCCTCGGATTTCGTGACGCGAGTACTCGCAGATGCATTGGGACCGATCCTTGGTGTTCGTGCCGTGGTGGAGAACCGCACCGGTGTGAACGGAATAGTCGCCGCGCAGGAAACGGCACGAAGCGCTCCGGACGGCTCCACGACCTTCATCTGTCCGATGAGCACCATGTCCATCACGCCGCAGCTTCTTGGCGCAAACCTGCCCATCGACCCGGGGACGGAACTGCTGCCGATCGCCAATGTCGCGCTGTCCTCGTATGGCTTCGTCGTCGCCGCGAATGGGCCCTACCGCAGTGTACAGGACGTGCTCTCAGCCGCGCGGGTGCGGCCCGGACAGGTAACCTTCGCCTCAGCTGGGGTCGGCTCCGCCCAGCACCTCCAGGGGGAGCTGCTGAAGCAGAAGACCGGCGTGGATATGGTCCATGTGCCGTATCGCGGTGCAAGCCCCGCCATCGTCGACATCCTGGGCGGACGCACCGACTTCATGATCACAAACATGGCCGACGTAACGCGCCACGTACAGGAAGGCGCGCTGCGGCTGCTGGCGATCTCAGACGAAGAGCCCTTTCCGCTCTTTCCGGATGTGCCACCGTTATCGCGGCTGATCCCGAGCTTCAACGTCGTCGGCTGGTTTGCGCTTTGTGGTCAAAAGGCAATGGCGCCTGAGCTGGTCGACCAGCTGGAGGCGGCCGTACGACGCGTCATGGCGGATCCCGCGGTCATCCGGCGCATGGCGGAGGGCGGACTCACCCCGCGCTTTGAGGACCGTGCGGCCATCACGCAGCGCCTCGCCAACGACCGCGCGCTTTGGCTCGGTGTGATCCGCGCCGTCAACCTGCGCGCCAGTTGACCGGGGCGAGGATCATACGCGCGCGTATCTGAGACCGCATCGCCGCCTATCTGAAATCCTCGGTCAGCCATTCCTTTGGCTTCGACCAGCGTCTTCGGGTCGGCGGACCTCGCACGGTGATGGACAGCGCCCGCTGCTGCCCGACCAGCACCGCCACGGGCGGGTGGAGCAAACGGAGGAGGCGACGGAGGTGCCGATCCTCCACCTTATCGTGGATCGCCTGATCGACCGGTCGGGCCTGTTGGACAGGCTCGGCAAGACCGATGGCGGGTCGGCGGGCCTGGATCGTGTGCTTGGTCGGGCGGAGGAGGTGCGGTGGCCGGATCCAGGGGCACCCCGCCCCACGGCTCAACCAGAGGGCGCGAGACTTCAAGCAGAGGACTGCCTTCATGGCCGTGCTGTCGGAGGATGCCGCGGCGTTTGGTACCTGACGTCGCGGTCAGCGACACTCCTCCAGGAGCAGCGACGAGAAACCGGGAACACGGCAATGAGGATATCGGCATCGCCGGTCTCAACTCGTCATTCGATCCTGTTGCAGGACACTCTCATGCTGCAGCAGCCAATACCCTCGGCGGTAGCCTATGCGCGAATAAGCGAGCAACCGCCTTCCCGCAGGGGGCGGAACGCTTGGTCAGCTGGCGTGGTGCTGATGCGCTCATAGTAGTCCCACGGACCGCGGCTTGCCTCCGGCGACTTCACCCGGAACAGATGCACGTCGTGGAGCTTGCGCCCATCCGGGCGGATTGCGCCGGCGCCGAAGGCATCATCGTCCGTCGCCAGGGCCTTCATGCGCGCGACCGTCGCCGCGCCGCTTCGCTTCGCTTCGGCTGGCCCCATCTGCGCGACCGTCTTGAGATAATGCGTCGCGGCGGAATAGCAGCCGGCTTGGTTCATGTTCGGGCGGATGCCGCCAGTCTTGCTCAGTACACGATTGGTGAAGGCCCGTGTGCGGTCGTTCAGGTCCCAGTAGAAGCTCTCCGTGAGCAGCAGGCCCTGCGCGGTCGGCAGGCCGATGGCATGCACATCACTGACGAACATGAGCAGCGCCGCAAGCTTCTGGCCGAAGCGGGTGATGCCGAATTCCGCTGCCTGCTTGATGACGTTGACGGTATCGTCGCCGCCATTCGCAAGGCCGATGATCTTGGCCCGGCTCGCTTGGGCCTGCAGCAGGAAGGAGGAGAAGTCGGAGGTGCCGGGCGCGGGGTGGGCAACCCGGCCGAGCACCTTGCCACCGGCGCGACGCACCGCGTCTCCCGTATCCCGCTCCAGGGCGTGGCCGAAGGCGAAATTCGCCACGATGAAGAACCAGCTATCGCCGCCGCTGCGCACCAGCGCGCCGCCGGTACTGGCGGCCAGCATCCAGGAATCATAGGTCCAATGCACACCATTCGGCGTGCACGCCTTACCGGTCAGGTCCGCGGTTGCGGCCGCCGAGTTCAGGTGGATCTTGTCCTTTTCCCGCGCGACATTCTGCACGGCGAGGGCCACGGCGCTGTTTGATACGTCCATGATGACGTCGGCGCCATCCAGGTCGAACCATTGCCGGGTGAGATTCACCCCGACATCTGCCTTGTTCTGGTGGTCGCCGGCCAGGACCTCCACATTGAAGCCGTGAGCTACCGGGTTGAAATCCTCGACCGCCTGGCGGACGCAGGCGATGGAAACCGGGCCGCTGGTGCTGCTGTAGGGGCCCGACTGATCGCTCATTACGCAGATCTTGATAGTCGGGACAGCAACGCCTGGCTGCGCTCGAGCTCCCGAATACGCAAATATGGGCAGGGCTCCGGCCGAGGACAGGAGTTGCCGGCGGGTCAGCAGCATCGGATCGAATCCATCCCGTAAGTTCTTGGATGCCAGCCGACTGCTACCTGCTCCACGACCGCTGACAGCAAGCCAGCGCCGACAGAGGTGCACCCCGCCAGTGCATCGTCCACGTCATGGTTGCGAGGAACTGACGGCGGGTCAAGCCGGCCATCCGTGCAATAGGGAGGGCCGGAGCTCTCCGCCCATAGTTCGCAATCACGCCTGCTGAGATTGTCGCAAGGGGATGCGGTTTGGGTAAGCGGCGCTTGGCGTCAACGCCGACGATCACCTGCCTGCACGGCCGAGAAGCATGCACCGCGCCGGTCGGTGCTGAGTACTGCGTACGCAAAGCGCACCCTTGCTGACGCTGCCAACTCGCGTCCCAACGGCACCTGTTGCGGATAAGGCATCAAACAGGCTGATCCCCGGCCGGCTCATTCGTCCCGAGATCGCTATGCCCTAGATGCCGCTTGCAATCGGTAGACACGCTCCGACGTGCCGGAGAACAGGGCACGCTTCTCATCGGCCGAGGCGCCTGCCGCGAGAAGCTTAAAGGCATTCCAGAGCTCCGAGTAACCGATACCCATTTTCTCCACCGGGAAGTTGCTCTCGAACAGGCATCGATCCGCGCCGAACAGGTCGATGCAGGTTTCGATGTAGGGCCGCCAATACGCCGCCAACTGCGCGGAGGTTGGCGGCAGGGGCAGCGCTCCATAGTCGTAAGCTGCCAGCCGCATCATCATGCCGCCAAGCTTCACGGCGACATTGGGGCACCGCGCCAGCGCGGTCATGCCTGCCTTCCAATGAGCAAACACCTCCTCCGTACGGTTCGCATACGGGCCGTAGCCCAGCGGCCCGCCGCAATGGCCGAGGATGAAGCTGGTCGAAGGACAGGCCCGCACCAGATCGAGCGCTTCGTCCAGCTGGGTGTGAAAGACCCAGAGGTCGAACGAAAGACCAAGGGCGGTAAGCCGTTGCAGGCCAGCGCGGAAGTCTGCCCGCTGAAGCAGATGCGGAGCTGGATGGCCATTTCCAATGACCGGATCAGCATCCCAGGCGGCGGAATGGCGCACGCCCCGAAAACGTCCTCCACCCGCACGCATATGCGCTTCGAGCACGGGCTCGACACGATCGCCGAGCCTGAGATCGGCGAAGCCGACGATGCCAGCGGCAACCCGCGTTGGGCCGGAGGCACCGCTATCGCTCATGGCGGCTATACCGGAAACGAATTCCGTCTCGCCGACCGGGCGCATCTCCTCTGGGCCAGAGGCGCGGTACATGGCATGGCATTGGACGAAGACGGTTGCGGTGATCCTGTGGCCGGTATCCAGGTCGGCGAGGAATTCCGGCAGGAGATAGCGCTGGTCCGGTCGGTGCCACAGATGGTGATGCGCATCGATGACGGAGAGATCTGGCTCCAGTGCTGGCTCTTGGGGGCGCTGCGAGAGCCAAGCCGTGTTCGGAGGAAAAATCCGCCCGTAGCGTGTGGGATGATCGAAGTTGCGCATCTTTCCCCCCCCCAACCCTTGGCCATAGCCCGGCGCTGGAGACTACGACACGTCCCCCGGCTGGATGCAATCTGGCCGCTGGGCTTCCGGAATCCAGCGGCCAGCTGGTAGATAGGAGTCGGTGCCCAGGGCCACGGCATCTCGCTGCCGCCGGCTTCAGCTGAAGCATGCAGAAGGCGATTTGGATGCTACCGGAGCAGCTTGTCCTATCAGCTCGGTGAGCATTGCCAGCGATGCGTCGAGAGCCATCCTTCTGCTTGGCAGTCCGGGCAGATCACTCGGCAAAGCCTCGGTCGCAGTGAATGACTCGGGAAGTCCTCCTCTTCGCTTGGCACGATTATACCGCCAAGGGATGGCTACCTACGGCGGCTGCTGTGCCCCATGCCGCCCTATCGTGCATATCGCGAGGCCCGCGGCACCGGCCCGGTCGAGCGACGAATGGCTACTGCAGGCGCCGTTGTTGTAGGCAGGGTCAACGCGTCGGCAGACGTCAGCTGCCCCGCAGAAACAAGCGTCTGGGACGGCTGTGGCGGGCTGGGCTGATAGTCCTCTCGCTTAAGGCGGTTTCAGAACCGCTCGCCATAGCGGTCCGAGCCCATGATCGAGAGCGCCACACGGGCGTGGAACGCCGGGCCGGCGTTCCAGGCCGCGATGATCTCGGCCGAGCCCTCGAAGCCGGCAACAGCCTCGAGGGCCTCAGTCGACAGCGACACGGACGCCATTCCGCTCGGCGAGGTGAGTCCGCAGCCGTCGGTCAAGCAGGGTCTGCAGGCGATACGCATCCACCCCGAGCTCGGCTGCAAGCTCGGTAGCGATACGGGCCGGCCAGGTCAGGCGGGCATCGCGCTCCTCTCGGGCCAGCCGGTGGACCAGCAGCAGGGCCCGGGCCTTGTCCACCAACCGGCCGCGACGCTCATCCATCTCCAGCCGGCGCCCCGGCTCTGGGCCAACCACACTGTCCGCGGCTTCTTCGCCGGCCTCAAGAAGCGCCAGGGCATCTCCGTCGAGGTGCTGGAGCGGGTCCGGCAGGTCGGCCCCAACAAGCAAGGCGCCAAGGGCAGCTACACCATCTACCGCATCGCGGAGGCCGGCTGATGCGATCGGCGCTGCACAGTGCTGCCAGGCTCGCGGTCGGCCTCTACCGGGTCTCGACCGCCGAGCAGGGCCAGAGCGGCCTTGGCCTGGAGGCCCAGCGAGCCGCAGTCCAAGCCTTCGCCGCGGCTCAGGGCTGGACGCTGGTGGCGGAGTACTCTGACGTAGCCAGTGGCAAGGATGATCGCCGCCCTGGCTTCCAGGCGGCGCTGGCTCGCTGCCGGCAGCTCGGGGCGGTGTTGGTAGCGGCACGGCTCGATCGCATCACCCGGCGGGCGCACACCCTGTCGTAGCTGCTGGAGGACGGGTACTCGATCCGGACCGCCGACATGCCTGGGGCCGATGACCTGATGATGCGGATCTACGCCGCCATGGCGCAAAAGGAGCGCGAGCTGATCAGCGAGCGCACTCGGGCGGCGCTGCGGGCTGCCAAGGCGCGTGGGGCCGTGCTGGGCGGCGACCGGGGCTACAGGCCTGCCCAAGGCCCAGACGCCGCCGCGGCCGCCCTGGCGCGCCAGCAGGCGGCCGAGCGGGCGGCGCATCGGCTGGCCCTGGAGGTGCAGCGGCTACAGGCGGAGGGCGTCACGGGCCAAGCGGCGATGGCCAGGGCGCTGAATGGGCGCGGGGTGCCTGCGCCATCAGGCCGCGGTGCATGGACCCATACTACGGTGGCTAGGGTGATGGCCCGGGCGGAAAGCCGAGAGGCAAAGATCCAGATCTGCCCGGAGCAGCGGGTGATGTCTCATCGTCGATAATCTGACGGCGGCGTCCCATCCGCAAGCGGCCATCCGAGGGGTTACCGCTGGGCACGAGTTGAGCTTAGACCTTGGCCGAGATGACGCTCTGTCCTCGAGCGCTCACCGCGATAAAGCAGACGCTCGAGTCGATTTGCCTGAAGGCCGGTCCCGCTCGACTGGGATGCAAAGTACGGGCATTCCGAAGGCACGAAGCAAAAAGATTTCCGGCCGCGCTTGGCCGCAATTCAATTCATAACATGCCGGATATGAACAGGTGCTGCTCCGAATAGTCCGACCAATGCTCGCAACCGACTTTTCGGCACAATCGACTTTTACGAACAGTCAGCCAGCCCACGGGTGTCGAAGGCTGGACCGAACTCGTCGATGACTGTGTAAGGCCACCTTCGATCTAGTTTCGGTTGATCTGGCGATTCACGTCCTGAGTTTCTACTCAGGGCCATCGGGTGCTAATGCGCTTGCGCTTGCCGCTTTCTGGGAAGAGGTACTCAAGCATAGCTACACCTGCTCCGATTCCAACAAACGCAATCAGAAATCTGAGCGGAACGGCGGAGACAGGGGAGCCCAGCAGCGCACCTCCAGCAAAAGCGTTGAGGCCGCCTGCCGTGAGCGCGCATGTAAAAATTCGCATCCCGCTGGAAAAATACGGTCTTGCGGTAACGAAGAAGAGTGCGACTACCACGACTGCTGCGATCAGGCGGTACATATTCAGGTAAAAATCGGACATTTCGTGCTCCAGAACAGATTTTCACTGCTCACTATTGCTATTCGGCGCAGCGAATGCGGGCGGGCGGCTGGTTCAGTACGCCCCATAGCCGTAGATATCGGCCGGTATCGGCACGGTTTGGTCGGAGACCTCCTTCACGCCAGGCACCTGCTCGGCCATGACACGCAGTGCGCGTTGCACCGATGGGCCAGGCGAGAAGCCGTGAAATTCTACGACCCCATCGTGAACGTCCACTGTCAAGGCGCTCGCCGCCCAATAATGCCGGCGCATCCTCGCTACGATGGCGCGCCGGATGCGCTCGTCAGGCACATCGGCAGGCTCCCTCTCCGGGCTCTCGACGACACGGAGCAGATCGCGGCGGCTGACGACGCCCAGAAGGCGCCTATGCTCAACCACCAAAACCCGTCGGATGCGGTGACGTTCTAGCGTTGCGGCGATTGCCGCTGCCGGCATATCCGGCGGAATGGTTACCACCTCGGTGGTCATCACCTCCTCGGCGGTAAAACCATGCGCGCGGGCATAGCGTTCTGCCGCCTGCGCCGGATCGGCAAACAGCGATCCGAGCCAGGACGGCGCCTCGTCGAGTTGCGCCGCGAGGCGACAGATCAGATCGGCCTCCGTCACTAGGCCGAGCAGACTTCCGTCCGCCGCGACGACCGGCACGGCTGAGATACCGTGCTCGGCGAGCAGGCGGGCAATGTCGGCGACCGGCATGTCCGGCGGGATCGTCGTGACCCGTGCCGTCATCAGGCTGCGTGCCAAGGGCTCGTTCATCAACGCCACTCCTGGCCCGGGCGGGGGCCGACCGTGCCCTACCGCGGCGTGACAAGGCGCGAGGATATCCGTCATCCCCTTGTCCACACGGGGTGAGCACCATGAGAGTGGTGTCCCCGTTTAATCCTGACAAATGACATTTATTGGCCGTTCAATGCAGTTTTCTTGCTTTAACGCTTGGCAGACGAAGGTCCGTTTTCCAGGCAAGCTCGCCATTAGGCTTTGCTGGCCGCATGTCGGCTTCCAGGAAGCTGTGCGGCGCGAACGGATGACCGGGAAGGGCGTGAAGCCATCGGTCCTGCCTTTCGCGATCCATGGCCGCTTTGCCTTCCAAATTTGGACCCTAGATGTTTGGTCCCGGCATTTGGTGGTGCGGGTCAGCGGTAAACCTGTGTGGCTCGGTGGCCCATGATCGGCAGATGAACTCGTAGGGGGTGAGGCCCTTCAGCGTCTTGAGCCGCCTGGCGTAGTTGTAGGCGTTGAGGAACAGG
>NZ_JAMZIK010000089.1 GCF_024178315.1 Siccirubricoccus soli | reverse complement strand
CCGGGGCCGAAACCCCGCCGCCCGTTGCCCCGCCGCGGCTTTGCCGCGACGGGCTGTGCGAGGCGTTGGGCGTAGGGCCCCAACGGGCCCCATGGCGGCGCACAGCGCCCGCCTGGGCCCCCCGCGGCGTTGCGCAGCAACGTCGTGGGGAAACCTAGAGCAGATCGCCGTAGGGCGGCATCGCCCGAAGGCGTGAATCTGCTCTACAAACAAAGGGGTAGAGCGTTTTCGGTGAGCGCATGTAAACCGAAAACGCTCTAGTCGGGCTTGACCCCGGCCCGGCGGATGACCTCGCCCCAGCGCTCGGTCTCCCGCGCGATGAAGGTGGCGAATTCCTCCTGGCTCTGCGGCGAGGGGATGGCCCCCTGCTCATTCAGCAGCCGGACATTCTCGGGATCGGTCAGCGCCGCCACCACCGCCCGGTGCAACGCGGCCAGCACCGCCGGCGGGGTGCGTGCGGGGGCGACGAAGCCGTGCCAGTTATCCGCCGTCACCCCTTGCAGCCCGGCCTCGGCGAAGGTCGGCACCTCGGGCAGTAGCGGGTAGCGCTGGGCACTGCCGATCGCCAGGGCGCGCATGGTGCCGGCCCGGATATGCGGCAGCAGGATCGGCAGGTCGGCGAAGCCGATCTGCACCTCCCCGGCCACCAGCGCGGTCGAGAGCGGGGCGCCGCCGCGATAGGGCACATGGGTGATGTCCACCTTGGCGGTCAGCTTCATCAGCTCCCCCGCCAGATGCGGCATGCTGCCCGGACCGGTGGAGCCGTAATTCAGCGCCCCCGGCCGCGCCCTGGCATCCGCCAGCAGCTCCGCCAGGTTGCGCCAGGGCATGCTGGCCGGCACCACCAGCGGCTCGTTCACGATGACGGCGAGGCTGAGCGGCGCGAAATCCCGCGCCACCTGATAGGGCATGCTGGGCTGCAGGCTGGGCGAGATGGCCAGGCCCCCGGCGCTGCCGAGGCCGAAGGTATAGCCATCCGGCGCCGCTTTCGCGACCGCATCCATGCCGGTGACGCCGCCGGCGCCGGGGCGCGCCTCCACCACCACCGCCTGGCCCAGCACGGCCGTCATCTTGGGGGCCAGCACGCGGGCGACGATGTCGCTGGGGCCGCCGGTGGCGAAGGGCACCACCAGCCGGATCGGCCGGCTGGGGAAGGCGTCCTGGGCCGCGGCAGGCGCCGCGCCGGGCAAGATGGCAGGCAGCGCGAGCAGCGCCCCCAGCAGGATCCGACGCATGGAATTTCCCCCCTTCCGGCTGTTGTCGTTACGACTGTCCTATCGCGCCCTTCCGCCAGCCGGAAGCGGGAGTTTCGGCCCTGGCGCCCGGCCAGGACATCCACAAGACCGCTGCGTGCCGTTGCGGGCCCTGGAGGCGCTGAATGGCCCCAGGACAACGGGCGGCAACCGCAGCCCGCCACGCCGGGGGATTGCTTGGCGGGTGAATCGGCCCGGCGCTCGCCTTCGCGTTCCGGAAGGGCGACCGGGTGATCGTCCCCGGGGCCCGCAGCAGCCGCAGCGTCTCTGGCCTGGGCAGCCCGCATGGGGGTGCGGGCCAGTGCCGCCCCGGCGACCAACGTCACCAGCCCCCGCCGGATACGGCACGCCGCCAGGGCCGAGCAGGCGACCATCCGGCTGCCTCGTGCCGAATATCCGGAGGCTCTCGTCTCCGACCGGCGGATCAGCCGCGATCCGTCAGGCCCTGGCAGGGCGGGCTTGCCGAGAGCGAAACGTGGTCGTAACCAGAAGTTGCTAAATCGGGCGTGAATGCGACTCGGCGGAGGGGGCATGGCGGATAGCGAGCAGCAACGGAGTTGGTGCATCCGGGTGCTCGGCGTGGATCCCGCCGCGCCCGGGGCGCCCGCCGGTCCCGGCGCCTCGGTGCTGGCAGGCTGGCAGGCGGCGAAGGAGGCGGCGGATGCGCAGCTCGACGCGCTGGCCCGCGCGCTGCGCAGCCGTGGCGACCCGGATTTCGACCAGATCGCGGAATACGGGCTGTTCGGGATCACCGGCGGGCAATCGACGGTCGGGCTGATCGCGGCGCTGCGTGGCTATGACGCCGCCGCCCCGGCCGAGCGCGCCGCCGCCGGCGCCGCGCTCGGCAAGGCGGTGGCGGCCTGGCGCGCCCAGCTGCACGCCAGCGCCCTGGTGGACGCGCTGGAGGACAATCCGCTCGGCGTCACGGTGGATCTGCGCGGCACCTTCGATGCCGCCTTCCGCCAGATCGTCGCCACCCTGCGCCAGCCCGCCTGAAGGAGGCCCGACCGATGTCCGAAAGCCGGACGCAGCGCCGCAAGCGCGGCAAGGCCCTGGTCTCGCCGCTGGAGCGGGATTGGTCCCGGGTGGTGCTGGAGCTGATCGACCGCTCCCCCATCGTCGTCGAGGACGAGGCGGAGCTGCCGCCGCCGCCGCCCCCCGCGCCCCCCCGCCCGCCCGCCCTGGTGCAGGCGGTGCAGGCGCGCATGCTCACCTTCGAGGAGCTGACCGCGAAGATCGGCCACACGCCGCACTGGAACCAGCTCTTCGGCAAGTACAAGCGCTCCACCGACTACAAGGCGATGCGCGCCGAGATCACCAAGGTGGAGACCACCGCCGCCAAGGGCCTCGGCACGCTGGGCGACCGCGACTTCGACGCGATGGCGACGGCGCTCGACGAGCTGATCGCCGCCGCCAAGCGGTACAAGGCGGCACATGCCGGCAAGGAGAACAAGGTCGGGGCAGGGGAGGATGTGCTCGCCTCCGCCGAGGCGGAGAAGCTCGCCCTGGCCGCGGTGCGCGCCGACCCGGCCTTCGACCGGGTGAAGGACCACATCACGCTGAAGCAGGCCATCGAGTGCAAGCGGCGCGGCATCGCCTTCGCCGATTGCCGCTTCGACCTCTACAACGACGACAAGGCGACCGCGGTTGACGATAATTTCGGTGCGGGCATGGCCAATTCCGTCGCCAAGATCACTTATGAGGACGGTTCCGAGCTGGTCTTCAAGGGCGAGAAGATCAGCGATACCCAGCAGCTCGGCATCGCCAGCGCCATCGGCATCGATGGCGGGGCACCGCACAACGGCAACCGCAACATCGCGACCTCGGCCATCGCCGAATTTCTCGGCAAGCCGGAGGTGGTGCCGAAGGTGTGCTACGGCCTGCACAGCAACCCGCTGACCGGGCAGCAGGAGATTGGCCTGCTGATGACCAAGGGCGCCGGCAAGACGGTGAACTACAAGGACGAGATCGGCAACAACAAGCGCCGCGCCTTCTGGGAGCCGGGCCACCCGCCCTCGGACGACGCCATCGCCAAGCTCGGGGAACAGCTCACCTCGCTCGACTGGTCGGACGTGATCTGCGGCCAGCAGGACCGCCATGGCGGCAACCTGATGATCGAGATCGAGGGCGACGAGGTGAAGGTGACGGGCATCGACAACGATGTCTGCTTCGGCAAGAACCAGCTGGACCCGAATGGCAGCAAGTCGAAGATCTCCAGCGCCCGCACCAACCCGCCGGGCATGCCGCCGCTGATCGACAAGAAGGTCTATGACAGGCTGGTGGCGGGGGATTTCGACCGCGACTTGGCGCCGACCCTCTCCGGCCTGCTGACGCCCGAGGAGCTGGCCGCGGCGAAAAGCCGCTTCGACCTCTCGAAGCAGCATGCGCTCGGCCTGAACCCCGATTACGTGGTGGCGGACTGGAAGGCCTGGCGCTCCCCGGCGCCGGATCTGCTCACCGCCGCGGCCTATCTGGTGGCGGCAGGCAACGGCTTCCAGCAGAACGTGCATGGCGGGTGGGAGCCGTCGGAATCCTCCGGCGGGCTCTTCGCCCGTGACTTCGGTCAGGCGCTGAGGCGGGACGGCAAGGCATGAGCGGCACGACGACACCTCCGGGCGAGACCCCGGCCCCCGGCCTGCCCAGCGTGGAGGAGGCCTTCCTCCTCCTCCGCCGCGCCGGGCTGCGCCTGCCGCCCATCCCGCGCGAGCTGGTGGCGGGCTTCACCCGCACCGGCGAGGCCACCTGGCAATCGGGCGACATCCCGCCCGGCGACCTGGATGCCGTGCTGGCGGCCGGGCCGGCGACGCCGCCGGCGCTCGGCTTCGGCCATCTCGGCCATGGGACGAATTCCTGGCATTTCGTCTACCACCTCGTCACGCCGAGCCTCAGCCTCTTCCTCCGCATCCCCTATGGCGGCACGGAGAGCAGCGACCCGGCGAGCCTCGCCGCGGTGAATGCCGCGCTGATCCGGACGGAGGAGCTGGTGGTGGCGGCCGATGCCCAGGCCGCCGCGGGGCGCACCCTGGTGGTGGACGATGCGCTGGGCCAGAGCTGGTGGCGCCGCGCCGGCAGCGACCGGGTGGAGGAGTCGGAGAACCCGCTGGCGGCGGCGCTGGCGGCCTAAGGCCCGCACCCCGGGCAGCGCCCCCGGGCTTTCCACCCTTCCCGGCGGCTGCAAGACTGCCGGCCGGGAAGGGACCAGCACCATGCGCATCACCGCCGTCACCGGCCGCATCCACAGCACGCCATTCGACTACGGCAACCCCGCCGGTCCCGGCGGCAACCTCCACCTCCGGGCCATGGACACGCTGCTGGTGGAGGTGACGACCGATGCCGGCCTCACCGGCCTCGGCGAGGGCTTCGGCTTCACCCTGGTCGGCACGACCCGGGAGGCGCTGGAGCGCCTCATCGCCCCCGCCTGCATCGGCGAGGCGGCGGACGACATCCCGGCGCTGATGACCAAGCTGCATCGCCGCTTCCACAATTTCGGCCGCAACGGCCCTGTCACCTTCGCCCTGGCCGGCCTCGACATCGCGCTCTGGGACCTGGCCGCGCAGGTGGCGGGCAAGCCGCTGCACGCGCTGCTGGGCGGGGCGAAGCGGGACCGCGTGCCGGCCTATGCCAGCCTGCTGCGCTATGGCGACCCGGCGCTGGTCGCCGCCGCGACCGAGAAGGCCGTCGCCCGCGGTTATCGCCGCATCAAGCTGCATGAGGTGGACCTCGCCTGCATCGAGGCCGCCCGCCGCGCCGCTCCGGCCGAGATCCCGCTGATGCTCGACATCAACTGTGCCTGGCCGAGCGTCGCCGAGGCCATCGGCTTCTGCCAAGCGGTCAAGGGCTGGAACATCGGCTGGGTGGAGGAGCCGGTCTGGCCGCCCGAGGATTTCGCCGGCATCGCCGCGGTGCGCGCCGCCGGCCACACCCCGATCTCCGCCGGCGAATGCCTCGGCTCGCCCGGCGACATCGCCAATATGCTGGCGGCCGGCGCGGTGGATGTGGTGCAGCCCAGCGTCACCAAGATCGGCCTGTCCGGCCTGCTGGCGGTGGCGGCGGAGGCGAAGCGGCGCGGCGTCGCCCTGGTGCCGCACAGCCCCTATTTCGGCCCCGGCCTGGCGGCGACGCTGCACTACCTGGCCGCGGCGGAGCAGGAGCAGCCGCTCGAGATCTATTTCGCCGATCTCGCCAAGCCGCCCTATCCGGCGCTGGCGCCGGAGCAGGGCTCGGTCGCCGTGCCGCAGGGCAGCGGGCTCGGCCTGGCCCTGGCGGGGTAGGCAGCGCCCCGCCCGGCGGCCAGAGCATTTTCGGTTCGCATGCGTTCACCGAAAGCGCTCTACGCCTTCGTTTGCAAAGCAGATTCACGCCGTCGGGCGATGCCGCTCTACGGCGATCTGCTCTATCCCGGCACCCTGCCGCAGGGGAGGGGGGTATTGTTGTGATGCGCATATCGGCGCCCGCGCTGGCCGCGGGGCTGCTGGCGGGCTTTGTCGGCTTCGCCTCCTCCTTCGCCGTGGTGCTGCAGGGCTTGCGGGCGATGGGCGCCAGCCCGGCCCAGGCGGCCTCCGGCCTCATGGTGCTCTCCATCGCCATGGGACTGTGCGGCATCCTGCTGAGCCTCTGGCGGCGCCTGCCGATCAGCGTCGCCTGGTCCACGCCCGGCGCTGCGCTGCTTGCCGCCTCCGCCGCGCCGGCCGGCGGCTTCGCCGAGGCGGTGGGGGCCTTCCTGCTGACCGGCGCCCTCATCGTGCTGGCCGGGCTGTGGAAGCCGCTCGGCCGGGCGGTGGCGGCCATCCCGCCGCCGCTGGCCAATGCCATGCTGGCCGGGGTGCTGCTCGGGCTGTGCCTGGCGCCGGTGAGGGCGGTGGCGGAGGCGCCGGCCATGGGCCTTGCCATTTTCGCCGCCTGGGCGGTGGTGGGGCGGCTGAACCGGCTGCTGGCGGTGCCGGCCGCGGTGCTGGTGGCGCTCGGCCTGATCGGCGCGACGGTGGAGCTGCCGCCCGGCCTGCTGGCGGCCGCCGGCCCGGCGCCGGTCTGGGTGACGCCGGCCTTCTCGCCCTCGGCGATGCTCGGCATCGCCCTGCCGCTGTTCCTGGTGACGATGGCCTCGCAGAACATCCCCGGCATGGCGGTGCTGAACGCCAATGGCTACCGCCCGGCGCCGGGGCCGCTATTCACCGTGACCGGCCTCTTCACCCTGCTCGGCGCGCCGCTTGGCGGCCATGCGGTGAACCTCGCCGCCATCACCGCGGCGCTCTGCGCCAGCCCGGAGGCGGAGCCGGACCCGGCGCGGCGCTGGCAGGCGGCGGTGGTGGCGGGGGTGGTCTATGTCGGCTTCGGCCTGCTGGCCGGCACCGCGACCGCCTTCGTCGGCGCGGCGCCGCCCATCCTCATCCAGGCGGTGGCGGGGCTGGCGCTGCTCGGCGCCTTCGGCGCCGCGCTGCAGGGGGCGCTGATGGCGCCGGAGGGCAGGGAAGCGGCGGTGATCTGCTTCCTGGTCACGGCGTCCGGGCTGACGGTGGCGGGGATTTCCGGCGCGTTCTGGGGGCTGCTGGCGGGGGGCGGGATGCTGGTGTTGCGGCGGGGGTAGCGTGCGGGGGCGGGAGGTCATCGCCCCGTCCCTGGCGTGCCGCCTCCTGGCATCGGCACGACGAACGGGCTGCCCGGAAATCGACATGGTCCGAAGGATCTTCTTCGGCGGTCGAGGCGAGAGGCGCGATGGCGGCATCCAGGTCCGGGAGGCGCAATGGTGCCAAGCCGCGATGGGCACCGCGCAGGCAGGCGGGTCGGCCGCCATTCTGCGGCCGCTCCTCGCTCGGACCGGGTGATCCCGGGCCGCCCGTGCGGGGCAGCAAGCCTGGCCCGGAAGGCGCCGGTTCTCCCCTGTTCCCTCTTGGCAGGCCCCCTTCTGCGCCTTGCATCGGCGAAGGCGCCGATACCGTTTCCGAGCGGGGGCTGCGGCATCGCCGCACCGCACGGGGCGCGGCTCCGGCCCCGACGCCCAGCACGTGCCGGACGCGATGCTGCCCGGAGGGGAACCGAGGCAGGGCAGGGCCGCGTTTCCCTTGCCGTTCCTTTACGGAACCGCGCTAGCCTCCTCCCCAACGACCGATCGGGAGGACCGCCCATGCCTCACCCCGCCGCCAGCCGCCGCATCCTGCTCGCCGCCGCCACCCTTCTCGCCAGCCCGCGCCTCGCCCGCGCCGCCGGCTACCCGGACCGCCCGATCCGCCTTCTCGTCCCCTTCGCCCCCGGCGGCGCGACGGATCTCGCCGCCCGCATCCTCCAGCCGCATCTGGCCGAGGCCCTCGGCCAGCCCATCGTCATCGAGAACCGCACCGGCGCCGCCGGCAATGTCGGCATGGAGGCCGCGGCCCGCGCCGCGCCGGATGGCTACACCCTCTTCCTCGGCAATGTCGGCACCCTGGCGGTGAACCCCGCCGTCTTCGCCCGCGCCCTGCGCGTCCGTCCCGCCACGGATTTCGCCGCCATCTCCCTGGTCTCGGAAACGCCGGACGCGCTGGTCGCCCACCCCTCCGCCCCCTTCTCCACCGTGGCGGAGCTGGTGGCCCATGCCCGCGCCAAGCCCGGCCAGGTGAATTACGGCTCCCCCGGCGCCGGCAGCTTGAACCGGCTGGAGATGGAACTGCTGCGCGAGCAGGCCGGCGGGCTCGACATGGTCCACGTCCCCTATCCGGGCGGCGCCGGCCCGGCCACCACCGCCGCCGTCGCGGGCGATGTCCATTGCCTCTTCGTCACCCTCTCCTCCGCCCTCGGCCAGGTCCAGGCCGGCCGGCTGAAGGCCCTGGCCGTCACCACCGCTGCCCGCACCCCCAGCCTGCCCGATACCCCGACCATGGCCGAAAGCGGCTTCCCGGACTTCGTCGCCAGCTCCTGGCAGGGCCTCGTCCTCCCCACCGGCGCCCCGGCCGAGATCGCCCCCCGCTGGCATAACATCCTCGCCACCCTGCTCACCCAGCCGGATATCCGCACCCGCTTCGCCGCCTCCGCCACCGAGGCGGTGGCCAGCCGCAGCCCCGCCGAATTCGGCGCCTTCATCGCGCGGGAGCAGCAGCGCTGGGGCGCCCTGGTGCAGCGCGCCGCCATCACGGCGGACTAAGGCCTGTTAGGGAATGGGCCTCGGGTGGGTCTGGCGGGGGCTTTTTCGCACTGGGGGCGTCGGTCGGCTTACCACGGCAACCAGCCTTGGCTGCGCCGCCCTCCTGCCCAGCACACAAAATCCCGCGCCAGCCCTCCGCCTCGCCCAGTCCCCAACACGCCCTAGACGCGTATCGGTCGAGGGCTGATCGACCGAACCGTGAATCACGCGGCTGGACAATGAGCCGGCATGGGAAGGGCGGATGAAGCTCAACCGAGCCCCGCGCCAGCGCAGGGCACCGTCACCGCAGCGCGGTTGACCCGCCCCGCCCCGCCATGCCCCATTGGCACCATGCAAAGACGAGTCCTTCCCGCCCTCCTGGGCCTCGCCGCCCTCTCCGCCTGCGCCGCGGAACCCCCGCGCCGTCCGGCCCGCGCCGTCGTCTTCTTCACCGAGGACAGCGCCGCCCTCGACGACAATGCCCGCGAGGTGATCACCCAGATCGCCGAGCAGGCCCAAGCCCGCCCCCAGGCTCCGGTCCGCGTCCGCGGCTTCTCCGCCCCGGATGGCGGCACCACCGCCTTCAACCGCACCCTCTCCGAGGCCCGCGCCCGCCAGGTGGCCGATGCCCTCGTCGCCGCCGGCATCCCGCAGTCCCGCGTCAGCATCGAGGCCCGCGGCGCCGTCGCCTATGAGCTCATGGCCACCGAATCCCGCCGGGTGGAGATCGTCGTCGGCCAGTAACACCCGGCAGGAAAGCGACAGGCCGCCGGAAACCCCGCCGGCGGCCTGATCCGCCCCGGCCACGACCCGGGACACCCACCCCGCCCCGGGCTATACCCGCCCCCATGTCCGCACGCCTGGAGTCCCTCCCCACCGAGGACACCCCCGAAGCCGTCCTCCACCGCGTCTTCGGCCATGCCGGCTTCCGCGGCCGCCAGGCGGAGATCGTGGCGCATGTCATGGCCGGCGGCTCCGGCCTCGTCCTCATGCCCACCGGCGGCGGCAAGTCGCTCTGCTTCCAGGTCCCCGCCCTCTGCCGCCCGGGCCTCGGCGTGGTCGTCTCCCCCCTCATCGCCCTCATGGAGGACCAGGTCGCCGCCCTCCGCCAGCAGGGCATCGCCGCCGCCGCCCTCCATTCCGACCTGCCGGAGGAGGAAGCGCGTGAGGTGAAGCGCGACCTCGCCCGCGGCGCCACCAAGCTCCTCTACATCTCGCCCGAGCGCCTGACGCTGGACGGCACGCTGGACTTCCTCGCCCGCCGCCCCCTCGCCCTCTTCGCCATCGACGAGGCACATTGCGTCTCCCAATGGGGCCACCATTTCCGTCCGGAATACCGCGGCCTCGGCCTGCTGGCCGAACGCTTCCCCACCGTCCCCCGCCTCGCCCTGACCGCCACCGCCGACCCCCGCACGGTCGAGGACATCCGCGCCCAGCTCGGCCTGACGGAAAGCCCCGTCTTCCGCGGCGGCTTCGACCGCCCCAACATCTTCATCACCGCCGCCCCGCGGGAGCAGGAACGCGCCCAGCTCCGCGCCTTCATCAAGCAGGCCTCGGACGGCACCGGCGCCGGCATCGTCTATTGCGGCACCCGCGCCAAGACCGAGCAGACGGCGGATTGGCTCCGCGCCGACGGCCACGACGCCCTCTGCTTCCACGCCGGCCTGCCGCCAGAGGCCAAGCGCGACGCCCACCGCCGCTTCGCCCGCGGCGACGCCGTCATCATGGCCGCCACCATCGCCTTCGGCATGGGGATCGACCGGCCCGACGTCCGCTGGGTGGCGCATCTCGACCTGCCCCGCTCCCCCGAATCCTGGTACCAGGAGATCGGCCGCGCGGGGCGGGACGGGCTGCCGGCCCGCGCCCTCCTCCTCTACGGCGCCGGGGACATCGCCCTGGCCCGCCACCGCATCGCCGAAAGCCCCGCGACGGAGGAGCAGAAGCGCATCGAGCGCGCCCGCCTCGACGCCATGGTCTCCATCGCCGAAAGCCCCACCTGCCGCCGCCGCATCCTGCTGCGCTGCTTCGGGGAAGACGCGCCCGAGCGCTGCGGCGCCTGCGACGCCTGCCTGACGCCGCCCCATCTGTTCGACGGCACCATCGCCGCCCAGAAGCTGCTCTCCGCCGTGCTCCGCACCGGCCGCCGCTTCGGCCTCGGCCATCTGGTGGACATCCTCCGCGGCCGCACCACGGACAAGGTCGCGCAATTCGGCCATGACCGCCTGCCCACCTTCGGCGTCGGCAAGGATCTGTCGGAGACCGCCTGGCGCGGCGTCGCCCGCCAGCTCGTCGCCCTCGGCGCCCTCGACGTGGCGGTGGAGAACCACGGCGAGCTCGTCCCCACCGACGCCGCGAAGCCCATCCTGAAGGGCGAGCAGCGCGTCATGCTCCGCGCCGAAACCCTGGTGGCCGCCGCGCCGCGGGACCGCGCCCGCGCCACCCAGCCCGCCATGGCCGGCGACCCGCTGTTCGAGGCGCTGCGCGCCTGGCGGAAGCAGGAGGCGGAGGAGCAGGGCGTGCCCGCCTACGTCATCTTCCACAACGAAACCCTGGCCGCCATCGCCGAACGCCGGCCGCAGGACGCCGAGGAACTGGCCATGGTGGCGGGCGTGGGCCGCAGCAAGCTGGAACGCTACGCCGAGGACGTGCTGGACATCATCCACCGGCACGGGTGAGGGGGGGGGGGCGGCTGGGGCAGGGCAGGGGGCGCTGCCCCCTACAACCCCCGCCGGGGGGGGGACCCCTCCCCGGACCCCGGTGTGAGTTTGGACCCAAGACCTCGGTGTGCGGATATCTGCAGCTCCGGCGAAATCCGCAGTACCTAGTGGTGTATGCCTAGCGCTCGGTATCCGCCCACGGGTCGAACCCGGACGGATGCAGGATGGAATGAGACGGCACGCGGCTGCCCGCTCCAGACGGCGCGCCTGCCCCCGTTGTAGGCCCACTAGTCATTGTAATGGTGGCGCATCGGCGATAATCGTAGCTAGCTGCAGTCTTCCCCAGGGAACCGAGTCGACATGAGCCGCGAAACTGCTGAGTTCGCATACGATCTCCATGCCGGCTTGTCGGTTCTGCAGGTTCCGGAGTTTGACCACCTGCAAGTGATTGGGATGTCCGCGACGCTAGCGGTCCATCTCAAGGGTTTGGGCGAAATCGACTATGAGGTTTTGCGGAAGGTTTCCGACCATTTCATGTCGATTCCTTCCTACGCGCTCAGGCCCGTTCTTGAACTTTTGGCCGAAATTGAATTCGTCCGGCTTCTCACAACTGGCAGGACCATAACGAAGATCGTACCCAACATTCCCCTGTTCGACGATGTGTACGAGGGAATCGGTGAGTATGCGGCTAAGGAGCTGACCCTAAATGGGCATGAGCAGGCGACGCTCGCGATCCTCGAGAACCTCTACAAGGCACCTCGCAACCGTGATGCTCTGTTTAATCGCCTGGGAATGGAAAAAGGTGTGTTCGACCGCTGCGTAACACTTGGAACGACCAGCGGAATCGTTGCGCAGCATACCGCCAGAGGGAAGAATATTCTTATCAGTCCTTACTATTTCGCAGATAATTTGGACGGCTTGGCAGACTTGGTTGCGGGAGCCGGTACGCCGGCGTTGGAATCGGCGCTGCAGAAGGTAAAAGACAACCAAGGCTGGCCCCTTTCTCTAGTCAGGGCAACTGGAGAAATTGGCGGGGTTAAGCTGTCGTCGACCGAGGCCAAGTTGGTCGAGAAGCTTGCCGCGGAGGGTATTGTCAAACCCCCCACCATCAGATTTGGCGGCAGGACAGAGTCATTCCTGTTTACCCCGAAGCCGGGGGCCACCCGACTCAACGCCGCGAATCGTGAGATTTATGAGCGGGCGATGGCGCTAATTTCGGCGGTTAGGAAGGGGCAGCTTCTGCCTAATGCCTATCGTATTCGATCTCCTGTCCGTATTTTAGAATCACTGCGAGACAACGGCTACCTCCGAGGCAACTCGGAGGCGCGCGATCAGTATCACAATCTAATTGTCCTGCGTGTCGCGCATCTCAAGCAAACGGCTACGGATCGTTGGCAGCTCCATCTTAATCGAACGCAGGAGAACGAGGCGGCGCTGAGCCTCGCTATTCAGCTACTCAGGTCGGGCACGATGGCTAACATGGAGGTGGACCAAGAAGCGCGAATCGCACTCTCAAAAGACGAGGAATATATTCAATCGCTTATCTCTGCGGCCGAACTGAAGAAGCGCCAGAAGCAAGTCACAGACGCACAGGCGGCTCACGAATTCGAGCAGCTGATCCTCAAGCTGGATTGAAGCAGACGATGGGAAAATACGACAAGGATCGTCACCAGAAAGAGATGGCGATTCGCTATTGCCTTGCGCGCGGCGTTATCCCCTGCCTCGAGGTCTTGGTTCCGAGTGCGTCCGATCTAAGCGAAACCACCGAGACTCTCACTGACATCGACGTTCTCGGCCTAGAATTCATCGGCGATGGTGGGTTTCGAAGAACGATATTTGACTGCAAGACCACTAATAAGATGAGCCCGATTAATCGGGCTTTCTGGGCCGCTGGCCTCGCTGCCTATACAGGCTGCAACGATGCGGTCGTCATTCTTAAGAATCGAGCGGTGTACAATCACAGGATTTCTGCACTGCAGGTTAGCGTCGATCTGCATGACGATATATCGTTCGAGGACCTCGGCAAAACGTTCGATCAGGAGTTTGGGAAGGACAATTCCTATCAGTCATCAATCGACCGGTGGAATGCAATTTACGATGTCTATCAACGCAACAACTGGTCCGAGAGCCTTTACAATTTGGGGAGACATGCTGCTCCGGTAACAAATGAACCTTGGCGCGTATTCAGGCGGATTGTGGCCGAGATCCGAAGCGTCCGGGGCCAGTTTGATCCGGTGAAGGAGCCGCATATAGCACTCTTTCTCGACGTACTCTCCGCGGTATTCCTGCTTTGGGCGTCGCTTGGGCGTGATATTCGTCGTTTTTACGACCCAAAAATGAGCAAGACTGACTTCGAGAAGGCATTGCGCTACTATATTTGGGGCGGCAAGGAATCTTATCAAATTCGCCAGGAAATTCGGCAGAGAGCCGAAGGCGTCAGTGGTATTCAGGAATTCCCTGCATGGGACAAGCTGGTGAGCTTGGTCGGTTTAGTCATTACGGCACCTCAGGAAGTCCTTGGCTGCATCGATGTCTGTCGCGATCTCGCAATTCGGATAATTTGTGGAAAAAACGAGAGTCACGATAAACGGCTGACAGCTGTCTTTGCCTCTAACCGGCGGGCACGTCAATTCGTGATGGCAGTGGTCGATTACATGATTGCAGCATCGGGTATTCCAAAAGACTTCTCCGCCAGAGTTCAGGCTGAGCTAAGCGACCTTTGACCGCTTTGCGTTTACTGTGATGTCTGCCACTTGCACATTCGGGGGGTGACCCCTCTTGTTGGCGAATGCTATCGTTGGGTGGTGGGCCGACTGGCGCAGAGGCAACAGTCGTGGCCATAGTGCATAGGAAGAAATTCTTTACATTTCCGAAAGAATCCCCTACAAAGCGCATGAGGAGCCCCCCATGCGCCACTTCACCCCCCGCCGCCCCTACACCCCGCTCACCGATGAGGAATGGGCCGTTCTCGCCCCCCATCTCCCCCATACGGATCCGGACGCCACCGCCCCCGGCCGCCCCCTCACCGAATCCCGGCGGGCGAGGTTCGAGGCGATGCTCTTCGCCTGCGTGACGGATACGCCCTGGACGCGCCTCCCCCGCCACCACGGCGCCCAGCCCCTCAGCGTCGCCAAGCATTTCCGCCGCCTGGCGCATGAAGGCGTCTGGTCCCGCCTGCTGGAAGCGCTGATCGACCCCCACTGCCCCCGCCTCCTCAAGGCGATGGAGTACTGGGTCTGCCGCCTCGCCCGCCGCGCCATGCGCCTGCTGGGCATGCAGGGCCTCGGCCTCGCCCAGCGCCTCGGCTTCCTCACCGCGCTGCCCCAGCTCCCCTGGTTCCTGCCGAACCTCGAACTGTCGCGCGCCCTCTGGGCCCACGCGAAGGAGATCGTGGAAACCATGCTGGAGGACCCCACCTGGCGCCCCAAGCGCGGCTATCTCAACCTGCTCGGCCGCTGCCTCGTCATCGCCGGCGGCCGCGCCGTCTGGCAGAAGCGCTTCGCCCCGCCCTGAGCCGCGCGGCGCCATGCCGCGCCCCCGCCGTCCCACCCCAGCTCCGCCACGCCGCACCCGGCCCGGTCAGCGCCCCGTCACGCCCGCGCTGCGCTCTCTCGCGCACCCGCCTGCCTCGCGCCGCGCTGTCCCGGCCCCCATCCGGCCGCCGCCTGCCGTCCCGCGCCAGCCCTGCCGTGCCCCGAGGCCGGCAAGCCCCCCGATCATGGCCGGGGCAGGGGGCCTCCCCCCGCCGCCCGGCCGCCGTTCATGCGCCTGAGCGCCACCACCCCCGGCCGGCAGCCCCGCCCGCGCCGGGAAAATAGTCCCATACCCCCATCCCCGGCCCCTGCGCCGTCCCGGGCATTCGTCCCAACCCCAGCGTCCCGGCCTGCCACGCCCTCAGCCGCCGTACTCCTTGGCCCCCTCCGGCGTCACCAGCCCGCGTGCCAAGTCGCGCGCCAGCGCCGCCCGGTCCCGCTTCGCGGGGTCGCCATAGCCGCCGCCCCCCGGCATCTCCACCACCAGCCGCTCCCCGGCCGGGATCACCTGGAAGCCCTTGCCCTTCATCTCCGTCCCATTGGCCAGCGAGAGCCTGCCCTTCGCCCCCGCCGCCCCGCCTTCGCGCCCCCGCGCCGGGTAGTGCACCCGCTCGAAGGTGGCGAAGATGCCGAAGGGCGCGCCGTGCCGGTGCTCCACCTCCATCACCTGGCCGAGGCCGCCGCGGAACTGCCCCGGCCCGCCGCTGTCCGGCCGGTATTCCTTGGTCCAGATCACCACCGGCGCGATGGTTTCCGTGATCTCCACCGGCACGTTCCGGACGCCGGAGGGGAAGGGCGTCGCCGAAAGCCCATCCTGCCGCGGCCGCGCCCCGGCCCCGCCGGAATGGAAGGTCGTCACCATGAAGGGGGCGGAGACCGGGGCATTGCCGCCGCCCGCGCCCATCCCCGTCATCCCATGCCCGGCGCCGAGCTTGAGGTTCCAGAGATTGCTTGTCCCCTCTGCCGGCACCCGCCCGGGCAGGCACTGGTGCAGCGCGCCATACACCACATCCGGCAGCATGTGCCCGATGGTGGAGCGCGCATTCACCGCCGCCGGCCAGGGCGCGTTGACGATGCTGCCCTCCGGCGCCGTCACCCGCACCGCGTCCAGCGTGCCGGCATTGTTCGGGATGGTCGGCGCCACCACGCATTTCACGCCGAAGGCCGTATAGGCCTCCGTGTAGCAGATCGGGCAGTTGATCCCGTAGATCGAGGCGGGCGAGGACCCGGCGAAATCCACCGCCACATGATCCCCCGCGATGGTGACGGCCGCCTTCAGGTCGATCGGCGAATCATAGCCGTCGATCCGCATCTCCCCATGCCACGTGCCCTGCGGCAGCGCCCGGATCGTCTTCGCCATCCCGGCGGCGGAGCGGGAGATGATGTGCTCCCCCAGCTCGTCGAGATCCGCGATCCCATGCTCCGCCATCATGGCGGAGAGCCTGGCCTCCCCCACCTGGTTGCAGGCGACGAGGGCATGGATGTCGCCCTCCACCTGCACCGGCTCCCGCACATTGGCGCGGACCACGCGCATCAGGCTCTCGTCGAACACGCCTTCCCGCACCAGCGGCAGCAGGGGGATGAACAGCCCCTCATGGAACACCTGCCGCCCATCGGGCGATTGTCCCAGACCCCCGATGTCCACCACATGCGTGGTGCAGGAGAACAGCGCCACCAGCTTTCCCTTGTGGAAGGCGGGGGAGGTGATGACGATGTCATAGAGATGCCCTGTGCCCTTCCACGGATCGTTGGTGATGAAGTGGTCGCCCGGCTTCATCGTCTCCGGCGGGAACTCCCGCAGGAAATGCACAACGCTGCGCGCCATGGAGTTCACATGGCCGGGAGTACCTGTCACTGCCTGCGCCAGCATCTGCCCCTGCAGGTCGAAGACGCCGGCGGAGATGTCGCCCGCCTCCCGCGCGCTGGTCGAGAAGGCGGTGCGCACCAGCGCCCGCGCCTGCTCCTCCACCACGGAGAGCAGCCGGTTCCACATCACCTGCAGGCGGATTTCGGTCAAAGCCGTCACGACACATCCTCCAGGATCAGCTGCCCCAGCGCATTCACCCGCGCAAGGAAGCCGCGCGGCACCACCGTCGTCGTCTCCGCCTCCACCACCAAAGCGGGCCCGGAGAATTGCATGCCAGGCTTCAGAGAGAGGCGTTCCATCACCGCCGCCTCCTCCAGCGCGCCGCTCGCCGGGTCCAGCACCGCGCGGTATTCCACCGGCTTCGCCGCCGGCACCGGCAGCACCTCCGGCGCCGGGGAGGGCAGGGGGCGGTGCGTCGCCAGGGCGAGCGTCCAGGTCAGCGCCTCCACCTCCAGCCGCGGGATGGTGCGGCCGAACAGCGCGGCGTATCCGGCATCGAACCCTTCCCGCAGCGCGGTGGCGGAGAGCTCCGTCATCGGCACCGCGATCTCATGCCCCTGGCCGCGATACCGCATGTATGCCGTGCGCGTTTCCACCAGCGCCTCGCCCGGCGCGCCCAGCCGCACCACCGCTTCCGCCTCCGCCCGCATGGCGGCGAAGAGCGTGCCGATGGCCTCCGCATCGAAGGCGTCGATCCGCATATGCCGCGTCCGCACCACCTCATAGGCGATGGGCGCGCGCAGGAACCCATGCGCCGAGCCGACGCCCGCGCCGACCGGCACCACCACCTGCCGCATGCCGAGCTTCCGCGCCAGCCGCGCCGCATGCAGCGGCGCCGCGCCCCCGAAGGCGATCAGCGTGCGGTCCGCGGTATCCTTGCCGTTCTCCACGGCATGGACGCGGGCGGCGCTGGCCATCGTCTCGTCCACGATCTCGGCAATGCCGGAGGCCGCGCCCGCTGCATCGCTGCCCAGCGCCTTGGCGATCGGCGCCAGCGCCTGCTCCGCCAGCCCGCGGTCCAGCACCATGGTCCCGCCCGCGAAGCGCGCCGGGTCCAGCCGCCCGAGCGCGGTGTCCGCATCCGTCACCGTCGGCGCCGTGCCGCCGCGGGCATAGGCCGCCGGCCCCGGCACGCTGCCGGCGCTGTCCGGCCCCACCTGGATCCGCCCCAGCTCATCCACCCGGGCGATGGAGCCGCCACCGGCGCCGATTTCCACCAGCTCGATCACCGGAATGCGCACCGGCAGCCCGCTGCCCTGGATGAAGCGATACGCCCGCGCCACCTCGAATTGCCGTGAACGCTGCAATTCCAGCTCGTCCAGCAGGGTCAGCTTCGCCGTGGTGCCGCCCATGTCGAAGGCGACGGCGCGGGAGAGGCCGCATTCTGCCGCCACCGCCTGGGCGAGGATGGCGCCGCCCGCCGGCCCGCTCTCCACCAGCCGTACGGGGAAGCGCCGCGCCGTCTCCACCGTGGTGACGCCGCCAGAGGACATCATCAGCAGCAGCGGCGCCGCCACCCCCGCCTCCCGCAGCCCGCTTTCCAGCCTTCCGAGATACCGCTCCATCAATGGCAGCACATAGGCGTTGGCGATGGTGGTGGAGGCGCGTTCATACTCCCGGATTTCCGGCGCCACCTCGCAGGAGAGGGAGAGGGCGAGACCGGGCAGCGCTTCCGCCAATACCTCGGCGGCACGCTTCTCATGCGCGTCATTGGTGAAGCTGTGCAGGAAGCAGATGGCCACCGCCTCGATGCCCGCCGCCCGCAGCTCCGCCGCTGCCGCGCGCAGCGCCGCCTCGTCCAGCGCCTTCAGCACGGCGCCATCCGCCGCCACGCGCTCCGGCACGCCGAGCCGCCATTGCCGCGGCACCAGCGGCTCCGGCCGCTCCATATGGATGTCGTACTGCTCGAAGCGGTGCTCCCAGGCGATTTCCACCGAATCGCGGAAGCCCTGCGTCGTGATCAGCGCCGTCCGGGCGCCCTTGCGCTCGATCAGCGCGTTGGTCGCCAGCGTGGTGCCATGCACCACCAACCCCACCTCGGCGGGGGCGACGCCGGCCTGTTGGAGGATGCGCTGCGTGCCCTGCAGCACCGCCTGTTCCGGCGCGGCGGGGGTCGTCAGGATCTTGGTGGACCAGCTCTGCCCCCCGCGCTCCAGCACGAGGTCGGTGAAGGTGCCGCCGATATCGACAGCCAGGCGTGCCGTACTCAATCGCTGTCCACCCGAATGTTGCCGGTCTGCACGACGCGGGCCCAGGTTGCGGAATCGCGCTCCAGGAAGGCGCGGTAGTCGGGGATGCTCATCGGCGCGGGGTGCAGCCCGGCCTCCTCGAAGCGCCTCGCCGTGGCGGGCTGCGCCATCACCTCGCGGATCACCGCGTTCAGCCGCGCGACGATGTCCGGCGGCGTGCCGGCAGGGCCGGCGAGGCCGTACCAATTCTCGGACTCGTAGCCCGGCAGCACCTCCGCCACCGCGGGCACATCGGGCAGCAGCGGCCAGCGCTCCGGCGAAGTCACGGCCATGGCGCGGGCCTGGCCGCCGCGGATCACGCCGAGCGTGGCGGGGTCGCCGAAATAGGCGTCGACGACGCCGGCGGCGAGGTCGTTCAGCGCCGGGCCGGTGCCGCGATAGGGGATGTGGGTCATCGCCATGCCGGACATCTGCCGGAACAGCTCCCCGGTCAGGTGCTGGCTGGTGCCGATGCCGCCCGAGGCCCAGCGGAGCTCCCGCAGCTTCAGGAATTCCGCCAGGCTGCGCGCCGGCAGATTGTTGCGCACGGCCAGGATGAAGGGCATGCGCACCAGCCGCGTGACATGCGCCAGCCCCATGGCGTCATAGGGCAGGCGGCGAAGATGCGGGCCGGCGGTGATGGTGCCGGCGCCGTCCAGGCTGAGAGTATAGCCATCCGGCGCGGCGCGGCTCATCGCTTCCACCCCGATCACGCCGCCGGCGCCGCCCCGATTTTCGATAACGATGGTCTGGCCGAGCGCCTGGCCCAGCGGCTCCGCCAGCAGCCGGGCGGTGAGATCGACGCCGCCGCCGGGCGGGAAGGGGACGATGAGGCGGATGGGCCGGCTGGGCCAAGCCTCCGCCCGCGCCAAGCGTGACGCGGCCAGGGCCAGCGACGACAGCAACAGAACGCGACGGCGCACCCGACCCCCTCCGGCTGAAGGAGGCGAAGGCTAGCAACGGGATGTTGCGCTGCACAGCCCGGACGGATGCCCAAGCCCTGGGCCCGGGCTGCCCAGCCGGGCGGCAGGGGCCGGATCCGAAGTGATTTTGCCGGGTCGCAAGGGAGTGGACCGTGGCCACCACCCTGGCATGCTGCCTGCCGGACGATGGCAAGGGGCCGCGCGGGCACATGCAGGGGCGAAGCTACGATCCCATCGAGTTCGAGCTGTTCAAGAACGCACTCTTCTCGATCGCCGACGAGATGGCGCTGACCGTCCATCGCACCACCTATTCCGCGGTGCTGAAGGATAACATGGACTACTCCACCGCCTTCTGCGACGCGGAGGGACGGCTGGTGGCCCAGGGCCTGACCCTGCCGAGCCATCTGGGCAGCATTCCGGAAGCGCTCGCCGCCGTCATGCGCCGCTATGGCGAGGAGATGGCGGAAGGCGACATCTTCGTCCTCAACGACCCGTTCGAGGGCGGGATGCACCTGCCCGACATCTTCCTGTTCCAGCCGATCTTCGTCGATGGCGAGCGGGTGGCGATCGCCGCCACCATCTGCCACCACACCGATGTCGGCGGCCGGGTGCCGGGCTCCAACGCTTCCGACAGCACGGAGATCTACCAGGAAGGGCTGCGGATTCCGCCGCTGCGGCTGTACGAGCGCGGCAAGCCCAATGCCACCTTGCATATGATGATCGACCGCAACGTGCGAGTGCCCGTGAAGGTGTTCGGCGACCTCCGCGCCCAGCTCGCCGCCTGCACCATTGCCGAGCGTGCCTTCAAGGAGCTGGTGGCGCGTTACGGCGTGGCGCAGACTCGTTTCTACATGAACGAGCTGCTGGACTATGCCGAGCGCCTGACCCGCGCCGCCCTGGCTGAGCTGCCGGACGGCGAGTGGAGCTTCCTCGACCATATCGACGATGACGGGGTGGAGCTGGGCAAGCCCATCCCGTTGCAGGTGCGCGTGGAGAAGCGCGGCGACCGCATGGTGGTGGACTGGACCGGCACCAGCCCGCAGGTGAAGGGCGCGATCAACAACACCTTCAGCTTCACCCGTTCCGCCGCCTATTGCGGCATCCGCAGCATCCTGCCGTCCAACATCCCGAACAACGAGGGCTATTTCCGCGCCATCGAGGTGATCGCGCCGCCCGGCACGGTGGCGCATGGCGTGCTGCCGGCGGCCTGCGCGGCGCGCGGGCTGACCGGCTTCCGCATGGTGGACTGCCTGTTCGGCGCGCTGGCGATGATGCTGCCGGAGCGCGTCGGCGCGGCCGGGGATGGCGGCAATCTCGGCGTGTCCCTCGGCGGCTGGACCAAGGCGCGGACGCCCTTCATCTATGTGGACTTCACCTGCTCTGCTTGGGGTGGCCGGCCCTGGGGGGATGGGCTGGACGGCAACTCCCACATGTTCGCCAACATGGCGTCGCCCTCGATCGAGGTGACGGAGGCGGAGCAGCCCATCCGCATCACCCGCTACGAATTCCTGCCGGACACCATGGGCGCCGGGCAGTGGCGCGGCGGCGCGCCCTTCGCCCGGGAATACATGTTCCTGGAGGAGGAGGGCGTATTGCAGGTGCGGGCGGACCGGCGGGAATTCCTGCCCTTCGGGCTGCAGGGCGGGCAGCCCGGCGCGCCTTCGATGAACTGGCTGATCCGCGACGGGAAGCCGGAGAAGCTGCCCTCCAAATTCTGCATCACCCTGAAATACGGCGATGTCTTCCGGCTGGAGGTGCCGGGCGGCGGCGGCTGGGGCGACCCGCTGACGCGGGACCCGGCGCTGGTGGCGCGGGATGCGCGGAACGGGCTGGTGAGCCTGGCGGCGGCACGGCGCGACTATGGCGTCGTGCTGCAGGGCTGGGAGGTGGATGTGGCGGCGACTGAGAGGCTGCGCGCGGAGATGCGCGCCGCCCGCCCGGCACCCTTGCCGGCGGTGGTGCGGGAGCGCGTGGCATGAGCTGGCGGGTCAGTGCCGATATCGGCGGCACCTTCACCGACCTGGTGGCCATCGGGCCGGCGGGGCAGTTGCGGACCAGGAAGGTCTCCTCCTCGGTGGGCGATTACGGTCGGGCCATCGTGGAAGGGCTGGGCCAGCTCTTCGCGGAGGTTGGCTTCCAGGCCCGGGAGGTGGAGGAGGTGCTGCACGCCACCACCGTCGCCTCCAATGCCATCCTGGAGCACAAGGGGGCGAAAACCGGTCTCATCACCACCCAGGGCTTCCGCGACGTGCTGGAAATCCGCACGCTGCGCATGCCGCGCCTCTACGACCTGACCTGGGAGAAGCCGGCGCCGCTGGTGCCGCGCTATCTGCGGCTGGGCGTGACGGAGCGCGTGCTGCATACCGGCGAGGTGGCGACGCCGCTGGACGAGGCGGAGGCGGTGGCCGCCATCGAGGCGCTGCTGGCCGAAGGCGTCGAGGCCATCGCCGTCTGCCTGCTGCATTCCTACGCCAACCCGGCGCATGAGCGGCGGATCGGCGAACTCATCCGGGCGCGGGCGCCGAAGCTCCCGGTGTCCCTCAGCGTCGATGTGCTGCCGGAGATGAAGGAGTACGAACGGACCTCGACCACCGTCATCAACGCCTATCTCGGCCCGGTGCTGGGTCGCTACCTGACGGGGCTGGTGGAGGACCTGAAGGGCGGCGGCCTCGCCGCGCCGCTGCTGCTGATGCAGAGCTCCGGCGGGCTGATGCCGGCGCCGGAGGCGGCGCGGCTGCCGGTGCGCTGCGTGGAGAGCGGGCCGGCGGCGGGCGTCATCGGTGCCCAGGCGCTGGCGAAGCGCATCGGCATGCCGAACGTGATTTCCTTCGACATGGGCGGCACCACGGCCAAGGCCGGCGTCATCGAGGAGTACCAGGTGGCGCAGGCCGCCGAGTACAGCGTCGGCGGCGGCATCATGGTCGGCTCCCGCCTGCTCTCCGGCGCCGGCTACCAGGTGAAGGTGCCCTCCATCGACTTGGCGGAGGTGGGGGCAGGCGGCGGCTCGCTGATCCGCATCGATGCGGCCGGCGCGCCGGTGGTGGGGCCGGAGAGCGCCGGCGCCGTCCCGGGCCCGGTGTGCTACGGCAAGGGCAACACCCAGCCCACGGTGACGGATGCCAATGTCGTGCTCGGCTATCTGAACCCGGCCGGGCTGGTGGGCGGGGCGCTGCCGATCGATGCCGCCGCCTCCCGCGCCGCCATTGCGGAAAAGGTCGCGGCGCCGCTGGGGCTCTCGCCCGAAGCGGCGGCGCATGGCGCGCATCTGATCGCCGCCTCCAACATGATCCGGGCGCTGAAGGCGGTGTCCTCGGAGCGCGGGCGGGATCCGCGGGGCTTCGCCCTGGTGGCCTTCGGCGGCAACGGTCCGCTGTTTGCCGCCGGCATGGCGGAGGCGCTGGGGATGCGGCGGGTGGTGATCCCGCCTTCCGCCGGCGTCTTCTCCGCCGTCGGCCTGCTGGCCTCCGAGGTGGAGGTGCACCTCTCGCGCTCCTGGCGTCGGCCAGTGGCAGGGCTCGATCCCGCCGCGCTGGAAGAAGCCGCGGCGGCGCTGGAGGCGGAGGCGCGGGAGCGGCTGCTGGCCCAGGGCTTCGCCCCCGCGCGCATCGCGGTGCAGCGGACGGCGACACTGCGCTATTCCGGCCAGAGCTTCGAGCTGCTGGTGCCCTTTGCCGCCGGGGACAGCCCAGCCGCGCTGGCGGAGGGCTTCGGCGCCGAGCATGAGCGCACCTATGGCCACCGCGCCGGCGCCGCAGAGCCGGTGGAGATCGTCGCCCTGCAGGCGGTGGGCCGCGGCCTGCCGGAGACGCCGCGCCTGCCGGAAACCCTGGACCTGCCGCCCGGCCTGCCGCCGCAGCCGCCGCGCCCAGCCTATTTCGGCCCGAAGCAGGGCTGGCTGGAGACGCCGGTGCTGACCCGCGCCGATCTGGCCGTGCCGCGCCAGGGCCCCGCGATCATTGAGGAATATGATTGCACCTGCCTGGTGCCGCCCGGGGCGCGCGCCGCGCTGGATGGCTTCGGCAACATCATCATCGAACTGGGAGAGGCTTCACCATGAAGAGGATGCTGCTTGGCGCCGTCGCGGCGCTGGGGCTGATCGGCACGGCCGCGGCGCAGGCACCTGCCGCGCTGCCGCCCGGGCCGAAGGTGAATGTGGTGGCGGTGACCCAGCCGCTGCCGACCCAGCCGCAATTCACCCGCGTGGATGTGCCGGTGCTGCGGGAGGGCTTGGCCCAGCGCAGCGGCGGCCGCATCGAGGTGCAGCTTTCGACCCATGCGGAACGCAACCTCTCCGGCACGGAACTCGTGCGACTCGTTCGCTCCGGCCAGGCGGATATTGCCGCGGCCACCCTGACGACGCTCTCCGGCGATGTGCCGATCCTGGATGGCGTCGATCTCGCCGGCCTCGCGCCCGACATCGCCCTGGCGAAGCGCATCGCGGAGGCGATGCTGCCGGTGGTGAACCGCGACCTGGAACGCTTCGGCGCGCGGCTGATGGTGATCTACCCCTTCCCGGCGCAGGTGGTGTTCTGCCGCGCCGGCTTCACCAGCCTCGCCGATCTGCGTGGCCGCAAGGTGCGGACCTTCGGCAATTCGCTGGTGGATTTCTTCACCGCCCTCGGTGCCCAGCCGGTCTCCATCGGCTTCCCGGAGGTCTATTCGGCGCTGGAGCGCGGCGTGGTGGATTGCGCCATCACCGGCACCGGCAGCGGCGTCGCGGCCCGCTGGCCGGAGGTGACGACGCATGTCTCCAACCTCCCTGTCTCCTGGGCGCTGGCCGGCTACATGGTGAATGTCGCCTGGTGGAACCGGCTGGACCCGCAGGTACGCGCCATGATCGAGGGCGCGCTGCGGGAGGTGAACGAGAAGCAGTGGGAGCTGGGGGCCGCGGCGACGCGGGACGGGCTCGACTGCGCCATCGGCAATGCCGCGGCCTGCCATATCCACACCCTGTCCACGCGGCCGATGACGGAAGTGCCGGCGACGCCCGCCGACCAGGCGGCGCTGCGGGAAATCTTGGAGAAGACCGTGCTGCCCGGCTTCGTCCGCCGCTGCGGCGCGCGCTGCGGAGAGGTGTTCAACCAGGTGATCGCGCCCGTCGCCGGCGTGCGCTTCGGCGGGTGAGCGGCACGGAGCCCGGGCTGCTGCGGGGGGCGCGCGCCCTTCGCGGCGCCGTGGCCTGGCTGGCGGCGGGAATGGCCTATCTGGCGGGCTGGAATTACGTGGCCTGCGCCCTGTTCATCACCGGCGACGTGGTGGGGCGGCAATTCGGCTATTCCTCCGCCGCCACCATCGAGGTCACTGGCTACATGCTGGCCGCGGGCATTGCCTGGGGGCTGGCGCATACCTTGGCGCGGCGGGCGCATATCCGGGTGGATGTCTGGGTGAACCGGCTGCCGCTTGGCCTGCGCGCGGTGTTGCATCTCGTCTCCCTGCTGCTGCTCGGCAGCTTTGCCGTCTTTGCCGCCTGGGCGGCGCTGGAGTTGGTGGATGAAAGCCTGCTGTTCGATGCGCATGACAATTCGGCGCTGCGCGTGCCGCTGGTGATCCCCCAGGGCATCTGGACCTTCGGCATCCTTGCCTTCTGCGTCATGATCGCCGTGCTGGCGCTGGAATCGGTGCTGTCCCTGCTGTTCGGGCGGGCGGAGGAGCTGGACCGGCTGCTCGGCTCCCGCACCATCGACGATGAGGCGGCCGAGGCGCTGGAAGCGGTTGAGATGGCGCGCGAGGGCACCGCACCATGATTGCGGTGGTGTTCCTGCTGCTGCTGCTGGCAGTCGCGATCTTCGCCGCGGCCACCGGCGGCCAGGCGGTGCCGGTCGCCGAGATCCTCGGCCTGACCGGCGTGTTCCTGCTGTTCTTCGGCGCCGGCGTCTATATCGCCGCGGTGCTGGGACTGCTCGGCATCCTCATCGGCCTCACCTTCTCCGACCGGCCCTGGTGGGCCTTCGCGGGGCAGACGCTGTGGGGGCCGTCCTCGAATTTCGTGCTGGTGGCCGTGCCACTGTTTCTCCTCATGGGGGAGATCCTGCTGCGCGCCGGGCTTTCGGACCGGCTCTACCGCGCCCTGAATGTCTGGCTGAACCGGCTGCCGGGCGGGTTGCTGCACACCAACATCGTCTCCTGCGCGGTGTTCTCCGCCATCTCCGGCTCCTCCGTCGCCACGGCGGCCACCATGGGCTCCGTGGCGCTGCCCTATTTCAACAACTCCGCCTATAGCCAGCGGATGGTGCTGGGCTCGCTGGCGGCGGGCGGGGCGCTGGGCAACCTGATCCCGCCGGGCATCACCTTCATCATCTACGGGCTGATCACCGAGACCTCGGTCGGGGCGCTCTACATCGCGGCGCTGCTGCCTTCCATCCTCGTCACCGGCCTCTTCATCCTGGTCATCCTGGCGCATGGCTGGACGCATCCGTTGCCGCGGCCGGAACGGCTGCCGCTTGCCCTGAAGCTGAAGGCGCTGCTGGACTTAGTGCCGACGCTGCTGCTGATGCTGTTGGTGCTCGGCTCCATCTATGCCGGCTTCGCCACGCCCACCGAGGCGGCGGCGCTCGGCGTGGTCGGCGCCGCCGCCTTCGCCGCCATCGAGGGCAAGCTCTCCTTCCGCCTGCTGAATGCCAGCGCGGAGGCGACGGCGCGGAACACCGCGCTGCTCGGCCTCATCATCTTCGGCGCCTATCTGCTGAACTACCTGCTGACCGCGATCAACGTGCCGCAGACCCTGGCGGGCTTCATCGGCGGGCTGCCCCTGCCGCCCTGGGCCATCATGGCCTGCATCCTGGCGCTCTATCTGGCGCTCGGCACCTTCATGGAGGGCTTCTCCATGATCATCACCACCGTTCCGGTCGTGTTCCCCATCGTCACGGCGCTGGGCTATGATCCCATCTGGTTCGGGGTCATGGTCACCATGCTGGTGGAGATCGCCCAGATCAGCCCGCCGGACGGCACGGTGATGTATGTTCTGCAGGGCATGCGGCCGAAGCCGGGGCCGATCACGGATGTCTTCGCCGGCGTCATGCCCTTCCTCGCCGCCTACCTCCTGGCCGTGGTGCTGATGATGATCTGGCCGGGGATTGCGTTGTGGCTGCCGAAGGTTATGGGTTGAGACCATGAGCACCCGTCCCATCCGCATTGCTGTCGATATCGGCGGCACCTTCACCGACCTGCAGGTGCTGGACGCCCGCAGCGGCGCCGTCCGCGCCTGGAAGACCCCCACCACGCCGGAGGATCCTTCCATCGGCCTGATGCGCGGGGTGGAGGAGGCGGCCTCCCGCTTCGGCTTCGCCCTGGCGGAGGTAGGACTGCTGCTGCACGGCACCACCATCGCCACCAATGCGGTGCTGGAGCGGAAGCTGGCCCGGGGCGTGCTACTGACCACCGCCGGCTTCGAGGACGTGCTGGAGATCAACCGCCATGTGCGGCGGGAGCTCTACAAGGTCGATCCCGATCCCTTCCCCTGCCTGATCGAGCGCGACCGGCGCCTGGGCGTGCCGGAACGTCTGCGCGCCGATGGCAGCGTGGAGGCGAAGCTGGACGAGGCGGCGCTGCCCGCCCTGCTGGCGCGGCTGGACGCGCTGGGGGCGGAGGCGGTCGCGGTCTGCCTGCTGCACAGCTACCGCAACCCGGCGCATGAGCAGCTTCTGAAGGCCCTGCTGGCGGAGGCGCGGCCGGGGCTGCCGGTCTCGCTCTCCAGCGAGGTCAGCCCGGAGATCCGGGAATATGAACGCGCCAGCACCACGGTGCTGAACGCCCTGCTGGTGCCGGTGGTGAAGGCCTATCTGGACCGGCTGGAACGCCGCCTGGGCGAGAGCGGGTTCAGCCCGCTGGTCTTCCTGGTGCAGTCCAATGGCGGTGTCTGTTCGCTGCGCACCGTAGCGGAGCAGCCCGCGCGGCTGCTGCTCTCCGGCCCCTCCGGCGGCGCGCTGGCGGCCGGGCGGATCGCCACGCTGCTGGCGCGGCCGAACCTGGTCGCCGTGGATATGGGCGGCACCAGCTACGATGTCTCCATCGTGCAGGATGGCCGGGTCTCGGTCGTCACCCAGGGCGAAATCGACCGGCTGCCGGTGCGCCTGCCCATGGTGGAGATGCGGACCATCGGCGCCGGCGGCGGCTCCATCGCCAGCGTGGATCATGGCGGGCGGCTCTCGGTCGGCCCGCGCAGCGCCGGGGCGCGGCCGGGACCGGTTTCCTATGGCCGCGGCGGCACGGAGCCCACGGTGACGGACGCCAATCTCGCGCTGGGGCGGCTGGACCCGGACTACTTCCTGGGCGGCGCCATGACGCTGGACATGCCGGCGACGCGCGCCGCCATCGCGGCGAAGGTGGGACAGCCGCTCGGGCTCTCGCTGGAAGCGGCGGCGGAGGGCATCCTGACCGTCACCAACGCCAATCTCGGCGCCGCGGTGCGGCTTTCGCTGTTCGAGAAGGGGCTGGACCCGCGCGACTTCGCGCTGCTCTCCTTCGGCGGCGCGGGCGGGCTGCATGCCACCGATGTGGCGGCGGAGATGGGGATCAATGAGGTGATCTTCCCGGCGGAGCCCGGGACCCTCTCCGCCTATGGCATCCTCTATTCCGACCTAGTGCAGGATATCGCGCGCTCCCGCGTGCTGCCGGCGGTGGCGGAGAGCCTGCCGGAGATCGGCACGCTGATCGGCGCGCTGCGCGAGGCGGCGGAGGCGCGGCTGGCGGCGGATGGCGTGGCGGCATCGGCGCGGCTTCTCGAGGTCGCAGTGGACATGCGCTACCACGGCCAGGCTTTCGAGCTGCTGGTGCCCTGGGGCGAGGTGGCGGCGCCGGATGCGGCCGCGCTGGCCGCGCTGCTCGCCCGCTTCCACGCCATGCACCGCCAGCGCTTCAGCTACGCGGATGAGGCGGAGGCGGTGGAACTCGTCACCTTCCGCGTCATCGCCACCGGCCGGCTGCCGAAGCCCGATGCCGCCGTTGCGCCGCCCGCGCCGCGCCCGGCGCTGAAGGGCAGGCGCCGAGTACATGAGGGCGGGGAATGGCGGGACCTGCCGGTCTGGGACCGGGAGGCGCTGACGGCGGAGGACCGCATCACCGGCCCTGCCATCCTCGAGGAAGCCTTCGCCACCCATTGGATCGGGCGGGGCTGGAGCGCCGCGCTCGGCGCCGCCGGAGCGCTGATCGCGCGGAGGGACGCTTAATGCTCGGGCCCATCGAGATCGAGGTCATCCGCAACGCGCTGACCGCCGCCGCGGCCGAGATGGACGTGACCATCTGGCGCACCAGCCGCAGCACCATCGTGCGGGAGCTGCTGGACTACTCCACCGCCGTCTTCGACGCGGAGGGGAACAATTTGGCGCAGTCGGCGCGTATCCCGAGCCACCTGAACAGCATGTCCCACTTCCTGCGGGAGCTGCTGGACAAATGGGTGGACCCCGAGAGCTGGGGGCCGGATGACGTGGTCATCTCCAACGACCCCTATTGCGGCGGCCAGCACCTGCCGGACATCACCGCCTTCAAGCCGGTCTTTCATGAGGGCAAGCGGATCGCTTTCGTCGGCGCGCTCTGCCACCATATCGATGTCGGCGGGCTCGTCGCCGGCAGCTATGCCGCCAAGGCCATCGAGATCTTCCAGGAAGGCCTGCGCATCCCACCCGTAAAACTCATCGAGAAGGGTGTCCGCAACGAGGGCGTCTGGGCGATGATCCGGCAGAACATCCGCAAGCCGGATCTGCTGCTGGGCGACCTTAACAGCCAGATCGCCTCCCTGGAAGTCGGCGCTGTGGCGCTGCGGCGGCTGGCGCAACGCTACGGCGCGGAGGGGATGATCGAGGCCGGGCGCCGCATCCTCGATATGAGCGAGGCGGCGATGCGCGCCGCCATCGCCCGCATGCCGGACGGCACCTATGAGTTCACCGACTGGCTGGATGATGACGGCATCGACCTCGGCAAGCCGATCAGGCTGCATGTGGCGGTGACGATCAGGGGCGATGCCATCTCGGTCGATCTCTCCGGCTGCTCGCCCCAGGTGCAGGGGCCGACCAATGCGACTCTGGCCAGCAGCAATGCGGCGGTGATGTTCGCGGTGATGTCCGCCTGCGATGAACCCTTCGCCGCCAATGCCGGCTGCTACCGCCCCGTCACCACCATCGCGCCGGAGGGGCTGGTGGTGAATGCGCGGCATCCCGCGCCGGTGGTGCATCGCATCGCGGTGACGCACCGGCTGCTGAACGCCATGTTCGGCGCGCTGCACCAGGCGGTGCCGGACCGCATTCCGGCGGCCTATTACGGCAATTCCTATGTCTGCACCTTCCAGACCGTGGCCGAGGATGCCTCGCGCGAGGTGCTGGTGGAGATCGAGATCGGCGGCACCGGCGCGCATCCGGCGAAGGACGGGGTGAATGCCCTCTCCGCCGGCATGCACAACAACGCCAATATCCCGATCGAGATGATCGAGGCGCAGACGCCGCTGACCATCACGCGCTACGGGCTGATCCCCGGCAGCGGCGGCGTGGGCAAGCGGCGCGGCGGGCTCGGCCTGGCCCGGGAGTGGCGCATCGACAGCCCGCGCTGCTTCTTCACCGCCAATATGGACCGCTTCGTCCATGCGCCCTACGGGCTGGCCGGTGGCGGGCCGGCCGCGGTCGGCCGGCTGGTGCTGCTGCGCGATGGTGAGGAATCCCCGCTGCCGCCGAAATGCGACAATGTCCCGCTGCAACGCGGCGACCGGGTGCGGCTGGAGACTTCCGGCGGCGGCGGCTTTGGCGACCCGGCTTTGCGCGATGCCGAGGCGGTGGCACGCGACCGGCGGCTGGGCTACGTGGGATGAGCTTCGACCCGAAGGAGCACCGGCTGGTGCCGCAGCAGCGCTGGTTCGAGGATTTCGCCCTCGGCGAGCGCTTCCCGCTGCCCTCCCGCACCATGACGAGCGGGATCTTCGCCGCCTTCCAGGCCGCCTCTGGCGACAACCACCCGATCCACTACGATGCCGAGTTCTGCAAGGCGCATGGGCTGCCGGGCATGCTGGCGCATGGCTACCAGGTGGCGATCCAAAGCTGCGCCGGCGCCGGCCTCTTCCCCTTCATGGTCGAGGAGTCGCTGAAGGGCTTTCTCGAGCAATCGACGCGCTTCCTGCACCCGGTGATCTGCGGCGACACGCTTTACCCGCTGCTGACGGTGGATGAGCTGACGCCGCAGCGGAGCACCGGCATCCTGGGCCTTGCCGTCACCATCCATAACCAGCGGGGTGAGCTAGTGATGGATGGTCGGCATCGCTACCTGCTGCGGAAGCGTTCTCAATCCGCCTGACGCAGGCCGGAAGCGCGGATCAGCTCGGCGTATTTCTCCACCTCGGCGCGGACATAGGCGCCGAAGGCGTGGCGGTCCATGTAGCGGATCGGATGGGCAGCGCGGGTCATGCCCTCGATGACGCTCGGCGTCTGCAGGGTGCGGGCGCAGGCCGTGTCCAGCCGCGCCAGGGCCGCATCCGGGGTGCCGGCGGGGGCGAAGATGCCGGTCCAGAGCGGATAGACAAGGTCATGGCCCTGCTCGCGCATCGTCGGCGTGCCCGGCATGTCCGGGCTGCGCTTCTCGGCGAAGACGGCGATGGCGTGCAGCCCATATTGCTGCACGAGGTTGGCTTCCGCCGCCAGCATCAGCACCGTGCCGGATTGCATGGCCATCACGCTGTCTCCGGAGCCGCGGAAGGGAATGTGGTTCATCTCCACCCCCAGGGCGCGCAGCAGCCCCGTCATCGCCAGGTGGCCAAGGCCGCCGACGCCGCCCGAGGCATAGGGAAGCTGGCCTGGCTGGGCGCGGGCGCGCGCCTGGATGTCGGCGATGGTGCGGATCCCAGTTTCCTTCGGCGTCATCAGCGTCGCCGGCGCTTCCGCCACCAGGCAGATTGGTGTCAAATGCTCCGCACGATAGGGCGCGTTGGCGCGGAAGCTGGGCTGGATGGCGATGGCCGCCATGGAGGTGAGCAGCAGCGTGGTGCCATCCGGCTTCGATCGTGCCACCTCCGCCGTGCCGATGGTGCCGGTGGCGCCGCCGACATTGCGGATGACGAGCTGGCCGCCAAGTTCCTCGGAAAAGACCGGCTGGATCAGCCGGCCGATGATGTCCGTGCCGCCACCCGCAGGCCAGGGAATGATGAGTTGGATCTGCGCCCTGGCAGCCTGGGTCCATCCCAGCCAGGCGGCCGCGCAAGCGACCAGCAGCGAGGCTTTGCGCATCGCTTCGTTTCCTCCCGTTCCGGCCCCGCTTATGGCCGCGGGTGCCTGCCGGGAGGCTAGCGAGGCGGTGCGGCGCGGCGCAACGCCAAACTCATGGTTTCCAAAGGACCTTCGGCCTTTGGCGAAAGGAGTTTGAGGAGGGCAGGGCCCTCCTCAAGCAAGTAGCCGCCGCACATATCGCCGCGAGGAGCGGAACAGCGGCCGCACCTTTTCCGTCCAGGGCGTGCTCCGTGCCGCGATCCATTCCGGCGTCTGGTTCACCTCCGCCCGCTCGAAGCGATAGGCCGCCAGCAGGTTCGGTGCCCCGCCATCCAGCCGGCGGTAGCGCGTGCCGCCGATGCAGCCAGGGCAGGAGGTGAGCATGGGCAGGTGCTCCTCCTCATACCAGCGGAAGATCTCCGGCAGGTCGGCCTCGGCGATGTCGAGTTCCACCGTATAGAGGAAGGGCGCCGGCCGGCTCACATCGCCGAGCGAGGCGATGAAGGCGTAGGGGATGCCGTCCTTCGCATCGGCCGGCGGGTTCTCCAGCCAATGCCAGATGTCGGACGGGTTTTCGGTATCCTGGTAGCGCGTCCCGGCGCCGTGCCCTTGCTGGATCAGCAGATCGGCCATTGGGTTTCCTCCGTTGCTGGCGCAGTATCGCCCGCCACGGGAGACGGGCAAGGGGGCCTCGGCGATGAACGGCGCGGAATGGTTGGCGCGCAGCCTGAAGGAATCGGGCCAGACGCATCTCTTCTTCGTCGATGCTGTGCTGCGCCGCACCTTGCTGGAGCTGGAGCGAGTCGGTGTGCAGCCGGTGCTGGCGCATACCGAGAAGGCGGCGGTCTATATGGCTGATGCCTATGGCCGCGTCTCCGGCCGGCCGGGGGTGGTGGCGGCGCAATCGGTGGGGGCGGCGAATCTCGCGGCCGGGTTGCAGGATGCCTATTTGGCGCGTAGCCCGGTGCTGGCGCTGACGGGGCACAAGCCCATCGGGCATCAGCACCGCAACGCCTATCAGGAAGTGGCGCATGCGCCGCTTTTCGCTCCCGTCACGAAATTCGCCGCCATGGTGCAGGAAGGCGCGGACCTGCCGCGGCAATTCCGCCAAGCCTGGGCCGCTGCGGTGTCAGTGCCGCCGCGGCCGGTGCATCTCGATCTCAACGGGTTGATGGGCGAGTTCGTGGAGCGCGGGGAGGCGGGTGCGCCGCCAGCCGCGCTGGGCTCGTGGCGGGCGCCGTCGCATCGGCCGGTGGCGGCGCCGGAGGAGGTGAGGGCGGCGGCCGCTGGGCTGCGCTCGGCGCAGAAGGTGGTGATCGTCGCCGGGGATGGCGCGGCGCTGTCCGGCTGCGGGGCGGAGCTGCTGGCGCTGGCGGAGGTGCTGCAGGCGCCGATCGCCACCTCGCTCGGCGCGCGCGGCATCATCCCGACGACGCATCCGCTGGCGGTGGGCGTGGTGGGCAACTACTCCGCGCCGCCGGCCAACCAGGTGGTGCATGCGGCGGAGCTGGTGCTGTTCATCGGCTGCGATACGGGCGACCAGGTGACCCATACCTGGCGCGTGCCGAAGCCCGGCACGCGGGTTGTGCAACTCGACGCCGATCCGCTGGAATTCCACCGCAGCTACGATGCCGAGGTGACGCTGCTGGGCGATCCGCGCGCCACTCTGGCGGCGCTGGTGGCGGAGTTGGGGACCCCGACCCGCAGCCCGGACTTCCTCCGCTGGGCGCAGGGCGTGATGGCAGAATGGCGCCGTGCCATGGCGCCGCGGCTGACGAGCGAGGCGGTGGCGATCGACCCGGCGCGGCTCTGCGCCGAAGTGACGCGGGCGCTGCCTGCGGATGGCATTCTCGTCGCCGATACCGGCTATTCCGGCATCTGGACCGGGACGCTGGTGGAGCTGGAGCCGACCCAGACCTATCTGCGCGCCGCCGGCTCGCTCGGCTGGGCCTTCCCGGCGGCGCTCGGCGCTAAATGCGCGGCGCCCGGCCGGAAGGTCATCGCCTGGTCCGGCGATGGCGCGCTCTACTACCATCTGCCGGAGCTGGAGACGGCGAAGCGGCGTGGCATCGCGGTGGTGCTGGTGGTGAACAACAATTCCGGCTTCGGCCAGGGCTGGCCGAACTACCTGAAGCAGGCGGGCAACCGGCCGAAGGCGGCGGAGCAGGTGCTGCGCTTCGGGCCGACGGATTTCGCCGCCGTGGCGCGGCAATTCGGCCTGAAGGGCATCCGCGTCGAGAAGCCGGGCGAGATCGCGACGGCGCTGGAGGAGGCGCTGGACAGCGAAGAGACGGTGGTGGTGGACGTCGTCACCGAGATCGAGGCGCGGGCGCCGGAGCCCTGGACGCCGGAAGAGGGAGCATAGGCATGGCAAGAGTGGCGGTCATCGGCGCGGGCACCATGGGGCATGCGCTGGCGCTGGTCTTTGCGCTGGGTGGGCACCGGGTACGGCTGACCGACAGCAACAAGGAAACGCTGGCGCGCGCCCAGGGGCTGATGGAGACGGCGCTGGCGACGCTGGTGGCGGGCGGCGAGGCGCCGGCCGACTGGACCTCCGGCCATCTCGCCCAGGCGGTCACGCGGCACGACTCCCTGGCCGAGGCGGTGGACGGGGCGGAGCTGATCGTCGAAGCCATCATCGAGGTGCCGGAAGCGAAGCGCGCGCTCTACGAACAGCTCGACAAGCTGGCCCCGGCGGAGGCGATCTTCGCCAGCAACACCAGCCATCTGGACGTCTTCCCGCTCATCCCCGCCGCGCGGCAGCGCAAGGCGATGATCGCGCATTGGTACACGCCGCCCTATCTGGTGGACCTGGTCGATGTGATCCCGGGTCCTGAGTGCGAGAAGGGCGTGGTGGAGGGCGTCTCCGACATGCTGCGGGCCATGGGCAAGCAGCCGATCGGGCTGAAGAAATTCGTCCCCGGCTATGTCGCCAACCGCATCCAGGCGGCGATCGGGCTGGAGGTGCAGCATCTGCTGGACGAGGGCGTGGCGAGCGCCGAGGAGATCGACGCCGCCATCATCCATGGGCTGGCGCTGCGGCTGCCGATCCTCGGCTTCTATGCCAAGGCGGACTTCACCGGGCTGGCGCTGATGCAGGCGGTGAAGCGCAACAACAGCTACGCCCCGCCCAAGCCGACGCCGAGCAGCCCGGTGCTGGACAAGCTGGTGGCGGAAGGCCGCACCGGCGTGCTGGCCGGCGCCGGCTACTATGATTGGCCGGGCGACCCGGCGGCGCTGTTCGAGGCGCGCGACAAGAAGCTGATCGCCCTGAAGCAGGCGATGCGGGAGATCGGCACCATGGCGGGGATGGAGCGCAAGCTATGATCACCTATGACCTGAAAGGCAAGACGGCGCTGGTCACAGGCGGCGCCTCCGGCATCGGCCTGGCGCTGGTGACGCAGCTGGCGAAGAACGGCGCCAAGGTGGCGATCAACTACCTGGCGGATGACGCGCGCGGGCCGGAGCAGGTGGAGAAGCTGCGCAATGCCGGGCTGGACGTGATCGGCGCGCCGGGCAATGTCGGCGATGCGGCGGATTGCGAGCGCATGGTGCTGACCGCGGTGAAGGATCTTGGCCGGCTGGACTATCTGGCCTGCAATGCCGGCACGCCGGGCACCCGCACGACCATCGGCCCGAAGGAGCTGGACCGGCTGACGGAGGAGCTGTGGGAGAGCGTGCTGCAGGTGAACCTGCTGGGCGTCTTCCGCTGCGTGAAGGCGGCGGCGTCGGCGCTGAAGGCGGCGCATGGCGCGGTGGTCAGCACGGCCAGCATCGCGGGCCTCGACAGTCCCGGCTCCTCCATGGCCTATGGCGCGACCAAGGCGGGCGTCATCAGCCTGACGAAGAACCTGGCGCGGACGCTGGCGCCGGAGGCGCGGGCCAATGCGGTGGCGCCGGGGGCGGTGGATTCCTCCTGGATGATCGAATGGACGAATGAGCAGCGCAGCGGCAGCATCGACAAGGCGCTGCTGAAGCGGCGCTGCACGCCGGAGGATCTGGCGGAGGTCATGCTGTTCCTGCTGGCCGGCGCGGCGATGGTGACCGGCCAGACGGTGGTGGTGGATGGCGGGCTGACGCTGGGGTGACAGGGGCGGGCCGGGCGCGCACCCCGCGCGCCCGGTGCCGGATCCCGTCTCGTCGCGCCGCGAATTGTGGCGGGGCCTGCGGGCCTTCGGCTAGTCTCGGCACAGCGGCAACGGAGCAGGCGCCATGGGCATCCGCACGGGGAAGCAATACCTCGACGGGCTGCGGGATGACCGGGAGATCTGGATCGAGGGCGAACGCGTCCGCGACGTGACGCGCGACCGCCGCTTCGCCGGCGCCGCCCGCACCGTGGCGGAGCTGCTGGACATGCAGCACCATGAGGCGCTGCAGGCGGAGATGACCTTTACCTCCCCCAGCAGCGGCCAGCTTGTCGGGCTTTCGCATATCGAGCCGAAATCCGCCGGGGATCTGAAGCGCCGCCGCATCGCCATCAGCCACTGGATGAACGCCACCCAGGGCATGTTCGGCCGCAGCCCGGACTACATGAACTGCTTCGTCGCCGCCTTCGCCGCGGCGGAGTCCGTCTTCGCCGCCCATGGCGCGCAATTCGGCCGCAACATGCGGGCCTTCTACGAGCATGTGCGCGAGAACGACCTGGTGATGACGCATGTCCTCATCAACCCGCAGGTCGATCGCTCCAACCCGGTGGAGCGGCAGGAAAAGGACCTGGCGGCGAAGATCGTGAAGGAAACGGATGCCGGCATCGTCATCCGCGGCGCCCGCATGCTCTCCACCCTCGCGGCCTTCGCCGACGAGATCGTGGTGATGCCCTCCACCTACATCAACAACTCGCCCGGGGCGCTGGACTACGCCTTCGGCTTCGCCCTGCCGACCGCGACGCCGGGCATGCGCTTCGTCTCCCGCCCGCCGGTCTCGCCGGTGACCGCGCCCTCGCTGCTGGACCACCCGCTGGCGCTGCGGCTGGACGAGAACGACGCGATGGTGGTGTTCGAGGATGTGCTGGTGCCCTGGGAGCGGGTCTTCATCCATCGCAGCCCGGAAATCGCCAACGGCCTCTACCAGAAGACCTATGCCGGGCCGCAGACCGGGCACCAGGCGGCCATCAAGGCGCTGGCGAAGTGCGAGTTCATGCTGGGCCTCGCGCTCTCCATCGCGCGGGCGATCAATATCGAGGGCTATGCCCATGTGCAGGGCATGCTGGCCGAGATCATGCTGTCCACCGAGACCATCCGCGCCTGCATCGTGGCGGCGGAGGCGAACCCGGTGACGACGCCTTGGGGCACGACGGCGCCGGACCCCATGCCGCTCTGGGTCACGCGGCTGGGCTTCGCCCGCATGTTCCACCGCATGCAGGACATCGTGCAGATCCTTGGTGCCAGCGGGCTGGTCGGCGTGCCCTCCCATGTCGAGCTCGCCAGCGGTGCGGGACCGATAGTCGAGCGGTACATGCAGGCGGCGGTGGGCGATGCAGGGGAGCGCATCCGGCTCAACCGGCTGGCCTATGATGCCTGCGTCTCCTCCTTCGCCGGCCGGCAGCGGCTGTATGAGCGCTACTATACCGGCGACCCCGTGCGCCTGGCCGGCACCTTCTGCAGCGTCTATGAGCGGAAGGAGGAGCTGCGCGAGCGCATCGGCGACCTGCTGGCGGAGTTGCGGCGGCGGGACGCCGACCCGGCGCAGGACTGGTTCCGGGAGGCGCTGCCGTGACGCGCTTTGCCGGCGAATGGCCCGCCGTCGCGGCTGCCGGCTGAACCGCTTCCGCCTCTCCTGCCATGCGCCGGCGCCGAGTGCCGATCTGCAACGCCGCCACTATCAAGGGGGCCGGTTCACGGGTTACGGTCTGCCGTCACTCACCAATGCGTACTGACAGGGACCGGACGCCATATGAAACTCGCCTTCTCCCCCGCCAGCCCCTATGTGCGGAAGTGCACCGCCTGCGCCATCGCGCGCGGCATCGACGGCAAGCTGGAGCTCTGGAAGGTCGGCACCACCGACCCGGCGCTGCTGCCGCTCAACCCGCTCTCCAAGGTGCCCTCGCTGCTGACGGATGACGGGGTTGCGCTCTATGACAGCCCGGTGATCTGCGAGTATCTGGACAGCATCGGCGACGCGCCGAAGCTGTTCCCCGCCGCCGGGCCGTCGCGCTGGAAGGCGCTGCAGCTGCAGGCGCTGGGCGACGGCATCCTGGATGCCAGCCAGCCGCGCCGGCGCGAGGTGGCGCTGCCGCAGGATGAGGGCCGCAAGGAGTACATCGCGCTGCAGCAGGGCAAGGTGGCGCGTGCCCTGGATGCGCTGGAGGCGGAGGCCGACAAGCTCGGCCTGCTGACCACGATCGGGGAGATCACCGTGGCCTGCGCGCTCGGCTACCTCGATTTCCGCTTCCCGCATGAGCCCTGGCGCCCCGGCCACCCGAAGCTGGAAGCCTGGTACGCCAAGGTGGTCGAACTGCCCCCCATGGCGAAGACCATGCCGGTCGGCTGAACCGGCGGGCCCAGACTCAAGGTTTCCAAAGGCCTTTCGGCCTTTGGTGGGGGGAGTTTGAGGGGGACGACGTCCCCCTCAAGCCGCCGCCGCTACCTCCTGCCGCGCCTGCTCCTCGTCCCCGCCACCTCGCAGCAGCGCCACCGCCACCAGCAGCGCCGGCACGCCGCTGACGATGAAGCCGACGCCGTGGCTCCCCGTCGCGCTGAGGCAGAGGGAATAGGCCAGCGGCAGGAGGAAGGCGCCGATCTGGCCGAAGGAGAGCACGCCGCCCGTCGCCGCCCCGTGCATGTTGTCCGGCGCCAGCCGCGCCGTCTCGGCCAGCAGCACGCCGTGCCAGGACATCGCCGTGGCGCTCAGCACGATCCCGAGGGCGGTGATGACCCAGATGGGCCAGGTCTCGCCCGCCAGTCCGAGCAGCGCCGTGCTGGCGGCCATGCCGAAGGCCAGCACCGCCATCATCACCCTGGGCGCCACCCACAGGCTGCCGAGCCAGCCCCAGAGGATGCGGCAGGGCATCGCCACCATCATGGTCAGGGAGAAAAGGGCGCCGGCCGCCGCCAGGTCCTGGCCGTGCCGCGTGAGGAAGACGATGAAGTAGAAGGTGAAGACGCTCTGCAAGCCGTTGAAGGCGAAGCAGGCCATGGACAGGGTGCGCAGCTCTCGCGTCGCCGTCACCACGCCGATGGTGCGGCCGAAATCCTTCACGCTGAAGCGGCGGCTGGGGGTGCGGTCGGCGTCGAATTCGCGGCGCAGCGGCTGCAACAGCAGGGCAAAGGCCAGGCAGGCGCCGCCCGCCACCAGCAGGGTGCCGCGCCAGCCGACCCAGAGGATCAGCGCCGGGCCCAGCAGCCCGGCCAGCAGCAGCCCGGCCGGCACCGCCGTCTGCTTCACCGAATAGACCAGCGGCGCGATGCGCGGCGGGCAGTAGCGGCCGAGCAGATGCGAGCTGGCGGGGGTGGAGACCGCCGCCCCGCCGCCGCCGATGATGGCGGAGATGGCGAACATCAGCACATGGCCGCTGGCCCCGGCCGCCAGCCCGATGCTGAGCATGACCAGCGCCACCTGGCTCAGCCGCAGCGCCCCATGGCGGACGAGGAAGCTGCCGCAGCCGAGCTGGAAGGTGAGCGCCGCCAGGGCCGAAAGGCTGGCATAGGTGCCGAGCCAGGCGGCATCGAGATGCAGGTCGGCGATGACGACCGGCGCTACCACCGCCGGCAGCCCCCGCCCGATGGAGGCGAAGGTCTGCTGGGCGAACATCGCGCCCAGCGCCAGCAGCAGCAGCCTCAGGCCCCGGTCGATCGCCATGCCGGGGTCAGTGCGTGCAGCGGACCAGCTTGCCGGGCAACGCGCCGGTCGCCTCGCCATGCCGGTAGGTCACCTGCCCGGCGACGATTGTGGCGTCGTAGCCACGCGCCCGCTGCATCAGCCGCCGCCCGCCGGCGGGCAGGTCCTGCACCATGCGGGGCATCTCCAGCGCCAGGGAGTCATAGTCGATGACGTTGATGTCGGCGCGCAGCCCCGGCGCCAGCCGGCCACGGTCCGGCAGGCCGGCGGCGCTGGCGGTGTCGCTGGTCTGGCGGCGGATCAGCTCCTCCACGGGCAGGCCGCGCTGCTTGCCCCAATAGGCCAGCAGGAAGCTCGGGAAGCTGCCATCGGAGATGAAGCCGACATGCGCCCCGCCATCGGAGAGGCCGACGATGGTGTTCTTGTGGCGCAGCAGCTCCTCGCTGGGGGAGAGGTCGTAATAGGCGTAGTTGGTCAGGGCGCAGAAGATGAAGGCCTCGCCATTCTGCTCCAGCAGCATGTCATAGGCCACGTCCTCAGGCGTGCGGCCCTCGCGCGCCGCCTGGGCGGCGATGCTGCTCTCCTTCGCCGGGGTGTAGTTGGGCGGGTCGCCGAAGGGGAACATGCGCTCGAAGGACAGCCGCGCGATGAGCGGGAAGGTGCTGCCGGCGAAGCGGTCTTCCGACAGGATGCGGGCACGCACCGCCGGGTCGCGCATGGCGGCCACGCGCTGCGGCACCGGCAGATGGGCGATGGCCTTGTAGCTCGGCGTGCCGCTGAAGGGGTTCTGGCTGCCGGAGAGGCCCATCAGGATGCCGATGGGCCGCGGCGGGAAGACCGGGCGGATGGGCACGCCTTCCGCCGCCGCGCGGTTGGACAGCGCCAGCAACTCCCGCCAATGCTCGGTGCGGTCATGCCGCGCCGTCAGGGTGAAGACCGCCGGCCTCCCGCTGCGCTCCACCACGCGGCGGATCAGGCCGAATTCAGTGGCCGGGTCCGGCTGGTTGAAGTCCGAGACGAATTCCATGAAGCCCTTGCCGATCCCGCGCAGCCCCTCCGCGATGCCGGCCAGCTCCTCCTCCTGCGCCCGCAGGGTGGGGGTGAAATCACCCTTCAGCGTCTTGTGGCTGATGGTGCGGCTGGTGGAGAAGCCGAAGGCGCCGGCCTCCACCGCTTCCGCCACGATACGGCGCATTTCGGCGATGTCGCCCTGGTTGGCGCTTTCCAGCGCCAGCGCCCGCTCGCCCATGACATAGACGCGGACGGCGGCATGCGGCACGAGGGCGCAGATGTCGATGTCGCGCGGCTTGGCATCGAGCACGGCGAGGTACTCGGCGAAGCTCTGCCACTTGAAGTCCAGGCCCTGGCTGAGCACCGGGGCGGGGATGTCCTCCACGCCCTCCATCAGCTCGATCAGCTTCATCTCCTGCCCGGGATGCACCGGGGCGAAGCCGACGCCGCAATTGCCCATCACGGCGGTGGTGACGCCATGCAGCGCGGAGGGGGCGAGGTGGCTGTCCCACACCGCCTGGCCGTCGTAATGGGTGTGGATATCGACGAAGCCCGGCGTCACCAGACGGCCCTTGGCGTCGATCTCCTCCGCCCCGCGCGGCAGGTCCGGCCCGATCGCGGCGATCCGGCCATCCTTCACGGCCAGATCCGCTTCGAAGCCTGGCTTGCCGGTGCCGTCCAGGATGGTCCCGCCGCGGATGACCAGATCGGGTGTGCTGCTCATGGCCCGTTCCCTTGCCTTGTTTGGTTAGCAGGCTAGGCGCTTCCGCGCCCGGGGCCAACATCTTCGGTGCCCGGGCCCCGGCGCCGCGCGGAGATGTTCGCTTGATGCGGGAAAATTCACCCGTATTTTCAATCCCAAGGCGGAATGGCCGGGAACCTGCGGGGCATGGCGGACGAATCGCCAGCTTCTGCCGCGCCGCCCCCGGCCCGGCCCTCCATGCTTCTCATCGGCGCCTGCAGCCTGCATGAGCTGATCGGCAACCTGGCGGGCCGGTTGCACAAGTCGCAGCTCTGGCGGCGGCCCACCATTGCACTGATGGCGCCCGCCCTGCCGGACAGCGCGGTCGGCACCCTCGCCGCCCCGCCGGAGGTCGAGCGCTATGTCCGCGACGATCTGCGCAAGGTGCATCTCGCCGCCATCGCCGCGAATGGCAGCGATGCGCTGGTGTTCGAGTTCATCCGGGACATCGCCACCGGCGTCCTGCGGCTCGGCGAGAGCTGGATCGCCAACCCCTCCGAGCTGATCGGCCTGCCCGGGGGCGGCACCATCCCGAGCGACCCCTCGGGCATGCTCCGGATGCTGGGGCTGGAGAGCGCCCCGCCCATGCTCTCCTTCCGCGACGATGCCTTCCTCGAGACCTGGCGCGAGGGTTCCGGCGGTTCCGCGCGCAGGTGCTGGAGCCGCGGCTGCGGCGCGGTGGCCGGGTCATCCTCTACGATGCGCGCTATACCGGCCGTGCCTTCGGGGTCCCGGGCCCCCCCTGGGGGGACACCGGGCTGGTCGCCAGGGTGAATGCCCTGCTGGCGGAGATGATCGCGGAGGCGCGGCTCCTGCCCGGCCTCGACATCCTCTCGCTGCCGGAGGCGCTGCAGGTGACCGGCCCGGATGTCACCTGGGACGGCCCCTACTACTCGCGTCTCCTGGCGGAGGCCTACGCCTTCGGCGCCGACCGGCTGGCACGGCTGCGGTTCGGGCCGGGCGAGGAACCCGAGGCCGGCCTCCGGGCGGCGCTGCGGCGGGCCGAGGCACAGCTCGAGGACCGGCTGCGGCAGGCGGTGTTGACCGAGGAGCGGGACCGGCTGCAGGCCGAGGCGGCGGCGCTGCACGCCGCGCTGGCTAGGGCCGAGGTCACCCTGGCCGGCACCCAGGCTGCGCTGGCCACGGTCCGGGCTGAGCTGGCCACGACCCAGGCCGCGATGGTCGAGATGGCGGCGTTGCAGGCGCATCTGGCCGTGGCCAGGGGCGAACTTGCCGAGATGAGGCGGGAGCGCGACTCCTTGCGGGCGGCGGCCGCGCGGCACCCGCTGGCACGGCTCCGGCGGGCCCTGGGCGTGGGCACCGAGGCCGCCGATCCCGCTCTGCCGAGGGTCTGAGGGCTGCCCTCGCCGGCTGCCGGGCGGATCGGGTAAGGAGCTTGCCCCGCGAGGGGGGCTCCCGGGCGGTCCCGTTGACGGTCCCGTCAAGGAGCCCGGGCGACCACGGCGACAGGCGCCGGCATCGCCCATCCTCGCATCACCTGGCCGGAGAGTTCGCCATGCCACTGCCCCCTGTCTTCGACCGCGCCTTCGACACGCTGCTGCTCACCGAGCCCTCGCCCGGCATCCTGCAGGTGATGCTGAACCGGCCGGAACGCGCCAACGCCTTCACGACGCGGATGGGCGAGGAGCTGGTCGCGGTGTTCCAGGCGCTGGAGGCCGATCCCGGCGCCGTCCGCTGCGTGGTGCTGACCGGGGCCGGGGAGCGCGCCTTCTGCGCCGGTGCGGACCTGAAGGAACGCAATGGCATGACGGACGAGCAATTCGCGAAGCAGCACTACCTGTTCGAGCGGATGGCGCGCGCCGTGCTGGCCTGCCCGCCGCCGCTCATCGGCGCCATCAACGGCGCGGCCTTCGCCGGCGGGCTGGAGCTCGCCCTCTGCTGCGACTTCGCCTATGCCAGCGAGACGGCGCGCTTCGCGCTGACGGAAGTCACGCTCGGCATCATGCCCGGCGCCGGCGGCACCCAGAACCTGCCGCGCACCATCGGTGAGCGTCGCGCCAAGGAGGTGATCCTGACCGGCCGCCCCTTCAGCGCGAAGGAGGCGCTGGACTGGGGCATGGTAAACAAGCTCTTCCCGCCGGGGGAGGTGCTGCCCGCGGTGCTGGACACCGCCCGGACCATCGCCGCCAACGCCCCGCTTTCGGTCCGCCAGGCGAAGAAGTCCATCACCCAAGGGCTGCAGATGGACCGCGCCAGCGGCATGCTGTTCGAGATCGAGGCCTACTACCAGCTCATCCCGACCGAGGACCGGATGGAGGGCATCCGCGCCTTCAACGAGAAGCGGAAGCCGAACTTCAAGGGGAAGTAGGCAGCGCTGCCCCGACCCTCCCCCGCAGCGCGGGGGAGGGGATAGGGATCAGAGGCCATGCGGGACGGCCGCGGCGTGGAAGGGCACCACCTCGGCCGGGGCGAGGCGCAGGGCGTTGCGGAGCTGCGCCAGCATGGCCTGCGCCGCCTCGCCCAGCTCCTCCTCCGGCCCGGCCACGTCTTCCACCGCCGCGATGGCACGGCGGCGCCCGGCAGCGTCGGGCAGCAGCTTCGGCAGGGCGGCCAGCGCCTCGGCCGGCGCCATGCTGGCGATGACGGTCTGCTCACGGATCAGCGCCTGGCGGGCACTGTCCGTCATGCCGGCGAAGGGCTCCTCGGTCCGCAGCAGGGCGTTGGAGCGGGCGAGGCGGGAGCGCCGCACCCCGCCGCGCGCCTGGGCCAGCAGGATCATCATCCGCACCACCGCTTCCGCATAGCCACCCGCCTCGATGCGGGCGAGGGCCTGGCGCACCTCCGGCGCATCGGCGAGCGCCGCGGTGGCGGGAACTTCCTCCGGCGTCTCCCCGCCGGCCATGCCCAGTGCCGCCAGCCAGCCATAGACGCCGTGGAAGGCGATCTCGGTCCAGGCGTCGCGCCAGTCCCGCCAGGTGTCGAAGCCCTGCTCCACCGCGCCGGCCCACATCGCTTCCCAGGCGAGGAAGGGGTTGCCCTTGCGGGCCGGCCGGCGGTGCTGCCGCGCCATCTCAGCCAAGGGCGCCACCGGGGCCATCAGCGGGTTGCGGTCGCTCACCAGGGTGCGGCGCAGCCGCAGCGGGTGGAGCTGCCGCTGCAGCTCCGCGCCCTGCTCCGTCGCCACCTGCCGCACCACCGGCGCCACGGCCAGGTCGTAGATCGACTGGTTCAGCGCGGAGATCTTCGCCACCGCCGGGAAGGCCTCGTTCTTCGCCTCTCCACTGCGCGCCCGGATATCGGCCATGGAGCGCTCCTTCAGCTCCACCGACCAGGCATTGCCGCCGGGCTCCCGGGTGATCAGCATCTCGTAGAGGCCGGGGGCGACGCTGTCGATGAGCGCCAGCGTCTCGGCGATCTCGGTATGCTCCTTCAGCGCCACCGCGCCGGAGACGAAGATGCCGAGATGGCCGATCTCATCATGCATGAGATAGACGATGGTCTGGCCGAGCGCCTTGATCTCCTGCTCGTCGCGGTAGACGTCGGCGATCCAGCGCAGCGCCTGGCCAGGCGGGGTGATGTTGTCGCCGGCCGAGGCGAAGACCACCACCGGGCAGCGCACCGCCCGCATGTTGAAGGTGGCGCCGCCACCGGCCGAGATCTCGCCGCGCGCGAAGCGGTCGCCGATGAACAGATTCTCGACGATCCAGCGGATCTCCTCCCGGTTCATCAGGAAGTAGCCGCCCCACCAGCGCTCGAATTCCAGGAAGCGCTCGGCCTCGGTGTCGGCCTTCTGGAACAGGGAATAGTATTTCTTGAACCAGGTGTTGGCGGGGGAGAGGCTTTCGAAATTCAGCACCAGGTTGGCGCCGTCGAACTTGCCATGGCCAAGGTCGGCCAGCAGCGCGGCGGGCCAGGAGCCGCCGGCGAGGCCGCCGAGATAGCGCATCGGGTTCCGCCCGCGCTCGCCGGCCCAGTAGGAGAGCGGGGCGCCGTTCAGCACCAGCGCGCCGCAGAGCTCCGGTTGGCTGGCGGCCAGCATCATCACCGCCCAGCCGCCCTGGCAGTTGCCGATGACGACCGGCTTCGGCGCGCCCGGATGCAGCTCATGCACCCGGCGGAGGAAGGCGGTCTCGGCCGCGGTGATGTCGAGCACGGTCTGCCCCGGCTCGGGATCCCGGAAGAAGATGACGAAATAGACCGGATGGCCGCGGCGCAGCGCGACGCCCACCTGGCTGTCCGACTTGAAGCCGCCGATGCCGGCGCCATGGCCGGCCCGCGGGTCGATGATGACGAAGGGGCGGAGTGCCGTGTCGGTCCGCGGCATGCCGGCCGGCGGGGTGATGCGGACCAGGGCATAGTTGCAGGGCCGGGGCAGGTTGCGGCCGTCCAGCTCCATCTGCCAGTCGAAGACCAGCACGGGGGGGCAGCCGGCCGCCTCGTGCTCGGTGAAGGCGTTGCCGGCGCGGCGCATGGTGTCCCAGAAGAGCAGGCCGCGCTGCGTGGCATCCAAGGCGTAGTCGGCGGCGTCCCGCAGCAGCGCCAGCGGGTCCGGCGGCAGGGGCGGCGGGGTGGCCGGGCGCAGCCGGGGCATCAGCGCCGTGGCCTGGCGGTTGGCGACATCGGCCAGGGCCTGGGCTTGGCCAAGCACGCGCGACATGGTCTCGGCGCCGCGGGTGAAGAATTCGCGGCCTGGCGGGGTGGGGACCATGGTCATGAGGGCTTGTTCCATCGGCTAGCGTATATTGCGCCGCAGCATAACGCAGCTCAGGCGCTTTCGCTGCCGATCTTTCTGCCGAGGTTCAGCCCTGCGCCCTCGGCGGGGCTCCACCCGGGATGCCTGCGTGAACCGTATACCAACGACATCGGGCATGGACCGATGCCGAGCTTGTGCATGCCGCCCGGGGCCCATGCCGCCTTGCCAAGGGCCGCGGCGGCGGCCCGCCCGGCGACTGCGGGCCGTCGATCGGCCATGACCGACTGCCGTTGGCATGAAGCAGGGCGGGGAAACCTGCCGGCGTGCGCAGGGACAGGGCGGCGGCGCGGCCGCCCGCGCAGGGCACCATTCCGATGCCGCCTCCCGTGGCCCACCCGGGGCCCGGCTATTCGACCAAGGGCCACAGCCACCAGAGCAGGGCCGCGGCCATGGCCAGCCACAGGGCGAGGATGAAGGCGGCGCCCGCCCGGCTGGTCGGCCTGTCTGCCGCGCCCGCGGCAGTGGCGCGGTGCTCGGCCATCACCTCCCGGGGCACCAGCCGTATGGCCAGCAGGATGGCCAGGGGCAGCAGGATCACCTCATCGAGATAGCCCAGCACCGGGATGACATCGGGGATGAGGTCGATGGGCGAGAGCGCATAGGCGGCAATCGCCAGCGCGACGGCCTTGGCATACCAGGGGGTACGCGGATCGCGCGCCGCCAGCCAGAGGGCATGCACATCCCGCCTGATCGCCCACGCCCACGCCCTCAGCCGTCCGAGCACCGGCCGCCCTCCGCCCGATCGGTGACGTCCGGAGTTCAGGGCGCCACCTGCCCCGCCCCTGCCAGCGGCACCACCGGCCCGGTCAGCACATTGCCGCGCAGCGTCACCGGCTGCACCAGCCGGTTGGTCACGAAGCTGGTCCGCCGGCCCAGCAGGTTCTCGAACCGGTTGCCTTCCACCAGCATCGCCCCCGGCGGGTTCCGCCCGCTCTCGAAGCCCAGCGCCACGGCGGTGCCGGCATTGCCCGTCCGCGGCCCCTTGCGCAGCAGGCTGCCCCGCAGCAGCAGCGCCCCGCCATTCGGGATGTCCACCAGGTAGCTCGCCTCGCCCGCCGGCGTGTCCAGGATCTGGCTGTCCAGGATCTCGGTCCGCAGCGCGCGGGACTTCACATGGTGGCAGATCCGCGTCGCCTCGAACCGGCTGCGCAGGATCACCAGCGCGCCAAGCTGCCCGGCATAGACCCCGTGCGCGCACTCCATCCCCGGCCGCAGCGCGCCATTGCCGAGGAAGACGCTGTCCTCGATGCGCAGCGTCGCCTCCGGCGCCGGGGCGGTGAGGATGCCGTTCTCGTTGCCCTCGAAGCGGCTGCGGCGGATTGTCAGCTCGCCGCCCTCCGCCCGGATGCCGGCGCCGTTGCCGGCGGGCGCGGCGGCACCGCGGAAGGTCAGCCCCTCGATCGTCACCCGCGGCGCGGCAATGACGAACAGCGCCTTGCCGGCGCAGACCGGGCCCTGCAGCACCACCTCGCCGCCCGCCGCCTCGATCCTCAGGTCGGGCGTGTGCCACGCGGCGCAATCCCGGTACTGGCCGGGAGCGATCAGCACGCGGTCGCCGGGACGGGCCTGGGCGGCGGCTTCGCTGGGTCGGGCGAAGCGCTGGCCGGGGCCGACGCGCAGCACCTCCGCCGCCGCCGGCCAGGTCGCCAGCAGCAGGGCCAAGCCCAGGGCAAGGCGCCTCATCGCCGGTGGAAGCCGGGCGTGTCCGGCACCTCGGCAAAGCTCTCCACGATGCCGTCCACCCGGGCCATGCGCGGGCCGCGGCGGCAGGCGGTGAGCAGCGCCAGCACCGCCGGCTCCGGCCCGGCCACCACCGCCTCCACGCTGCCATCGGACAGGTTGCGCACCCAGCCGGAGAGGCCGAGCCGCGTCGCCTCCCGCACCATCCATTCGCGGTAGCCGACGCCCTGGACGCGGCCCTCGATGCGCAGATGCCGGGCGTTCATGCCGCCTGCCGCAGCAGGCCGAGCAGCCGCGCCGCCACCGCCACATCCGCCGCCACCCTCTCCCGCCGCGCCGCCGCCTCGGCGTCGAGGCCCCAGAATTCCTCCTGGTGCCGCTCATCCAGCGTCGCCAGCTCATGCGCCGCGCCGGCCTCCAGCGCGCCATGCACGACGGCGAGGGCGAGCACCAGGGAGCCATAGGCCGGCACCAGCACGCCGAGCGCGGCGAGCTCCAGCGGCGTGCGGGCGGCGACCGCCCGGCGCAGCGCGGCGAGCGAAGCCGGCGGCTGGGCCACCGGCATCAGCCCGGCGGTGACGGCAAGCGGCGCATCGAGCTGCAGCGCCGCCCAGTCCAGCCAGGGCTGCCAATGCGCCGCCTGGGCGGCGGCCAGCTTCGCCTCCTCCGCCCGGTAGCAGAGCAGATCGGTCTCGGCGTATTTCGCCAGCCCCTCCACCATCGCGTCGGGCTCCGCCATGATCCTTTCCTGCGCGGTGCCGGCGAGGCGGGTGAGGGGCACATCCTCCATCCGCATCTCGCCGCCCTTCGTGCCGCCGGCCGCCTGCCATTCCGCGGCGATGGCGGCGGCCAGCGGGGCGGCGGGCACGGCCAGCGGTGTGCCGCCCGGCAGCCGCACCGGGCGGCCATCCAGCAGCACGCCCCAGCCCTCCTCCCGCGGCGTCGCGGTAGCCTGTTCCCAGAAACGCTTCATCGGCATCTCCTCACCGGCCCAACAGGCCACGCAGCAGCTGCTGCGCCGGGGCTGGCAGGTTCGGGGCGTGGCCTTGGCTCGGGGCGGGGCTGGCGGGCGGGGCGGCCCGGGGCGCCGCGCTCTGCGGCACCGGGCCGGCACGGCCGCCGCGTACCGC
>NZ_JAMZIK010000088.1 GCF_024178315.1 Siccirubricoccus soli | reverse complement strand
CGCCGCGCCGGTGACGCCGCGCCAGCGCCAGGTGGCGGCGGGCCCGGACGCCGAGCCGAAGGCCCGCCGCCCGCGCCGACCCAAGGTGGAGCCGGCGCGGCTGGACGCGCTGGTGGCGGCGGCGCGGCAGAGCCTGGAGGATGACAAGGCCGAGGATGTGCTGGTGCTGGACGTCACCGGCCGCGCCAGCTTCACCGACCGGATGATCATCGCCACCGGCCTCGCGGACCGGCAGATCCAGGCCATGGCGCAGCATCTGGAGGAGGCGCTGGAGAAGCTGGGGCTGAAGCTCAGCCGCAACGCCATCCAGGCCTCGCCCGACTGGGTGCTGATCGATGCCGGCGACCTGGTGGTGCATCTGTTCAAGCCGGAAGCGCGGGCGATGTATGCGCTGGAGCGCATGTGGGGCCCGGATTCGCCGGTGGGCGAGGGCAGCGGCGGGGCATGAGGCGCGAGGGCGGCGCGGGGTGAAGCCGCCCCGCCTCATCGCCATCGGCCGGCTGAAGGCTGGGCCTGAGGCGGCGCTCTTCGCCCAGTACAATGCCCGGCTGCGCCCGCCCTTCGCGGTGACGGAACTGCCGGAGGCCCAGGGCAGCGCCGGCGAGATCCGCCGGCGTGAGGGCGCCGCCCTGCTGGGCGCCCTGCCGGAGGCCGCCTTCGCCGTGGCGCTCGACCTTGGCGGGGTGGCGCCGGAGTCCGAGGCGCTGGCGGCGCTGGCGGCGCGCTGGGAGGCAACGGGCCGACCGCTCTGCTTCCTGATCGGCGGGGCGGAGGGGCTGGACCCCACCGTGCTGGCCCGGGCGGATCATCGCCTGTCGCTCGGCCCGCTGACCTGGCCGCATTTCCTGGTGCGGGGGCTGCTGGCGGAGCAATGGTACCGGGTGCAGGCCATCCGCACCGGGCATCCCTATCACCGCGCTTGGCGCCCGGGCTGAGGGGGCGCTCCGTGCTCGCGCACCCCGGTGCGCCCGGCTCCGGCGAGCGCGCCCTGGCCAGGGTTGTGGTGCCGTTGGCACCTCGAGGCCGGAGCCGCAGCCTTGGCACGCGAAAAGCGCCATGGCGGTTGCTAATGGCCGAGTTCGACGTCAAGGGGGCCTGTCGCGCCGGCCGGCGATCATGCGCCGGAGGCGTTACCTCCCGCCGCATGGCCGGGCACGGTCGGTCATCCGGGCGTCCGCGCAGCGCGTCCCGGGCTGCGCCGCAGCGCGGCGTGGAAGCAGTGACGCTTCCCCGCTCCGGTTTGCTAGAGCGTTTTCGGTTGGCATGCGTTCACCGAAAACGCTCTACGCCTTTGTTTGCAGAGCAGATTCACGCCTTCGGGCGATGCCGCCCTACGGCGATCTGCTCTAGGCTGCGCCGATGCTCCTCCTGCTGCTCGCCGCCCTGCTCTGGCTCGGCCTCCATCTCGGCCTCGCCGGCACGCGCCTGCGGGACCCGGTCGCTGCGCGCCTCGGCGAGGCCGGCTTCCGCATCGGCTTCTCGCTCGCCTCCGCCGCCGCCCTGGCGCTGCTGATCCTCGCCTGGCGCCGAGCGGAAACCCTGCCGCTGTGGTCCGCGCCTGGCTGGCTGCGCTGGGTGCTGGCCTTCGCCATGCTCCCGGCCTTCATCCTCTTCGCCGCCTCGCTCACCGCGCCCAACCCCACCGCCATCGGCGGCGGTGGCCTGCGCGCCGGCGCGGCCCGCGGCATCCAGCGCGTCACCCGCCACCCCATGCTCTGCGCCATCGGCCTCTGGGCCACCCTCCACCTCATCGCCAATGGGGATACGGCCAGCCTGCTCTTCTTCGGCACCCTGCTGCTGACCGTCCTGGCTGGCATGCCCTCGCTTGACGCCAAGCTGGCCCGGCGTGCGCCGGAGGCCTGGGCGCCGCTCGTCGCCGCCACCTCCATCCTGCCCTTCGGCGCCATCCTGGCTGGCCGCAACCGTCTGGCCCTCCGCGAGATCGGCTGGCTTGCCCCGCTGCTCGGCCTGCTCGCCTGGGCCGCGATCCTGCACCTGCATCCTCGCCTGTTCGGCGCGCCGGTCCTGCTCGCAGCCTCTTGATCGGCGGGCGCGAACGCGGTCATTGAGGACCCAGAAGAAAGACCGGGCAGGAACCATGCAGGAAATCGTCACCACCGCGGATGCGGACGGCTCATCGCGTGCCCGCGTCGCGCAGCTCGTCGCCTCGCCGGGCTTCCAGACGCTGATCCTCTCCCTTATCGGGCTCAACGCCGTCATCCTCGGGCTCGAGACCTGGCCGAGCCTGATGGCCGGCTGGGGCGGCCCAATCGGGGCGCTGGACCACGCCCTGCTCGCCGTCTTCACCCTGGAGATCGCGCTGCGCATCTACGCCTTCCGCGGCCGCTTCTTCCAGGACCCCTGGGGGCTGTTCGACCTGGTCGTCGTCGCCATCGCCTGGGTGCCGGCCGCCGGCCCCTTCGCCGTGCTGCGGGTGCTGCGGGTGCTCCGCATCCTCCGCCTGGTCAGCCTCGTCCCCTCGCTGCGCGTGGTGGTGGAGGCGATGCTCGCCTCCATCCCGGGCATGGCCAGCATCGTCGCGCTGATGCTGCTGCTCTTCTATGTCTGCGCGGTGATGACGACGCAGCTCTTCGGCGCCGACCTGCCGGAGCGCTTCGGCACCTTCGGCGACAGCCTGCTCTCGCTCTTCCAGCTCATGACGCTGGAGGGCTGGCCGAGCGACATCGCCTTCCCGCTGGCGGAGAAGCAGCCCTGGGCCTGGCTCTTCGTCATCCCCTTCATCCTGGTGGCCACCTTCGTGGTGCTGAACCTCTTCATCGGCGTCATCGTGGACAGCATCTCGACCCTGAAGGCGGAGCGGGAGACCACTGTGGCCGCTGAGGCGCGGGCCGAGGCCCAGGCCGACCAGGCGGTGCTGCTGCGGGAGATCCGGGCGCTGCGCGCGGAGGTGGCGGCGCTGCGCGAAGCGGGCCTCGGCAAGGGCTGAGCCGCGGCGCCGGCCGGCCGGAAACGCCTTGCCCGGGGGGTCTGGAGCGTGGTTGGCTGGCTTTGCTCACCCAATCCCGCCCTGGCCGTTATTTTGGTCGCGTGGTTCACGGTTTCGGTCGATTCGACCTTAACCGATCACGGTCCAGGGCGGACGAGGGTGGCCGCCCGACCTGCGCGGAGGCCCTGCCGGCATGAGCCATGAGGATGCAAGGCTGCTCGCCCGGCCGACCCCACCCGCGCCGGGGGCCCGGCGCCCCTTGCCGCCCGGCCTGCATCCGCTGGGCCAGGGGGAGGGGCGGGACGGCAAGCTGCGCGTGCCGCCGGAAAGCCTCCCCGCGCCCCTGCCGCTGATCGTCATGCTGCATGGCGCGACCGGGGATGCCATGCGGGCGCTCCGCCGCATCGCCCCCATCGCCGATTCCGCCCTGGTGATGCTGCCGGAAAGCCTCGGCCCCACCTGGGACGTGCTGCTGGACGGCTACGGGCCGGATGTGGCGCGACTGGATGCGGCGCTCGCCCGCATCCTGGCCGAGTGGCCGGTGGACCCTGCCCGGATCGCCGTGGCCGGTTTCTCCGACGGCGCTTCCTACGCCCTCTCCCTCGGGCTGATGAATGGCGAGCTGTTCCGCCATGTGCTCGCCTTCTCCCCGGGCTTCGCCGCGCCGCTGCATCTGGAGGGCAAGCCGCGCTTCTTCTTCAGCCACGGCACCGCCGACCCGGTGCTGCCCATCGAGCGCTGCAGCCGCAAGCTGGTGCCGCAGCTCCGCCGCTACGGCTACACCGTGATCTCGCGCGAATTCGAGGGCGGGCACGAGGTGCCGGAGGAAATGGCGGTGACGGCCCTCGCCCTCCTCATGGCGACGGCGTGACGACGCCCGCGTGACCGCGGCGCGGCTGCGCGCGGCTCCCGATTCGCTGGCCGCCCGAGGCCCTGCACGGCCCTCCTGGGCCAAGCCGCGGAGGGCCGCCGGGCGGCGGCAGGCTTCGGAGGCGCGCCGCGCCGGCCGCGGGGTTGAGCGCCCCGGCCGCGGATGCGAGGCTGCCCCGATACAGGAGGGAACGCCATGCAGGGCATCAGCGCGGATCTGAAAGGCAAGGTCGCGATCGTCACCGGCGCGGGGTCGCGGCCGGGCGAGGGGGTGGGGAATGGCCGCGCCGCCGCCATCCTGCTGGCGCGTGCCGGAGCGAAGCTGGTGCTGGCGGATGCCGTGCCGGAATGGGCGGAGGAGACGCGGCGGATGATCGCCGAGGAGGGCGGCGAGGCCCTCACTGTCACTGGCGATGTCACGAAGCCCGAGGATTGCGCCGCCATCGTCGCCGCCGCCACCGGACGCTGGGGCCGGCTGGATGCGCTGGTGAACAATGTCGGCATCAGCGGCCCGAAGGGCACGGCGGAGGAGGTGGACCCGGAGGAATGGGCGCATGGCCTGCTGGTGAATGTCACCTCCATGATGCTGATGGCGAAGTATGCCGTGCCGGCCATGCGCGCGGCCGGCGGTGGCGCCATCGTCAATATCGGCTCGGTCGCCGGGCTGAAGGGCGGCCATCCCTCGCTGCTCTACCCGACGAGCAAGGGCGCGGTGGTGAACATGACGCGCGCCATGGCGGTGCATCATGCGAAGGACCGCATCCGGGTGAACTGCGTCTGCCCCGGCATGGTCTACACGCCGATGGTGCAGGCCAAGGGGATGTCCGCCGAGGAGCGCGAGCGGCGGCGGCGGCGCAGCATCCTGCAGGTGGAGGGCAGCGGCTGGGATGTCGGCGCCGCCGTCGCCTTCCTCTGCAGCGGCAACAGCCGCTGGATGACCGGCGCCATCGTTCCCGTGGATGCCGGCGCGACGGCGATCGCGGCGCTGCCGAGCGGGTGAGGGCGCGATGGAGCAGGATCGGCTCGGCCTGGGCCTCTCCACCGCCTCCGCCGCGGCGGCCGAGGCCTTCCGCGAGGGCAACGACCTGCTGGTGACGCATTGGCCGGGGGCGGCGGATGCCTTCGGCCGCGCCATCGCCGCCGATCCCGGCTTCGCCATGGCGCATGCGGCGCGCGCCCATGCCGCGCTGCGGGAAGGCGACCTGGCCGCGGTGCCGCGCCACCTCGCGTCGGCGGAAGCGCTGGCCGCCCATGCCACCGAGCGGGAGCGGCGGCATATCGGCTATTTCGGCCTGTTCCTCCGCGGCCAGGGCGCGGCGGCGCTGGCGGCCTTGCCCGAGCACATGCGGGACTTCCCGCGCGATGCGCTGGTGCTGGACACGGCCATCACCCCGAACGGCCTGATCGGCAGCTCCGGCCGGGCCGACCGGCATGACTACCTCATCGGGCTGATGGATGGGCTCGCGCTGCATTACGGCGACGATTGGTGGTTCGGCGCCATGCATGGCATGGCGCTCTCCGAGGCCGGGCGCATGGTGGAGGCGCGGCCGAAGGTGGAAGCCTCGCTGGCGGCGCGGCCAGACCACGCCTGGGGCGCCCATGCGCTGGCGCATATCTGCTACGAGAGCGGCGAGGTGGCGGAGGCGATCAGCTTCCTGCGCGGCTGGCTGCCGGGTTATGCGCGGGAGGGGACGCTTCACTCCCACCTCGCCTGGCACCAGGCGCTGGGGGAGCTGGCGGCGGGGGATTTCGCCGCCGCCTGGGACACCTACCTGGCAAGCTGCGGTCCGGCCGGCCATACCGGGCCGCTGCGGCTGAAGCTGACCGATGGCGTCTCCTTCCTGCTGCGCTGGGAGCTGGCGGGGCAGGCCCGGCCGGCGGAGGCCTGGGCCGCGATGCTGCGCTTCGCCCGCGCCATGTTCCCCCGCCCGGGCTTCGCCTTCGCCGATCTGCATGTGGCACTGGCCGAGGCCATGGCCGGGGATGGTGCGAAGCTGGGGGCCTGGGTGGCGGAGGTGCGGGCGCTGGAGGCGGCAGGGCGCTACCCCTCCGGCGCGGTGCTGCCGGCCTGTGCCGCTGGCTTCGCCGCCTTCGCGCAGCAGGATTTCGCCGCTGCGGTGGAGGCGCTGGCGCCGGTGGTGGCGGAGCGCGACCGGATCGGCGGCAGCCGGGCGCAGATGGATCTGGTGGAGTTCACCCTGCTGCGCGCCTGCCTGCTGGCGGGGCAGCCGGAACGGGCGGCGGCGCTGCTGCGGGCGAGACGGCCGGCGGGGAGGGTGCCGGTGGCGGGGGCTCCACCCCCGTAGCCCCGGGCAGGGGGCAGAGCCCTCTGCCGGGGGGCGTGGGGAGGCGGAGCCCCCGACCGCTATGCCAGAGCTTCGATCGCCGCCTGCACGCCGCCCGGCGTATGCGGCACGCCGGCCGTCTTCATCGCCAGCTCCACCGTCGCCAGCGTGCCGAGGATCATCGGCTCGTTCAGGTCGCCCAGATGGCCGATGCGGAACACCTTGCCGCCGAGTGGTCCGAGGCCGCCGCCGAGCGAGAGGTTGAACTTCTGCAGCGCCACGGCGCGCAGCGCATCCGCGTCATAGCCTTCCGGCATCAGGATCGCCGTCACGCTGTCCGAGTAGCGTGCGGGGTTCAGGCAGAAGAGCTGCGGGCCGTTGTTGCCGGACCAGTGCTGCACCGCCGCGCGCACCGCCTTCGCCAGCCGGGTATGGCGGGCGAAGACATTCTCCAGCCCCTCCTCCTGCTCGATCAGCCGCAGCGATTCCTGCAGCCCGTAGAACAGGCTGACCGGGATGGTGCCGACGAAGCTGCGATGCGGCCGCTTCAGCATGTTGGTCCAGTTGAAGTAGTGCTTCGGCAGCGTCGAGGCGGCATGCGCCGCCATCCCCTTGGCGGAGACGCCCGTGAAGCTCATGCCGGTGGGCAGCATCAGCCCCTTCTGGCTGCCGCCGACGCAGGCATCGATGCCCCATTCATCCATGCGGAAGTCGAGGCTGCCGAGGGAGGAGATGGTGTCCGCCAGGAACAGCGCGGGATGGCCGGTGGCGTCCAGCGCCGCGCGCACCTCGGGCAGCGGGATCATCATCCCCGTCGCCGTCTCGTTGTGCACCACGCAGACGGCCTTGATGCCGTGGCCCTTGTCGGCCGCCAGCGCCTCCCGCAGCGCGGCGAGATCGACGCCGCGGCGCCAGTCGGCGGCGACGCTCTGCACCGCGAGCCCCAGATCCTGCGCCATGGCGGCCCAGGAAAGGGAGAAATAGCCGCTCTCGAGGATGAGGATCCGGTCGCCCGGGGAGAGCAGGTTCACCAGGCTGGCTTCCCAGGCGGCGTGGCCGGAGCCGGTGTAGAGGAAGATCTCCTGCTGCGTCTTCAGCACGCGCTTCAGCCCGGCGACGCAGGCCTCATAGACCGCGATGAAATTCGGGTCGTTGAAATCGACGGTCTGGTGCGCCGTGGCCAGCAGCACGGAATCCGGGATGTTGGTCGGGCCCGGATTGGCGAAGAATTGGCGGCCGCGCGGCTTCCTCGCGGGCTCGGTGGTGCTCATGGCGTCTGGTCCGTCCTTGGTCCATTGGGGCCGGCCGGGACGGGGGCAGGGCCCGGCCCGCCGGCCCGCCATGCCCCTTCGCCGCGGCGGGCCCGGGCTTCTGCTACACCGGGAAGGGGTACTTCTTCAAATACGGCATGTAGCTCTCCTCGACATCGATCTCGAGCGAGGCGAGCACCCGCACCACGGCGCAGTAGAAGCTGGCGGTCACCACCAGGTCCACGATAGCGGCGTTGTCCAGCACGGTGCGCAGCGCGGCGAAGGTCTCGTAATGGATGCCCGGCCCGGCATAAACCTCCCGCGCCGCCTTCAGCACCAGCCGCGCCGTGGGATCCAGCGCCGTCGCCTCGCCGCGGCTCTCGGCGATCAGCGCCTCGATATCCGCATCGGTGACGCCGAAATCGTAGCCGATCTTGATGTGATGCGACCACTCGTAGGGGGAGCGGGCCAGCCAGCCCACCTGCAGGATGGCGAGTTCCCTGAGCCGGGCGTCCAGCGTGGTGCCGTGGCGCAGATAGCTGCCGAGGCCGGAGAAGGCGCGGGCGGCGGCGGGGTTGTTCACCAGCGCCTTGTGCAGGGTGATGTCGCGGGCGAGCAGCGGCTTGTCCTCAGGCGCCAGATCGGCGGCGGTGAGGTACGGAACGCGGGCCATGGGTTTCCTCCGTGGTTAGGCGCGATCGCTTGTGGCGAGCTCGCCGAGCGGCGTGCTTCGGGCGACCAACAGATGGCGCAGGCGGGTGAGCGGCGCCCGCCCGTCCCGCCCCGGCGGTCAGGCGGGCCGTTGATAGGCCCAGTCGAAGCCCTGGGCGCCGCCCTTGATGCGGCCGGCCGTGGGGTTCGGGAAATGGATGGGCAGCACCAGCGTCGGCGTCTCTGCCACCTCCTCCAGGAAGGCGCGGCGGGAGGAAGCAGCCTCCTTCGGGTCCCAGTCGAACACCGTGGACCAGTCCGGCTCCCGGATCTGCAACGCATGGTGCATCAGGTCGCCGGTGACGACGGCGCGCTGGCCCTTCGAGGCGATGTTGACGCAGCAATGGCAGGGCGAGTGGCCCGGTGTCCTCTGCAGCCAGACCGTGTCGTCCAGGGCGAAATCGTCATCCACCAGCAGCGCCTGGCCGGCGGCGACGACGGGCTCGCAATTGAAGCGCCAGACATTGCCGGGCGGCTGCGCGCCGCGCCGCGTCGCTTCCTCCCAGGCGGCGTACTCGCCCTTGTGGAATACGTATTTGGCGTTCGGGAAGGTCGGCACCCAGCGTCCATCCACCAGCCGGGTGTTCCAGCCGCAATGGTCGATGTGCAGATGAGTGCAGAAGACGTAGTCGACCGCCTCGAAGCTCAGCCCCGCCGCCTTGAACCCATCCAGCCAGGGCTGCTTCGGGAAATCCATGGGCGCGGGGTAGCCCTTGTCCTCGCCGGTGCAGGTATCGACCAGGATGGTGTGCTTCGGCGTGCGGACCACGAAGGTCTGGTAGGTGATGACCATGCGGCCCGAGGCGGGGTCGAAGACCACCGGGTCCAGGGTCTGCAGGTGCCGCTCGCCGGTCTGCGGGTCATAGGCGGGGAACATGTCGGCCGGGCGGCGCCATGGGCCATCCCGCTCGATGATGCTGGTGATCGTGACGTCGCCGATCCGTAGCGGCTGCATGCGGCCTGTCCCCCGATTGCCGGCGCCGGCGGGGCGCCTCGCGGCCGAGCCTCGGCGGAAAATGCGGAGGAGGCAATGGCCCGTCGCCGGGGAGCCGGAACTCGCCGCCGGCTCCCGCTGCCGGTTCCGGCGACCGCGTAAGGTTCATGTAAACAAGGCCCGGCCTTGGCATCCCGCGCCGCTTTTTACATGGAGCCCTGCGGAATCACTTGAGAAATTTCGATGGCATGTCAGAATGCCAGGATCTCTACACGAGCATCCTGGCCGATTGTCGTGAAGCTGCACCCTCCCGCCGCCGATGAACTCGTCGGCCGGACTCTCGCCTCCGACGTGCTCCACCGCCTGCGCGCCGATATCGTGGAGGCGCGGCTGGAACCCGGCCAGCGCCTGCGATTCGAGAGCCTGCGCAGTTCCTACGGCGTCAGCTTCAGCACCCTGCGGGAAGCCCTGGCGCATCTGGTGCAGGAAAGCCTGGTGGTGGCGGAAGGGCAGCGCGGCTTCCGCGTCGCCCCCGTCTCCCGCCACGAGCTGGAGGATGTGATCGACACCCGCATCTTCATCGAAGCGGAGCTGCTGGCCCGGTCGGTGGCGCGCGGCGGGCCGGAATGGGAGGCGGAGCTGCAACGCCTCTACGAAGCGCTGGAGGAGGGGCCGGGGCACGACCCGGTGCAGCGTCGGGACCCGGCCTGGCAGGTGCGTCACATGGCTTTCCATGAGGGGCTGGCGGCCGCCGCCGGTTCCCCCACCCTGCTGGCGATGCGGGCCCTGCTGTGCCAGCGCACCGCGCGCTACAGCGCCTGGGCCCGGCGCCTGAATCCGGAGATGCCCTCGGAATACGGCACCCATCGCCCGCTGCTGGAAGCCGCGCTGGCGCGCGATGCGAGGACGCTGATCGAGGGCGTCTCCACGCAAATCCGCCTCACCGAGCAGATCATCCTCCAGGAAGCCGGCGCCGCCCTGGTGAGTGGCTAGAGCAGATCGCCGTAGGGTGGCATCGCCCGAAGGCGTGAATCTGCTCTGCAAACAAAGGTGTAGAGCGCTTTCGGTGAAT
>NZ_JAMZIK010000087.1 GCF_024178315.1 Siccirubricoccus soli | reverse complement strand
ATGCGAGGACGCTGATCGAGGGCGTCTCCACGCAAATCCGCCTCACCGAGCAGATCATCCTCCAGGAAGCCGGCGCCGCCCTGGTGAGTGGCTAGAGCAGATCGCCGTAGGGTGGCATCGCCCGAAGGCGTGAATCTGCTCTGCAAACAAAGGTGTAGAGCGCTTTCGGTGAATGCATGTGAACCGAGAATGCTCTACGCCCATTCATTGAAGGCTGCCGCCCGCAGTCCTTTCGCGGCTTTGCCGCGGAAGGTTGTGCGAGGTGTCGGGATGCCGCTGAATCCTGTGGCCCCGCACAGTCGCGCGGGGCAGCCCAAGGCCCCGCGCCAGCTCAGGCGTCGATATGCGCCGTCGCCTGAACCGCCGGGCGGGCGGTGAAGCCGGCCTGGAAATCCGCCAGCCGTGGATGCGCGGTGCGCCAATTCTCCTCCGGCCAGCGGAAATCCAGATAGGCCAGCGCCGCGCCGATCGAGATCTGGCCGATGCCATAGGGCTCCGTCGCCAGCGCCTCGGCCTCCGCCTCCAGCGCCTGCAGGCTGGCCGCCAGCTTCCAGCCGAAGCCCTCCAGCGCCCCCGCCGCCGGGTGCGGCCGCGCCAGCTCCCCGCGCCAGGTCACCAGCATGTCCATCAGCCCGGTCCCCAGCGCCTGGCGCCGCAGCGCGGTGAAGCGCGCCGGGCCGGCGGCCGGGAAGAGCTTCGGCCCCTGGCCAATACCGTCGAAATACTCGCAGATGACGGAGGAGTCATACAGCGCCCCGCCATCCTCCAGCACCAGGGTGGGGATCTTGCCGAGCGGGTTCACCGGCAGCAGCTCCCGCCCTGCTTTCATCGTGGAGACGACGATCGGGCGCTTTTCGATCCGCTCGGCCAGGCCGTGCTCATGCGCCACCACCATCACCTTGCGGACGAAGGGCGAGCGCGAGGACCAGTAGAGCTGCAAAGTATTCCTCCCAGGAGGTAGGTCACGGGCGGGGACCGCCCCGGGCAGAGGACGCCATCCCGGCGCCCTTGCCAAGCCCGGCGGGCCGCTTCCCGGGGCCGAGGCGTGACCAGGCGGGGCTTTCGTCGTGTCAGCGCCAGCCCAGCCCCGACAGCGGCGCCTCCGCCCCGGCCCGGCGGATATTGGTCCAGAGCCGGCAATCCACGGCCTGCCAGCCCGGCGCCGGCGGCTCCGCCCCCGCCATGGGCGGGCAGCGGCCGGAGGTGGTCAGCAGCTCCGCCATGGCCGCGACCCGCAGCGCCCGGCTCCGCGCCGGGGTCTCCCAACGCTCCCAGCGCACCAGGCCCAGGTCCCGGACGAACCAGAACCGCTCCAGATGGTCCGCGGCGGCGAGGCTGGCCCCGCCATAATGCTCGGAGAGCAGCGCCTCCGCCGGCACGCGCTGCGGTGCCCCACCGGCCTCCCGCCAGGGCAGTTCCAGCCGCAGCAAGCGCCAGCGCGTCAGGCTGGGGCCCAGCGCCGCCGGGCAGGCCTCCGGCGCCGCGCTGATGCCGAGCCGCACCACGCGCTGCTGCCAGCCCTCCTGCAACGGCGGCAGGGCGAGGAGCCAGCCGGGATCCGGCTCCCCGCGCAGGGCGGGCCGGCCGCAGCGCGGGCCCTGGAACCATTGCCGCCCGCCGCTGCCATCCTCGGTCAGCGCCACCCAGGCGCCGCCGGGGCCGAGGATCACCGCCTGGCCGCCATCGCCGGGGTCGAGTCGGGCGAAGGCGCGGGTGGCATCGGCGAAGTCGAAGCTTTGCAGCGCCGCTGGCCGGCCGCGCAGGCGGCCGAGCAGCGAATCGGAGGCCTGGTAGCCATGCGGCCAGGCGGCGGCTTCGTAAGCAGCCGGCCAGTCATGCTTGCGATAGGGCAGGGGCTGGCCCGCGGCCAGGGGCAGCTTCCGGTCGCAGCCCGGCTCGAAGGGCAGAGTACCCGGGCGCAGGCGGCCTGCCGCATCGGCGCAGCCGGCCTGCACGAAGAACGGGGTGAGGTCCTGCGCGGGCGACGGCACGGCGCCGAGCAGAAGCAGCAGAAACACCAAAGGCCGCATCACGCGGGGGTAAACCCGCGTTGCGGCATCCGGTCTCCAGTTCAGCAGAAATCCCCAGGGTCGGGCGGCCAGGGCCCGGCGCGAAGGGGGGCGGGGCTCAGAAGCCCTCGCGCTCCAGCCGCTTGCGCTCCACCTTGCGGGCGCGGCGGACGGCCTCGGCGGCCTCGCGGGCGCGGCGCTCGGACGGCTTCTCATAGTGCCGGCGGAGCTTCATCTCGCGGAACACGCCTTCGCGCTGCAGCTTCTTCTTGAGCGCCTTCAGCGCCTGGTCAATGTTGTTGTCACGGACGACGACTTGCACGCGGCGGCAACTCCTTCGCGGTTGGAGGCAGTTGGGATACAACGACGAACGCCACGGCAGGCAGCGAGTTCACCCCCGGGGCCTGGAACCCGGACCATGGTCCGAACGCCAACCCCGAAGGCCACCAGCCTGACGCGGATGTTGTTGCATAGCATGGCGGCATGGCGGGGCGAAAGCCCCTCCCGCCTGCCTCCTCCGCACCCTACTTCTGGCGGCGCGCAAGGCCGGAGGAGGCAGGCATGGCCATATTGAAGATCGCCCGGATGGGGCATCCCGTGCTGCTGCAACGGGCCGAGCCGGTGGCGGACCCGATGGCGCCGGAGATCCAGCGGCTGATCGCCGACATGGCGGAGACCATGCTGGATGCGGGCGGCCTCGGCCTGGCCGCGCCGCAGGTGCATGTGCCGCTGCGCCTCTTCGTCTATCGCAACGATGCCCAGGTCGCCGCCCTCATCAACCCGGAGCTGATGGCCATGGGGGAGGAGACGGAGAGCGGCTGGGAGGGCTGCCTCTCCATCCCCGGCATGCGCGGCTGCGTCACCCGGCCGAAGCGCATCGCCTGGCGCGGGGTGGACGCCGCCGGCGAGAAGGTGGGGGGCGAGGCGGAAGGGCTGCTCGCCCGCGTCATGCAGCATGAGACGGATCATCTGGACGGGGTGCTCTACCCGATGCGCATGGAGGATTTTTCCCTCTTCGGCTTCACCGAGGAGCTGGCGCGCGCCGCCGGCAGCGTGGCGCGATGACCGAGCGCAGCCCGGAGCGGGTGGCGGCGATCCGCGCCCTGCTGCCGATCGCCGCCGGGCGCGGCTGGAACTGGGGCAGCCTGCGCGCCGCCATGCTGGCCGCGGGCCAGGACCCGGCGCTGGCTGAAAGCCTCTTCCCCCGCGGCCCGGTGGGGGCGGTGGAGGCCTGGCTGGACCTGCTGAACCAGGAGATGGAGGCGGCGGCCGTGGCGGAGGACATCCCCCGGCTGCGGGTGCCGGCGCGCATCCGCCGGCTGGTGGCGTGGCGCCTGACGGTGCTGGCACCGCACAAGCAGGCGCTGCGCCGGGCCATGGCGTTGCTGGCGCTGCCCTGGAATGCCGGGGTGGCGCTGCGGGCGAGTGCGGCCACGGCGGATGCCATGTGGCATGCGGCGGGCGACGCCTCGGCGGATTTCTCCTGGTACACGCGGCGGGCGACGCTCGCCGCGCTCTATGCCGCGACCATTGCCTATTGGCTGCGGGACGATTCGACGGAGACGCGCGAGGCGCTGGCCTTCTTCGACCGCAGGCTGGCGGAGCAGGCGCGGCTGGGCCGGGCGATCCGGCGGGTGCGGCCGAGGGCGGCGTAGGCGCTACCCCGGACTCCGCAGGGGCTCCGCCTGCACCCGCCGGGGACCGGACCGGTCCCCGGACCCCGGTCTGAGTTTCGGGCCCGAGGTTTGAACCGGCAATCCTCGGCGGAGGCACAGGATCGCGGGCACCGCTCGCGGCGGGTCTCCCGCCCGGGGGCCGGGCGAACCCCAATGGACCTCCCCGCACTTGCATCCCCCGCCCCCCGCTGCCACACACCCCCCGCCGTCACGCGAAGCCCCATGACCGATCCTGCCTCCCCCTCAGCCCCGCCCGCCGGGCTGCTGCCCGCCGGCCTGATGGACCTGCTGCCGCCCGAGGCGGAGCGGGAAGCATCCCTGGTCGAGGCGCTGATGGCCGGCTTCGCCAGCCATGGCTATGAGCGGGTGAAGCCCCCCCTGCTGGAATTCGAGGACAGCCTCCTCGCCGGCTCCGGCGCCGCCGTCGCCGAGCAGACCTTCCGGCTGATGGACCCGGTCAGTCAGCGCATGATGGGGCTGCGCGCCGACACCACCCCGCAGGTCGCCCGCATCGCCGCCACGCGCCTCGGCCTGGAGGCACGGCCGCTGCGGCTTTGCTATGCCGGCCAGGTGCTGCGCGTCCGCGGCAGCCAGCTTGCGCCCGAGCGGCAGATGCCGCAGGCGGGGATCGAGCTGATCGGCAGCGCCTCCCCCGAGGCAGATGCCGAGGTGGCGGCGGTGGCCGCCGCGGCGCTGGCCGCGGTCGGCGTCGCGCCCATCTCCCTCGACATCACCCTGCCCACCATGACGCCGACCCTGCTGGAGGGCTCCGGCCTGCCGGTGGAGCGGCGCCAGGCCCTGGCGCATGCGCTGGACCGCAAGGATGCCGCCATGGTCGCCGCCCTCTCGGCCGAGGCGGGGGCGTTGGCCGAGTGCCTGCCCTCGCTCCTCGCCGCGGCCGGCCCGGCGGATGCGGCGCTGGCGGCGCTGGCCGCCGCCCCGCTGCCCCAGGCGGCGCGGGAGATCGCCGACAATGCCGCCGCCGTCATCGCCGCCATCCGGGCCCGCGCGCCCGGGCTGCGCCTGACCCTGGACCCGGCCGAATTCCGCGGCTTCCGCTACCATGTCGGCGTCGCCTTCACCCTCTACGGCCCTGGCCGCAGCGGGGAGCTGGCGCGGGGCGGCCGCTACCTCTCCCTGAACGACGAGCCGGCGACGGGCATGACGCTCTACCCGGATGCAGTGCTGCGCGCCGCCCCGCCGGCGGCGCCGCGCCCGCGGCTCTTCCTGCCGCAGGGCACGCCGGAAGCGGTGGCGGCGGGCTTCCGGGCCCAGGGCTTCGCCACCATCGCGGCGCTCTCGCCCACGGATGCGCCGCGGGCGCTCCGCTGCACGCATATCCTGCGGGACGGCCAGGCCGTGCCGCTGCCGAAGGAGTAGGCGCATGGCCAATGTTGCCGTGATCGGCGCCCAATGGGGCGATGAGGGCAAGGGCAAGGTGGTGGACTGGCTTGCCAGCCGGGCCGACATCGTCGTGCGCTTCCAGGGCGGCCACAATGCCGGCCATACGCTGGTCGTCGGCGACCAGACCTACAAGCTCTCCCTGCTGCCCTCCGGCGTGGTGCGCGGCAAGCTCGGCATCATCGGCAATGGCGTGGTGCTGGACCCGGAAGCGCTGCTCTCGGAGATCGGGAAGGTCACGGCGCAGGGGCTGAAGGTCTCCCCCAAGAATCTGCGCATCGCCGAGAACGTGCCGCTCATCCTGCCGCTGCACCCGGCGCTGGACAAGGCGCGCGAGGCGGCGCGCGGCGGCGACAAGATCGGCACCACCGGGCGCGGCATCGGCCCGGCCTATGAGGACAAGGTCGGCCGCCGCTCTATCCGGCTCTGCGACCTCGCGGAGCCGACGACGCTGTCGAAGAAGCTCGACGAGCTGCTGCTGCACCACAATTCCCTGCTGAAGGGCCTCGGTGCGCCGCTGTTCGAGAAGCAGGCGCTGCTCGAGCAGCTGCTGGGCTGGGCGCCGAAGCTGCTGCCCTACGCCGAGGCGGCGTGGGAGCGGCTGGAGACGGCCCGCCATGCCGGCGAGCGCGTGCTGTTCGAGGGCGCGCAGGCGGTGATGCTGGATGTGGATCACGGCACCTACCCCTATGTCACCTCCTCCAACACCGTCGCCGGCAACGCCGCGGCGGGCGCGGGCATCGGCCCGGATGTGGTCGGCATGGTGCTCGGCATCGCCAAGGCCTACAGCACGCGCGTCGGCAGCGGGCCCTTCCCGACCGAGCTGACGGATGAGATCGGCCGCGGCCTCGGCGAGCGCGGCCGGGAATTCGGCACGGTGACCGGCCGGCCGCGGCGCTGCGGCTGGTTCGATGCGTGCTTGGTGCGCCAGGCGGTGAAGATCGGCGGCATCCATGGCCTTGCGCTCACCAAGCTCGATGTGCTGGACGGGCTGACCGAGCTGAAGATCAACACCGGCTACCGCATCGGCGGCCAGACCTTCCGCCGCCTGCCCTCGGCCTTCGAGGCGCAGGCCGCGGCCGAGCCGATCTATGAAACGCTGGAGGGCTGGACGACCTCCACCCGCGGCGCGCGCAGCTATGCGGAGCTGCCGGCGGCGGCGGTGAAGTATGTCCGCCGGATCGAGGAGCTGGTGGAGGCGCCGGTGGTGCTGCTGAGCACCAGCCCGGATCGGGACGACACGATCACGCTGCGCGATCCCTTCGCCGGGTAGGGGGCGGGACCCGCCTCTTCGCAGGCTGCTGCCGGCCGGCATTGCCGGACGGCGCCGCTCTCGGCGCCTGAGCCACCGCCATAGAGCAGACCGCCGTAGGGCGGCATCGCCCGAGGACTTGAATCTGCTCTGCAAACAAGGGCGTAGAGCGTTTTCGGTGAACGCATGTGAACCGAAAGTGCTCTAGTGTCCTGATTTCGAAGTCG
>NZ_JAMZIK010000086.1 GCF_024178315.1 Siccirubricoccus soli | reverse complement strand
ATTGCCGGACGGCGCCGCTCTCGGCGCCTGAGCCACCGCCATAGAGCAGACCGCCGTAGGGCGGCATCGCCCGAGGACTTGAATCTGCTCTGCAAACAAGGGCGTAGAGCGTTTTCGGTGAACGCATGTGAACCGAAAGTGCTCTAGTCTCCTGATTTCGAAGTCGTGCGGCCTTCGTTCTCAGGCCACTCGCCACTGTCTTCAGTGGCCTGCGGATCCGCTGTGTTCGTGGAAATCCCCCGAATGTCCCGGGCAGGACACTAGCCTCCTCGACGCTGCCGCGCGTGCGGGAGCGGAACAGTATTGCCCCGCCTGTCGGGCTCGACAGCCCCTGCCAACCCGGCTAATAGATAGCATGCGTATTATGCTCATCCTATCTGTCAACAGATGAGCAATACCGCCTGCCCCCGGTTCCGCCTGACCTCGACGCTGCTGCAGGCCGGACGGCTCTGGCGCCGCCTCGCCCAGCGCGTGCTGGCCGAGCATGGCATTTCCCAGGCGCGGGCCGCCGCGCTGCTCTGGGTGGGCCGGCTTGGCGGCGGGGTTCGTCAGGTGACGCTGGCCTCTCATCTGGGCGTCACCGGCGCGGCCATCGTCCGGCTCCTCGATGAGCTCTGCGCGACAGGCCTGATCGAGCGGCGCGGCGATCCCGGGGACCGGCGCGTCAACGGCATCTGGCTGACCGCGGCGGGAGAGCTGCGGGCGGCGCAGATCGAAGCGGCCCTGGCCGAATTGCGGGCGCAGGTGCTGGGCGAGGTGAGCGATGCCGATGTGGCGGCGACGCTGCGGGTGTTCGATGCCCTCGGCCAGGCCAGCGGGGCAGCGCCCCGGGAGGCGGCGATGCCGCGGCCGGAGAGCCGGGCATGACATGGCCGTCCTGGCGCGACTGGCTGTTCTCCCTGAAGGCCTTCGCGGCGGCCATGCTGGCCCTCTACATCGCCCTGGCCTGCGGCCTGCCGCGCCCCTACTGGGCGATGACCGCCGTCTATGTGGTGGCGAATCCGCTCTCCGGGGCGACGGTCTCGAAGGCTTTCGACCGGGCCTTCGGCACCCTGCTCGGCGCCGCGGGCGGGGTGCTGCTCGTCAGCCTGTTCAACGGCGCACCCGAGCTGCTGATGCTGGCGATCGCGCTGTGGACCGGGAGCTTCCTGTACATCGCCCTGCATGGCAGGACGCCGCGCAACTACGTCTTCATGCTCGCCGGCTACACCCTGCCGCTGCTGGTCCTGCCCGGCGTCGACGCGCCGGAGACGATCTTCGAGCTGGCCGTGGCGCGCAGCGAGGAGATCATCCTCGGCATCCTCGCCGCCGCGATCATCGGCACGACAATCTTTCCCCGGAGCCTGCGCTCGGTCGTCGATGGCCGCATCGGGGCATGGCTCGGCGATGCCGGTGGCTGGGCGCGGGAGATCCTGCTCGCGCGCGGCGCCGACCCTGCGGCGCCGGTGGCGCGGCAGCGGCTCGCCGCCGATATCGCGCCGCTGAGCGCCCTGATCAGCCAGCTTTCCCATGATGCCGGGACCCGGGACATCAAGCCCCATGTCCTGGAATTGCGCGGCAGGTTCCTGTTCCTGCTGCCGCTGCTCTCCGCCCTGGCCGACCGCATGCATGCCCTGCGCCTTGAGCTCGGCGCCTTTCCGCCCGGGCTGCAGGCGCTGACCGAGAGGATCGCCGCCTGGATCGGGACGCCGGTCGAGGCGGCGGACGCGGCGGAGCCCGACCGGCTGCGTGCCGGGCTCGCGGCCCTGCCGGGGCCCGCCGACGGGCCGCTCTGGACGAAGCTGGTCTGGACCAGCCTGGTCAGCCGGCTGTCCGAGCTGATCGACCTCTGGGAGGACTGCCTGACCCTGCGGGGGCGGATCGGCCGGCAAGGGGCGCCGCAGCGGTGGCGGCCGCAATTGCGGCATCGCCCCGTCGTCGGGGAGGAGCTGCACCATGATCGCGGCCGCATGGCGCTCGCCGTGGCCTCGACCGTGCTGGCGACCTTCCTCGCGGGCCTGCTCTGGATCTGGAGCGGGTGGGCGGATGGCGCCAACGCCGTGGCCTTCGTCGCCATTGCCTGCTGCTTCTTCGGCGGCCTCGACCGGCCGGCGCCCTCCATGAAGTTCATGCTGGTCTGGAGCGCCATCGCCTATGCCTTCACCAGCCTCTATTTGTTCGTCGTCCTGCCGCGGATCCAGGACTTCGAATTGCTCGTGCTGGTGCTGGCGCCGCCCTTCCTGCTGGTGGGGGCCTTGATACCGAGGCCCGAGCTGTCGCTCCTCACCCTCCTTCTCGCTGTCAACCTCGCCGGGGATCTCGGCCTCCAGGGGCGCTACAGCGCCGAATTCGCCTCCTATACCGAGGGTGGGATCGCGATCATGGCCGGGCTGCTCTTCGCGCTGGTCTGGACGCTGGTCACCAGGCCCTTCGGCGAGGAATGGGCGGCGCGCCGGCTCATGCGGTCCGGCTGGGCAGACCTGGCCGCGCTCGCCTCGGGCGCCCGCCCCTTCGACCACCGCGCCCTGGTCAGCCGCACGCTGGACAGGCTGGGCCAGCTCATGCCGCGGCTCGCCGCGATGGCCTCGCCCTCGCCGGCGGCCCTCGAGGGGCTCGCCGAATTGCGCGCCGGCTACAACATCATCGCCCTGCAACGCGACCGCCGGGCGCTGCCGCCCGAGGCCAGGGCGGCGATCGATGCCACGCTGCGCGGGGTGGCGGATTTCTTCGGCCGCTGCGCCGCCGATGGCGAAAGAGGTGCGGCGCCGGAGGCCCTGCGCGGCGACATCGACCGGGCGCTCCGGGCCGTGTTCGCGCTGGAGGAGGCCGGGCCGCGCCAGGCCGCCCTCGATGCCCTGGTCGGCCTCAGGCGATCGCTCTTCCCCGGCGTGCCCGGCCCGGCCGGGCCTGGCTTCCGCCACCGGGACGGCGACCGCCCCGCCCTGGCATCCCTCGCCGCCGAGTAGTCTCCGATGCCCCTCGAACTCGACATCTACGGCATTTACATGCCCGGCCTCTTCGGCCTGATGCTCGCGGCCTATGCGCTGCTCCGCGCGGTGCAGCGTGTGGCCGAGCGCGCCGGTCTCTATGCGCTGGTCTGGCACCGGCCGCTCTTCGACCTCGCGCTCTATGTGCTGATCCTCGGCGCGGTGTCCTCCTTCGCCAGCAAGGTTCTCGGATGAACAGCTTTCTTGCCCATGCCGGCCGCATCGCCGTGACGCTGGCCGTGGTCGCCGTGGCCGCGCTGACCGGGCGCGGCCTCTGGGACTACTACATGAACGATCCCTGGACGCGGGACGCCCATGTACGGGCGGATGTCGTCAAGGTCGCCTCCGACGTGTCCGGCCTGGTCGATGAGGTCCTGGTGCGGGACAACAGCGTGGTCCATCGCGGCGAGGTGCTGTTCCGGGTGGACAAGCGGCGCTTCGAGATCGCGCTGCAGCAGGCGGAGGCCGCGCTCGCCGGCCGCCTGGCGGCGCGCGACCAGGCGAGGCGGGAGCTGGGCCGCTCGCACAACCTCGGCGATTTCGCTTCCCGGCAGCGCAAGGAGCAGGCCGAGGCGGCGCTGAACGAGGCCGAGGCGGCCTGCCGGCAGGCGCTCGCCGAGGTCGAATTGGCGAAGCTCAACCTCGCCCGCTCCGAGGTCCGGGCCGCCGCCAATGGCGTCATCTCCAACCTCACCCTGCAGGCCGGGGATTACGTGGCGACCGGCACCTCGGTCATGGCCCTGATCAACACCGATTCCCTGCGGGTCGAGGGGTATTTCGAGGAGACGAAGCTGCCGCGTATCCGCCTCGGGGAGCGGGTGACGATCCAGCTGATGGGGCAGTCCGGCGTGCTGCATGGCCAGGTGGAGAGCATCGCCGGCGGCATCGAGGACCGGGAGCGGAGTGGCGGCTCCGGTCTCCTGGCCAATGTCAATCCGACCTTCACCTGGGTTCGCCTCGCCCAGCGCGTGCCGGTGCGGATCCGGCTGGAGGATATCCCGCCGGAGACGCGGCTGGTGGTCGGCGTGACCGCGACCGTGCAGGTCGGCGAGCCGGTCTCGGTGCTGGAGAAGCTGATCGGCCATGGCTACCGGACCCGGCATGCGGCGGGAGCGAGCGCCGCGTCGCGCCCCGCTGGGGCGGGCGGGCCGGCGGGCGGCACTTCCACGCCAGCCTAGAACAATAGCCGATGGCGCCGGGCTTGCGACGCCATGGCGGGGGCGGGAGGATGCGGCCCGGCAGCGGGGAAGGGCGCGCATGGCATCCGGCGGCAGCTTCATCGCCTTCCTGGCCGAGCAGCTGGCGCCCCTCGGGCCCGTCGCGCCGCGGCGCATGTTCAGCGGCCATGGCCTGTTCTGCCATGGGGTGATGTTCGGCCTCGTGGTGCGGGAGGCCCTGTATCTGCGCGGCGATGCGCAGAACCGGCCGGTCTTCGAGGCCGCCGGGGCCGCGCCCTTCAGCTACTCCCGCCAGGGGCGCCGCGTGGAGCTCGCCTATTGGCGCGTACCGGACCATCTGCTGGACGAGGCGGAGGAGCTGCTCGTCTGGGCACGCTCCGGCCTGGCCGCGGCACAGCGCGTGGCCGCCGGGAAGCAGGCAGCCCCGAAGCGGCGCGCCCGGTAGGTCTCAGCCCGCCGCCGCCTCGATCGTCGCGATGAAGCGCGGCGTCATCGCCGCCAGGGAATACCCGGCCACGGCCCGCGCCCGCCCGGCCTCGCCCATCGCCCGGCGCAGCGCGGCATCGCCGGCCAGCAGGTGCAGCGCCTCCGCCCATTCCTCCGGCGTCGTCGCCAGCAGCCCGGTCTCGCCATGCCGCAGCACCTCGCGATTGGCACCCACCGGGCTGGCCACGGCGGGCAGGCCGCAGGCCATGTATTCGATGATCTTGAACCCGCATTTCCCCCGGGTCTGCGGATCATCCGGCAGCGGCATGATGCCGATGTCGAAGCCCTGGATGTCCGTGATCTCGCCGGCCAGGGTCCAGGGACGGAACTCCACCGGCACGCCCTCTGTCTCGAAGGGCTCGGCGCCGACGAAGCAGTAGCGCAGCGCCGGGTTCCGCCGCGCCGCCTCGGCGAGCCCCGGCCAGATGGCCTGGAGATAGCTCGTGTTGCGCGGCGTGCCGATCCAGCCGATCACCAGCGCGCCATCTGCCGGGCGCGGCGCCGGGCGGAAGCGCGCCGTGTCCACCACCGTCGGGATCAGCACCACCTGCTCCGGCGAGGGCGCGTGCCGCCGGGCATAGGTGGCGAGGTATTCGCTGCCCACCACGGTGCGCCGGGCGCGGGCGATCAGCCGCGCCGGCCGGTCGAAATCCCGCAGCCGGTCGATCGGGTTGTCGATGTTGAAGGAGCGCTCCCAGATCGCGTCGTCGAAATCGAAGGCGAGGCGGCCGCTCAGCGCCTCCATCCCCCGCTCGAACACCTCGGGCCCGACCGGGAAGGCTTCCCGCAGCACATAGACCAGGTCGGCCCGGCTGGCCCGCACCAGGTCGCCCAGCCGCCCCAGCGCGCCGAGCGCGGTGATGCCGAGCTTGGCCGCGACACCGGGGCGGTAGGCGAGGGGGGCGAGGCGGGAGGAGAGGAAGGGCCGGACCTCCGCCGCGATGCCGGAAGCCTCCAGCGCCGGCAGGTATTGATGGATACGGAAGCGGGTCGAGGGACCCTCGACCGGATGCGCGGCGATGAAGAGGACGGAAAGGCGGGGCATCAGGCCTGCGGCGGTGAGGGGCGGAAGCGGATGGCGGCGAGGCCGGCGGCCCAGCCCAGGGCGGCGGCCGCAACCCCGGCCCCCGAGTGCCGGAAGACCAGCGCCACCGCAAGCCCGAGGCCGAGCGCCGCCCCCTGCACCGCCAGCATGCGGAAAAGCGGCGCCAGCGCCGCCCAGCCAGGCAGCAGCAGGCGCCGCACCAGCCCGAGGCCGAGCGCTGCCCCCAGCGCCTGGCTGCCGGCGATGGCCAGCGCCGCACCGAGTGCGCCGAAACGCGGGATGAGCAGCAGGTTCAGCCCGATCTGCGCCGCCACCACCGCGCCCTGGGCCAGCATCGCCTGGCCCTGCCGGTCCGTCAGCACCAGCGCGCCGCTGGCGAGGAGCTGCAGCGCGGTGACCGGCAGCGCCAGGGAGAGCACCGCCAGCGGCACGGCCGCTGGGGCATAGGCTATGGGGTAGAGCAGCCAGACCAGGAATTGCGCCACCGGCAGCGCCAACAGCACGGCCGGCAGCAGCAGCGCGGCGGGCAGGCCCATCTGCCAGCCGAACCAGCGGGCGAAGCCGGGGCGGTCCACCTGGATGAGACGCGCCAGGGTGGGGTTGAGCGCGATCTGCGCTGCATGGATGAGGAAGAGCGCGGCCTCGAACAGCTTGAAGCCGGCGGTGAAGAGGGCGACCTCCGCCTCCCCCGCCAGCCGGCCGAGCAGCAGCACCTCCACCCGCCCCAGCGCCGCCATGGCGAGCGCCACGCCGAGATAGGGCAGGGAGTCCCGCAACACCCGCTTGACGAAGCCCGGTGCCCGGCGCCAGCGGAGCGGCCCGGCGAGCCGGCCGATCCAGCGCCACATGAGAAGCAGGTTCAGCAGCCCCGCCAGGACGAAGCCGGCGGCAATGGCGGGCAGGGAACCGCCGCTGAGCCAGGCGGCGGTGAGGCCACAGGCCGTCTGCAGCCCCGCCGTCGCCACCGCGCCGAGCGTCAGGGCGCGGATGGCGTGCAGCCCCTGCCCGGCATTCTCCAGCAGCAGCCACAGATTGGCCGCCGGCAGGGCCAGGGCGATGACGGCCAGGACGCGGGTCGTCTCCGCCCCGAACCCCGCCGCCCAGCCCAGCAGCGGCAGCAGCGGCACGGCGAGCAGGCCGAGGCCGAGCTTCAGCGGCAGCAGATGGCCGATCCAATGGGCGGCGCTGGCGGGGGCCCGCGCCACTTCCTTCACCACGGTGCGGGACAGCCCGGCATCCTGCACCAGCCCGGCCAGGACCAGGGCGGAGAGGGCGAGGTTCCAGGTGCCGAAGGCCTCGATCGGCAGGAGATGCGCGAGGGCCAGGGTGAAACCCATGCCGATGGCCCGGGCCAGGACCTGTCCGACGGCCAGGGAGGCAGCGCCGCGCGCCACGCGGCGGGCGGCCAGGTGCAGCGGCTCCGCGGCGGGGTCGGGCGGGGACATGGGCGGGGTGAAGCGCGGCGGCGGGCGGAGGGCAAGGGCTTGGCCAGGGCTCTGCCCCCTGGACCCCGGCAGAGGGCTCTGCCCTCTGCACGCCCGCCGGGGCCAGGACCTGGCCCCGGACCCCGGTGTGGGTTTCAGGCCCGGAGGCTGGAACTGCCGCCAACGCGCAATCCCTGGCGCCTTGGTGCCCTAGAGGTTAGGACCGCCGGCATGATGGACAGGCCCGACGCCGCTGCGCCCCGTGTGACGGTGGTCATCCCCAATTGGAACGGTGCCCATCTGCTGCCGGCCTGCCTGGAGAGCCTCCGCCGCCAGAACTTCCGCGACTTCGAGGTGGTGGTGGTGGAGAACGGCTCCACCGATGCCAGCGCCGCGTTGCTCGCCCGCGACTATCCGGAGGTGCGGGTGGTCGCGCTGCCGCGCAATTTCGGCTTCGCCAGGGGGGTGAATGCCGGCATCGCCCGCGCGCGCGGCGAATGGGTGGCGCTGCTGAACAACGACACGGAGGCCGCGCCCGATTGGCTGGCGGCGGCGATGGCGGAGCTGGACCGTCGCCCGGAGGTGAGCTTTGCCGCCTCCAAGCTGCTGGATTTTCGCGACCGCAAGGTGATCGACTGCGTCGCGGACGGCTTCACCCTCTATGGCGTGCCCTGCAAGATCGGCGAGGGGGAGCGGGATGCGGGGCAGTATGCCGCGCCCTTTCCCATCCTCTCCGCTTGCGCCGCGGCCAGCTTCTATCGCCGCGCCCTCTTCGCCGAGATCGGCGATTTCGACGCCGATTTCTTTGCCTATGTGGAGGATGTGGACCTGGCGCTGCGGGCGGTGCTGGGGGGCCACAAGGGCATCGCCATCCCCGCGGCGCGGGTCTTCCATCTCGGCACCGCCTCCACCGGCGGGGCGCCGACCGGCTTCACCATCCGCCTCTCGGCGCGGAACTGCCTCTGGGCCTTCTTCAAGGCGATGCCCTGGCCGCTGCTGCCGCTGGCCTTTCCGTTGGCGCTGGCGGGCCAGGCGGGGATGGTGGCGCAGGGCTTCACCGGGCGGCGGCCCTGGCTGCGGCAGAATCTCGGCGCCTATTTCCGCGGCGCGGCCGAGGGTTTCGCCGGCCTGCCCGGCATCTGGCGCAAGCGCCGGGCGATCCGCCGCCGGATCGGCACCCTGGCCTTCCTCAGGCTGCTGCTGCGGGCGGAAGCGCAATGGCGTGCCGGGCGCCGCCGCGCGCGGGCCGTGGCGTTGGCGCCACGCCCGGTCTCCGCCTGACCTCTTCCGGGCATGGTGCCTGTGCGCTGGGCAGGTCGGCCCGCACGGCCGACCGTATGCCTTCGGGTTAATCGCCTGTAGGGCTGACCGGCGCCCTTCGTGCTTGCTGGCATGACGATTGCTGCACTGGCCGCCGAAGAGCCAGGAGTTGGGTCATGGATGTCGGCGTTTTCATTCCCATCAACAACAATGGTTGGCTGACCTCCACCACCTCGCCGCAATACCTGCCGAGCTTCGACCTCAACCGCCGCATCGTGCAGGCGGCGGAAGGCTTCGGCCTCGACTTCGCCCTGTCGATGATCAAGCTGCACGGTTTCGGCGGGCCGAGCCGCTTCTGGGACTACGGCCTCGAGAGCTTCACGCTGATGGCCGGGCTCGCCTCCGTCACCCAGCGCATCAAGCTCTTCGCCTCCATCGCCGTGCTGACCATGCCGCCGCCGATCGCCGCGCGCATGGCCGTGACGATCGACAGCATCGCGCCGGGCCGCTTCGGGGTGAACATCGTCTCCGGCTGGCAGGAGGCGGAGTACAGCCAGATGGGCATCTGGCCGGGCACCGAGCATTTCAACAACCGCTACCAATACTGCGCCGAGTACGTGGACGTGATGCGGGAGCTGTGGGAGCACGGCGAGAGCAATTTCCGCGGCCGCTTCTTCCAGATGGAGGACTGCCAGCTGCTGCCCATGCCCTCCGCCCGCATCCCCATCATCTGCGCGGCGCAGTCGGACAAGGGCACGCAATTCGCCGCCGAATATGGCGACTTCAATTTCTGCGTCGGCTTCGGGGTGAACCAGCCGCAGCGCGTGGCGCCTTCCATCGCCCGGCTGGTGGCGGCGACGGAGAAGACCGGCCGCGATGTCGGCGCGCTGGTGATGCAGATGGTCATCGCCGACGAGACGGATGAGGCCGCGCAGGCCAAGTGGCAGCACTACTGCGACGGCTTCGACGAGGAGGCGATGGCCTGGCGCAACGCCCAGGCCGGCGCCGACAGGACCACCGACCCCTATGCCACCGCCAACCGGCAGAAGCTGCAGGGCGACCGCTACCCGACCAACCAGGGCGTCTTCGTCGGCAGCTACGCCACCGTGGCGAAGCTGCTGGACGAGATGGCGGAGATCCCCGGGCTGCGCGGCGTGATGCTGACCTTCGACGATTTCATCATCGGCATGGAGCAGTTCGGCACCCGCATCCAGCCGCTGATGAAGAGCCGCCGCCACGTGCTGACGGCTGCCTGAGGAGAGAGAGCATGCAGACCACCCGTCGCGCCACGCTCGGCGCGTCCCTGGGCGCGATCGGCGCGCTCGCCCTGCCGGCGATGGGCCACGCCGCCGCGCCGGAGACGAAGAGCTTCGAGATCATCGGCGTGCGCGACCCCCAGCTCGGCGCTCAGCTCGCCGTCGCGGACCAGCTCGGCCTGTTCAAGCCGGAGGGGATCGAGCCCGCCATCCGCTGGACGCAATCGGCGGCCGATACCCTGACCATCATGGGCGGTGGCTCGGCGGCGATCGGCGTCGGCGGCAGCTTCACCCAGGTGGTGTTCGGCGGCCAGAAGCTGCCGATCCGCACCATCACCGCGCTGGCCGACATCGCGGAGACCCAGGGCTTCGTCCTCAGCCCTGGCGTGAAGCTGGCCAGCCCGAAGGAGCTGGAGGGCAAGCGCCTGGCCTTCACCCAGGGCAACAGCCAGGTGGTGCTGCTGGCCAAGCTGGCGCAGATGTTCGGCTTCGACCAGTCGAAGATCACGCTGGTGAACATGAACCAGTCGGAAGGCGTGGTCGCGGCCTCCAAGGGCGATGTTCATGGGCTGCTCGGCTGGCAGCCCAACCTGTTCCGCCTCGTCGCCATGGGCGGCAGCATGTACTGCACCGGCGGCACGCTCTACGTCACCGGCCAGCCCCAGGTGATGCCGGAGGACAACAAGCCGCTCTACAACCACTCCAACCTGCTGGCGACGCAGGAGTGGATCGATACCAGGCCCAACACCCTGGCGGCGCTGGTGCGCGCCCTGGCGAAGGCGACCGAGGTCATCAACACCGACCGGCCGCGGGCCATGGCGGCGCTGCAGCGTGCGCTGCGGGTGGATGCGGATGCGCTGGCGGTGATGGTGAATGCCAACAAATACGCCATCGGCATCTCTCCCGCGCTGATCGCCAGCCATCGCTTCCAGAGCGAATGGGCGATGAACATCAAGCGCATCCAGGAGCCGCCGAAGCCGGAGGATTGCTTCACCACACGGATCGTGGAGCTGGTGGATCCGTCGCTCGCCACCTGGAAGCCGACGGCGTGACCGCGCTGGACCGACGCGGGCTCCTGGGAAGCCTGGTGGCGCTGGCGGCCGCTGGCACCGCGCGCGCCGCGGCGCCGGAACAGGCGGAGCTGGAGTTCATCGGCGTGCGGGACCCGCAGCTGGGGGCCCAGCTCGCCGTCGCCGACCAGTTCGGGTTGTTCCGGGAGGAAGGGATCAAGGTCGGCTTCCGCTGGATGCAATCCTCCGGCGACGTGCTGACGGTGATGGGCAGCGGCGCGCCGGTTGGTGTCGGCGGACCCCTCGCCCAGCTTGTGCTGGCCAGCCAGAGCATGCCGGTGAAGATCATCGCTGGCCTCGCCGATATCTCGGACACGCAGGGTCTGGCGTTGGGCCCGGGCGTGAAGGTGGAGCAGCCGCGCGACCTGGAAGGCAAGAAGCTGGCCTTCACCCAGGGCAATTCCACGGTGCTGCTGCTGCCGAAGCTGGCGGAGCTGCACGCCTTCGACCACACCAAGGTACAACTGGTGAACATGAACCCGAGCGAGGCGGTGGTCGCCGCCTCCAAGGGGGACGTGCATGGCCTGCTCTCCTGGCAGCCCTTCCTGCACCGGCTGGTCACCATGGGCGGCACGCTGCTCGCCACCGGCGGCATGCTCTATCTTGGCGGCACGCCGCAGGTGCTGCCGGAGAAGGACAAGCTCATCCTCGCCCATGCCTGCATCCTGGCGAACCAGAACTGGATCGACGCCCGCCCCAACACGCTGGCGGCGCTGCTGCGCGCGCTGATCAAGGCGGATGGCATCATCGCCACGGACCGGCCGCGCGCCATGCAGGCCATGCAGCGCGTGCTGCGGATCGAGCCGGAGCCGCTGCAGGTCATGGCCATGGCCAACCGCTACCGCGTGGACATCTCGGACCAGCTGGTGGCGGCGTACAAATTCACCAGCGACTGGGCCGCCGGCATCCGCCGCATACCGGCGCCGCAACGCCCGGAGGACGGCATCGCCTCCGGCATCCTGGCATCTGTCGCCGCCGACCGCGTGTCCTGGAGACCTGCCGCATGATCTCCCGCCGCCTGCTTCTTGCCGCGCCCGCCCTCATCATCCCACCGACGCTCGCCCATGCGGCGCCGGAGGAGAAGGAGTTCGAATTCCTTGGCGTGCGCGACCCGCAGCTCGGCATGCAGCTCGCCGTCGCCGAGCATTTCGGCCTGTTCCGGGAGGAGGGCGTCAACCTCACCTTCCGCTGGCAGCCTTCCGGCGGCGATGTGCTGACGGTGATGGGCAGCGGCTTTCCCATCGGCGTCGGCAGCCAGCTCGGCCAGATCGCGCTGGCGGCGCAGAACATGCCGGTGAAGATCCTGACCGGCCTTGCCGATATCTCCGACACCCAGGGGATCGTGCTCGGCCCGCATTGCCGGATCTCGAACATCAAGGAGCTGGAAGGCAAGCGCGTCGCCTTCACCCAGGGCAACAACAGCCCGCTGATGTTCGCGAAGCTGGCGGAGCGCTTCGGCTTCGACCACACCAAGCTGCAGATGATCCCGATGGCGCCGAGCGAGGGCGTCATCGCCGCTTCCAAGGGCGACGTGGACATCCTGCTCTCCTGGCAGCCCTTCCTCCACCGCCTGACGACGATGGGCGGCACGCTCTTCGCCACCGGCGGCGCGCATTACTTCACCGGCCGGAAGGTGGTGCTGCCGGAGGCGGAGAAGCTGCTCTATTCCCACTCCGTCATCCTGGCCAATGAGAGCTGGATCCAGGGCAAACCCAATACGCTGCAGGCGCTGCTGCGCGCGCTGATCAAGGCGGATGCCCGCTTCAAGGTGGACCGCGCCGGCTGCATGCCGGGGCTGCAGCGCGTGCTGCGCATCGGCCCGGAACCGCTGCGGGTGATGACGGAGGCCAACCGCTACGGCGTGCTGATCGACCGGCCGCTGGTGAACAGCTACCGCTTCACCAATGACTGGGCGGTCGGCATCAAGCGCATCCCCACCCCGCAGACGCCGGAAAGCGGCATCACGCCCGTGGTGCTGGAGAAGGTTGCCCCCGACAACGTCACCTGGAGGGCCGGCGCATGAGCGCGGAATGGCGCAAGCGGCTGAGCACGGGCGGGATGCGCTGCGTCGCCATCCTGCTCTTCCTCGCCATCTGGTTCATCGTTTCCATAGGCAATGCCCATTGGTGGAAATTCTTCAACCCGGTCCTGCTGCCGACGCCGACCGAGGTGGTGAAGGCCGGCATCGAGGCCTGGCAGAGCGGGGAGCTGCAGGACAACATCCTGGCCAGCATGGCGCGGGTGATCCAGGGCTTCGCGATCGCCGCCATCGCCGGCGTCGCGGTCGGGCTCGCCGTCGGCACCTGGCGGCCGCTGGAGCGGTTGGTGGAGCCGATGATCGAGCTGCTGCGGCCGATCCCGCCGCTCGCCTTCCTGCCGATGATGGTGCTGTGGTTCGGTATCGGCGAGATGTCGAAGATCGCCTTCATCGCCTATGCGGCCTTCTTTCCGGTCTTCACCACAACGGTGGAAGGCATCAAATATGTGGACCCGGTGCTGCTGCGCGCCGCCTCCTCGCTCGGCGCCAGCCGGGCGGATCTGTTCCGCCATGTGGTGCTGCCGGCGGCGACGCCCTCCATCATCACCGGGCTCCGCCTCGGCTTCGGCCTGTCCTTCTTCGTCATCGTGGCGGCGGAGTTCATCGCGGCCGACAGTGGCCTCGGCTACATGATCAACGATGCGCGCACCTTCTTCATGGTGTCGCAGATGCTGCTCGGCGCCGTCGTCATCGGGCTGATCGGCTTCGGGGTGAACATCCTGCTGCGCAGCCTGGAAGGCTGGCTGCTGCGCTGGCGCGTGGCGACAAGGGGGTAGGGCCATGGACGCGATGCTTGCGGAGGCGCCTGCCGCCGCCACCGACAGCCGCCGGGTGAAGATCAGCATCCGCGGCGCGGAGAAGCGCTTCGGCGACATGGTGGCGCTGAAGGGCGTGGATCTCGACCTCTACGAGAACAGCTTCACCTGCCTGCTCGGGCCATCCGGCTGCGGCAAGTCCACGCTTCTGAACATGATCGCCGGCTTCACCCAGCCGACGGCCGGCCAGGTGCTGGTGGATGGCAAGGCGGTGCAGGGGCCTTCCGCCGACCGCGGCGTGGTGTTCCAGGAATATGCGCTGTTTCCCTGGCGCACCGCGATCGACAACGTTGCCTTCGGGCCCATGCTGAAGGGCATGCCGAAGGCGCAGCAGCGGGAGATCGCGAAGCGCTACCTGGCGATGGTCGGGCTGGCGGGGCATGAGGGCAAGTATCCCGGCAACCTCTCCGGCGGCATGAAGCAGCGCGTGGCCATCGCCCGGGCGCTGGCCAACGACCCCTCCGTGCTGCTGATGGACGAGCCCTTCGGTGCGCTGGACGCCCAGACGCGGGAGACCCTGCAGGAGGAGATGCTTCGCATCTGGGAGCATGAGCGGAAGACGGTGGTCTTCGTCACCCACTCGATCAGCGAGGCGATCTTCCTCGCCGACCGGATCGTGGTGATGGCGACGAAGCCCGGCGCCGTGAAGCAGGTCTTCGACCTCGACCTGCCGCGGCCACGGGAACGTTCTGAATCCGGTTTCGTCAGGCTGGAGAAGGAGATCAAGCTGCTGGTCCGGGCGGAGGTGCAGAAGCTGGGCGTGATCTAGATCCTCACGAAGTCGCCGCGCGCCGCCCTGGGGCCCATGCACGGCACAGCCGCGGGGCCTTGCACAGCCCGTCCGGCAAAGCCGCGGCGGGCAGTGGGCGGCGGCCGGTGGCGGCCGTCCGCGGGCCCGGCAGCGGCGTAACCTTCCGGGGCCCTGGACCGAACCCCCTGCCGCCCCCATCTTCGGGGGCGGCAAGAGGAGGCGGCGATGACGGAACTGGCAACTCTCGGCGGCGGGTGCTTTTGGTGCCTGGATGCGGTGTACCGGGACCTCGCCGGCGTGTCCTCCGTGGTCTCCGGCTATGCCGGCGGCCATACCGAGAACCCCACCTATGAGGAGGTCTGCGGCAAGAAGACCGGCCATGCGGAGGTGGTGCAGATCGCCTTCGATCCGGCCGTGATCTCCTATGCCGATCTGCTGCGCGTCTTCTTCACCATCCACGACCCCACCACCAAGGACCGCCAGGGGGCGGATGTCGGACCGCAATACCGCTCCATCATCCTGGCCCATTCGGACGCCCAGGCGGAGACCGCGAGGCAGGTGATGGCGGAGATCGAGGCCTCCGGCGTCTGGGGCGCGCCCCTGGTGACGGAGGTCGAGCCGCTGACCCGCTTCTGGCCGGGCGAGGCGGAGCACCAGGACTACTTCGCTCGAACCCCCTGGAGCGGCTATTGCCGCATCGTCATCGCCCCCAAGGTGGCCAAATTCCGCAAGAACTTCGCCGAGCGCCTGAAGCGCCCGGCGGCGTAAGGACACCCAGCCATGGCCCTGTTCGGCAACAAGACGGCCCCGGCGGCCGAATACCCCGTCTCCAAGCCGGAATCGGAATGGCGGCGGGAACTCTCGCCCGAAGCTTATCGCGTGCTGCGGGAGCACGGCACGGAACGCGCCGGCACCAGCCCGCTGAATGCGGAGAAGCGTCCCGGCACCTTCCTCTGCGCCGGCTGCGGCACGCCGCTTTTCGACGCGGCGACCAAGTATGAAAGCGGCACGGGCTGGCCGAGCTTCTTCGCCCCGATCGAGGGCAATGTCGGCACCAGCACGGACCGCAGCTTCTTCATGACGCGGACCGAGGTGCATTGCGCCAGATGCGGCGGCCATCTGGGCCATGTCTTCCCGGATGGTCCGCAGCCTACCGGGCTGCGCTACTGCATGAACGGCGTGTCCCTCCGCTTCGAGCCGGCCGGGAAATAGGCCTTCCCGCGCCGCGGAACCCGGGCCGGGCCTTGCCGCTTGTGCTGGCGCGGCGCCGGACCGGGCGCCGCGGAGGGCGCCGGCCGGGGTGGTGGGTAACGGCCGGGCAATGCCTTCCTCCACATAACGGCACTTGCCAAATGCAGGGGCGCGCGGAATCCATGCGGCGTTTGTTTGGACAAGAGCCACCCATGCGGCGCGCCCCATTCGCGCTCCTCCTGCTCGCCGGGCTTTCCCTCCCCAGCCTGGCGAAGGCCGATCTGGTCTATGTGCTGAATTCGGGCGATGCCTCCATCACCGTGCTGGAAAGCACGACGCGGGAGGAGGTGCGGCGCATTCCCATCCTGCGGGAGGTGCACCACCTGCTGCTCAACCCGGAACGGACGGAGCTGGTCGTCGGCGATTCCGCGGCGAATGAGCTGCTCTTCCTGAACCCCGACACGGCGGAAATCGTCCGGCGGGAGCGGATCAGCAACCCCTACCACATGGATTACAGCCCGGACGGCAAGTACCTGGTCATCACCAGCCTGCGCCGGGACCAAGTGGATATCTACGAGGCCGCGACGCGCACCCTGCTGGCGCGCCTCAAAGTGCCGGACAAGCCCAGCCACCTGGCCTTCTCGCCGGACAGCCGCATGGTCTACGTCACCCTGCAAGGGGCGCGGCGGCTGATGGCGATCGACCTGACCACCCGCCGTCCGACCTGGACGACCGAGGTAGGGCCGCAGCCGGCTGGGGTGCTGTGGCACCGCGACAGGCTGCTGGTCGGCATCATGGGCAGCGACCAGGTGGCGGTAGTGAACCCGGCCGATGGCAAGCTGGAGCGCGGGATCCAGACCGCCCGCGGAGCCCATACCGTCTTCGCCTCCCCCAATGGCGGACCGCTCTATGCCACCAGCCGGGTGGACAGCCGGCTGACGGTGCTGGACCCGGAGACGTTGGAGGTGAAGGCGCGGTGGGAGCTGCCGGGCGGGCCGGACTGCATCGCCTTCGCGCCGGATGGCAAGCTTTGGGTCACGCTGCGCTGGGTGGCCCGCGTGGCGGTGGTGGACCCGGCAACGGGGGAGGCGGAGACCATCCCGGTCGGGCGGTCCCCGCATGGCGTCTTCGTGCAGCCCCGGCAGCTTCCCCTGCCGCCGGCGCCGGTGCCCGTGGTGGAGGCGCCGGCCACCCCGGTGATGGTGCCGGGGGTGGTGCCGGCCGCGCTGCGATGAGCGGGGTCGAGGGAGGCTCTGCCTCCCTCGAGCTCCCTCCGCCAAAGGCCGAAGGGCCTTTGGAAACCGGGAGTTTTTGCCCGGCGGTGGAACCTGCCGACTCAAGGGATCCAAGGGCCTTTCGGCCCGTGGCAGGGGGTCCCGAGGGGGACGGCGTCCCCCTAGGACGCCGGGCCCTGCTGGCGGCCCTGGCCGTCCCCACCTCCGCCCCGCCCGTCTATCTGACGATCGACACCGGCTGGGGCCGCGAGGCCGAGGCCATCGCCGCCATTCTCCGCCACCACCAGATCCGCGCCACCCTGTTCCTGGCGAACGAGCCCAGCTTCACCGGCGAGGACACGCTGTCCGATGCCTGGGCTCCTTTCTGGCGCGCCCGCGCCGCGGAGGGACACGTTTTCGCCAGCCATACCTGGCGCCACTGGTATTTCCGCGGCGACCCTGGCCCCGGCCGGGTCCGCTACGCGTCCCGCCAGGGGCACGGGGCGGAGGTGCTGGACGGCCCCGCCCTCTGCGCCGAACTCCGGCGCCCGCTGGACCGGCTGCGGGAGATCGCCCCGGCGGCGGAGATCCTGCCACTTTGGCGCGCCCCGGGCGGCATCACCACCCCCAATGCCCTGGCCATGGCCTCTGCCTGCGGCCTGACTCATCAGGGCTGGACCGCCAATGGCTTCTGGGGCGATGAGCTGGACGGCACCCGCCACCCCAACCCCGCGCTGGCCCGCCGTGCCATCGAGCGCACGCGGCCGGGGGAGGTGGTGGTGCTGCATTGGGGTGTCCGCAGCCGGCAACCTCCCTTTGCCGCGGTGCTGGAGGAGGTGGTAAGCGGCCTCCTTGCCCGTGGCCTGCGCTTCGCCACGCTGCCGCCCACAGGGGTCAGATGATCGAGGACACCTACGCCGCCTTCACCGGCTGGCTCTTTGAGCACACGCTGCAGCCCGTGCTCTACGCCACGGGGATGATGGACTGGGCGGAGGACCTCTTCGCCTGGCTGGACTTCGCCCTGCGCGGCCTGTTCGGCATCCTCGTCGTCTATTTCGTCTGCCGGCCGCTGGAGGCCTGGCGGCCGGTAGAGCCGCGGCAGGATGGCGCCGCCATCCGCACCGACATGGTCTATACCTTCCTCAGCCGGCTCGGCGTCCTGCCGCTGGTCGCCTTCGTCCTGCTCGCCTCCCTGCAATCGCGCTGGGAGGGGTGGCTGACGGAGGTGGGGGTGATGCCGCCGACGCTGGAGGAGCTGTTCCCGCCGCTGCGGGACCACCCGCTGCTGGCGCTGGTCGCCTACGTCATCGTGCTGGATTTCGGCGAGTATTGGCGCCACCGGGCACAGCACGGCTTCCGCTGGTGGTGGGCGCTGCATGCCATCCACCACGCCCAGCGGCAGATGACCTTCTGGACCGATGACCGCAACCACGTGCTGGATGATGTGCTGGCCGCGTTGTGGTTCGGCGGGCTGGCGCTGCTGATCGGCGTGCCGCCGGGGCAGTTCCCGCTCATCCTGCTGTTGCTGCGGCTGGCGGAGAGCCTCTCCCACGCCAATGTCCGGCTCAGCTACGGGCGGGTGGGGGAACGGCTGCTGGTCTCGCCGCGCTTCCACCGGCTGCATCACGGAGAGCTTTCGGCCGGGGCTTCGGGGAAGAATTACGCGGTGCTGCTGCCGATCTGGGACTGGATCTTCGGCACCGCGGATTTCCGCCGCGACCACTACCCGCCGACCGGCGCCGCCGATGCTGGGGAGGCGATGGAGCGCGGCGGCTGGCTGCGCCAGCAATGGGCGGGGTTCCAGCGGCTCGCCCTGACGATTGCAAGGCGGGCCTAAAATTCCCCACAGAACCGCTGCGCGGCTTGGTGGGGGCCAGGGTCGCTTTGCTTTCCAGACCTCGCACAGCCTTCCGCGGCGAAGCCGCGGAAGGGCAACAGGCAGCGGGGGCTTCGATGGGCAGTTTTCAAGTCGGAGCCCGGTCGCCAGCCCGCATCTTCACCAAGGCCGACATCCACCTGCCTATCGCGCCGGCGGAGGAGGGGCGCGCCCCCTCTCCCCTCACTGGCAGCGGAGGCCGGGGGAGAACCCAACGAGATTTCAGGACCCTCAGCCCATGCCCATTCCCCGTCGCGCCCTCTTTGCCACGCCGCTTCTCACCCTCCCGGCCCAGGCCCAGCCTGCGCCATTCGCCGCGCTGGAGGCCCGGCATGGCGGGCAACTCGGCGTCGCGGTGCTGGATACCGGCAGCGGCCGCGGCCTGGCCCATCGCCCCGATGAGCGCTTCCCCCTGACCAGCACCTTCAAATTCCTCGCCGCCGCCCTGGTGCTGGCCCGCGTCGATGCAGGGGAGGAGCGGCTGGACCGCCACCTCGCCTATGGCGAATCCGCCCTGGTGACCTATTCCCCCGTCACCGGCCCGGCCGCGGCGCGCGGCGGGCTGACCATCGGGGAGGCCTGCGAGGCCGCCGTCATCCTCAGCGACAACACCGCCGGCAACCTGATGCTGGACAGTTTCGGCGGTCCCGCCGGCCTCACCGCCTGGCTGCGCCGCATCGGCGATGCCGAGACGCGGCTCGACCGCCGCGAGACCGAGCTGAACGAGGCCGCCCCCGGCGACCCGCGCGACACCACCACCCCGGCAGCCATGCTTGCCACCATGCGGAAGCTGCTGCTGGGCGAGGTGCTCTCCCCTGCCTCCCGCGCCCGGCTCCTCGGCGGGCTGGAAGCCTGCCGCACCGGCGACAGGCGGCTGCGCGCCGGCTTCCCGGCCGGCTGGCGCGCCGGCGACAAGACGGGCAGCGGCAACCGCAACGCCACCAACGACATCGCCATCGCCCACCCGCCCGGGCGCGCGCCCCTGCTGGTGGCGGCCTACTACATCGGCGCCGAGGCCCCGATGGCCCAGCGCGAGGCGGTGCTGGCGGAGGTCGGGCGCCTCGCTTCTGCTTGACCGGGCCGGTGGTGCCCGCATCATGCGCGGCACCACCCCGGAGACCGCCATGCATCGCCGCCAATTGCTGGCCGCCGCGGCCAGCCTTGCCGCGCCTGCGGCCCTAGCCCAGCAGCACCAGCATCACGGGGCGGAGCTGCGCCCCATCCCGCCCGCGGCGGACCAGTATCACAGCCTGCAGGGCGGCACGCCGCACCACATCACGCCCGACCAGGCGGCACAGCGGGTGACGGACAGCCCGGCGCCGGCCGGGCCGCCTGGCCGCTGGGTGAGCCGCGCCGCCCTGCCCATTCCGCGCAGCGAGATGGCCTGGGCGACCGAGGCGGCCGGCCGCATGCATGTCATCGGCGGCTATGGCGAGGGCCGCGTCGATCGCGGCTACCACCATGTCTATGAGCCGGCAGGCGACCGCTGGTTCGACGCCGCCCCCCTGCCGCGCGGCGCCAACCATGTCGGCGTCGCGACGTTGGAGGGCCGGGTCTATGCTTTCGGCGGCTTCATCGAGCAGAACCGCAACCCCGATGCCAATGGCTATGTCTATGACCTGACGAGCGACCGCTGGACAACGCTGCGCCCCATGCCGCGGCCGCGCGGGGCGGTGGGCGTGGTTCCGCTCGCGGGCAAGCTGCATGTCATCGGTGGCGCCAGCGCACCGACCATGGAACGGGCCAGCGTCGGCTGGCATGAGGTGTATGACCCGAAGGCGGATAGCTGGGAGATGCGCAAGGCCCTGCCCGGTGCGCGCGACCATGTCGGCATCATCGCGCATGAGGGCGCAATCCATGTGATCGGTGGCCGCTTCAACACCTTCGAGTACAATACCGGCCTGCATCATGTGTACCTGCCGGCCCGGGACACCTGGGAGGAGCGCGCCCCGCTGCCGACGCCCCGTTCCGGCCATGGCCTTGTGCTCTATCGGGACCGCTTCTTCGCCATGGGCGGGGAGGGCGGCATCCTGGAGCGGGGCGTGCCGCGCAATGCCAAGGTCTTCGGCCAGATGGAGAGCTACGATCCGAAGACCGACACTTGGCAGCACCACGCCCCGATGCCGACGCCGCGCCATGCCGTGGCGGCTGTCACCATCGGCGACTGGGTGTATGTGGCCGGCGGCGGCGCCGTCCTCGGCGGCAGCGTACAATCCTCGATCCACGAAGCGTTTACGCTAGGCTGACGCGCTAGAGCCTGCAGACTCACAGAAATAGATGGGGGGCGCGGGGGGAATACCTTCCCCCCGTCATTTTTCCTTATGTTCGATGCCATCATCCTCGGCGCCGGCGCCGCCGGCCTCATGGCCGCCGCCACGGCCGGCCAGCGCGGCCGACGGGTGCTGCTGCTGGACCACGCGCCGGAGCCCGGCCGGAAGATCCTCATCTCCGGCGGCGGCCGCTGCAACTTCACCAATCTGCAGTGCGCGCCGGACCGTTTCCTCTCGGCCAACCGGCATTTCGCCCGCTCGGCGCTCGCCCGCTACACCCAGCAGGACTTCATCGCCCTGGTGCGCCGCCATGGCATCGCCTTCCATGAGAAGACGCTGGGGCAGTTGTTCTGCGACGGCTCCGCCCGGCAGATCCTGGCCATGCTGCTGGCCGAGGCGCGGGCGGGCGGGGTCGATCTGCGCCTGGGCCATCGCGTCACGGCCGTGACCCGCAGCGCCCGCTTTCGGGTCGAGACCGACCATGGCGCGTTCGAGGCCCCGGCCCTGGTGCTGGCCACTGGCGGCCCCTCCATCCCGAAGCTCGGCGCGACCGGCTTCGCCTATGAGGTGGCGCGGCAATTCGGCCTGCCGGTCGTGCCGCCCCGTCCGGCCCTGGTGCCGCTGACCTTCGAGGGCGAGGCCTTGGCGCTGATGCGCCCGCTCTCCGGCGTGGCGCTGGAGTGCATCGCCCGCATCGGCCGGGCGAGCTTCCGGGAGGCGATGCTGTTCACTCATCGCGGCCTCTCCGGTCCGGCGATCCTCCAGGCCTCCTCCTACTGGTCCCCTGGCGAGGCGCTGAGCCTGGATCTGCTGCCGGGCCAGGACGCTGCGGCCCGGCTGCGCGAGGGGAAGCGCACCCGGCCGCGCGCCGAGCCCCGCACCCTGCTGGCCGAGCTGCTGCCCCAGCGCCTGGCCGCCGCCCTGACGCCGCTGCACCTGCCGCCCAAGCCCCTGGCGGAAGTGCCGGACCGCGCCCTGGACGCGCTGGCCGCCCTGCTGAAGGCCTGGCGCCTGACGCCTGCGGGCACCGAGGGCTATGCCAAGGCGGAGGTGACGGGGGGCGGCATCGACACCGCCGCGCTCTCCTCCCGCGACATGCAGGCCAAATCGGTGCCCGGCCTGTTCGCGGTGGGGGAGGCGGTGGACGTCACCGGCTGGCTCGGCGGCTATAATTTCCAATGGGCCTGGAGCAGCGGCTGGGCAGCGGGGCAGGTGCTCTAGATCTCCCCACGACACCGCTGCGCGACGCCGCGAGGGCCCGGGTTCGCTGAATTCCCCAGGTCTCGCACAGCCTTCCGCGGCCAAGCCGTGGAAGGGCAGCGGGGAGCGGCTGGCCCGGCAGGGGTACTTGGTTCTCCACGACGCCTCGGCGCCGAAGGCGGGCGTGCCGAGACCTTGTTGCCCACTGCCGCAGGCAGCGCCCCTTCCGGCGAAGCGGCTACAGCGCCAGCCGTACCAGCCCGGCCACCGCCACCACGCCGAGCGTCTTCACCACCCCGAGCTTCAGCCGGAACAGGCAGAGCGCCGCCAGCACCGCCAGCATCGCCGCCAGCGGATCAAGGCTCGCCGGCACCGGCACATCGAGCGCCAGCGGCCCGAACGGCAGCCGCACCACCTCGGCGAAGAGCACCCGCAGCCCGAACCAGAGGGCGAGGTTGCCGATCACCCCGACGACCGCCGCCGTCACCCCGGCCAACGCGCCCTTCAGCTTCGGCGCGTCATGCAGCCGCTCCACGAAGGGGGCGCCGAGGAAGATGAAGGCGAAGCAAGGCAGGAAGGTGACCCAGAGGGTCAGCGCCGCCCCCGCCACGCCGCCGGCCACACCCCCCGCCGCATGGCCGGCCAGATAGCCGACGAATTGCAACACCAGGATGAGCGGCCCCGGCGTGGTCTCCGCCAAGCCGAGGCCCGCCAGCATCTGGTCCGCCGTCAGCCAGCGGTAATGCTCCACCGCCTCCTGCGCCACATAGGCCAGCACGGCATAGGCGCCGCCGAAGGTGACGACGGCCATCTTGGAGAAGAACCAGGCGATGTCGCCCCAGGGGGCATGGTCCATCAGCAGCGCGACCGGCCAGACCCAGAGCGCCAGCGCCGCCAAGCCCGCCCGCCGCGCCGCGCCGCCGAGGCGCGTCATCCGCCCCGGCTCCGCGGCCTGCAGCGCATCCAGCAGGGCAGGGGGGCCATCCGCCGCGGCGCCATGCCCGCCGCCGGCGAGGCCGCGCGGCACGGCGTAGCCCAGCAGCGCCGCCGCCAGCACCACCACGGGGAAGGGAAGCTGGAAGGCATAGAGGGCGAGGAAAGCCGCCCCCGCCAGCGTCCAGGGCAACGTCCCGTGCAGGGCGCGCTTCGCCACCCGCAGCAGCGCCTCCAGCACCAGCACCAGCACGGCGCATTTCAGCCCGAAGAACAGCGCCGCCACCAACGGCACCTGCCCGAGCGTGGCATAGAGAATGGACAGCGCCAGCATGACCAGCGCGCCTGGCAGGATGAAGAGCAGCCCCGCCGCGACGCCGCCCGCCACCCCATGCATCAGCCAGCCGAGATAGGTGGCGAGCTGCGTCGCCTCCGGCCCCGGCAGCAGGGTGCAGAAATTCAGCGCATGCAGGAACCGGGCATCGGAGACCCAGCGGCGCTCCTCCACCACCTCCCGGTGCAACAGCGCGATCTGCCCGGCCGGCCCGCCGAAGGAGAGGCAGCCGATCCTCGCCCACACCCGGATCGCCTCGCCGAGGCTGGGGAAATCTGCCCCCGACATGGCGGCAGGTGCCGCTGCCGCTTCCTTGCCCGCCATGTCCCGCCCCCGCCGTCGCGCACCCTTCTGCCACAGGATGGCAGCGAGGGCGTGCCCGGCCACATTCTAACCGAGAGATCATCGTCGGACGTTGCCGCGATGACGCGCCGCGATTGACCGCGCCGCGGCCGCCCGGGAGACTGGCCCCCCGACCCGGAGGCCCGCATGCCGCCGCGCCACCTTCTGCTCTGCCTCCCGCTGCTGCTCGCCGCCTGCGCCGGTGCCGGGGATAAATTCGGCTCGCCGGCGGTGCCGGCGGGCGGCGTCGGCACCGCCAGCGCCGCGGTCACCGCCTTCATGCATCTCTGCGGCCGGCTGGAGCCGGAGGAGGTGGAGCGGCGGGCCCGGACCTACGGCTTCGTCGCCATCCATCCCAGCCGGTTGCCGAGCGGCGCGCCGCTCCCCGCCGGGTCCCGCATCATGGCGCGGCCGCAGGGCGCCCCGGCCCTGCTGTTCTGGAGCGATGTGGGGCCGGGCTGCGAGCTGGCGGTGGGCGGGGTGGACCCGGAGGCGCTGGCCACCGAATTCGACACCATGCTGCGCGGGCTGGGGCAGCGGCCGGAGCTGGCGGTGAATACCAACCTGCCCCTGCCGCCCGACCCGGGCGGCGAGCTGCGGGTGCAGCGCGTGGCGCTGGTCTCGCCGCGGGCGCTGCTGCCCTCGCCGCCGCGGCTGATGGCGCTGCGCACCGCCAACGCCCCCCGCACCATCCAGGCAGTGCTGACGCTGCGGGTGATGACCCCGGGCGCGACCGCCGCGGCGCCGCCCGGGATGCTGGCTACTCCGCCGCCATCGCTGGGGGCGCCGAAGGGCTGAACACGGCCTGCTCCAGCTCCGCCATCCGGGCGCGGGTGGCGGCGGCGTTCCGGGCCTTCACCGGGCCGTAGCCCTTGATGCCGGCAGCCGCTTCCGCCCAGTCGCAGATCGCCGCATGGGTGGCGGGGGAGAGCGGCACCAGCAGCCGCTCGATGCCCGCACGGTATTCGGCGATCAGGGCGCGCTCCATGCGCCGCTCCTCGGTGCGGCCGAAGGGGTCGAGCGCGGTGCCGCGCAGCACCTTGCCATGGCGCAGCCAGCCCATCGCCTTCCCCATCCAGGGGCCGAACACCATCTTGCGCGGCTGGCCCGTCACCGGGTCCGGCTTCGCCAGCAGGGGCGGGGCCAGGTTGAATTCCACCCGTTGCGTGCCGGTGAAATGGCTGTCGAGGAAGCCCTGCCATTCCGGCAGGGAGTGCAGCCGCGCCACCTCATACTCGTCCTTGTAGGCCATGAGGCGGTAGAGCTGCGTCGCCACGGCGCGGGTCAGCCGCTCCTGCCCCGGCGCGTCGCGCCGCTCCGCCTCCCGCACGCGGGCGACGAAATCGGCGTAGTCCCGGGCATAGGCGTCGCTCTGGTACTCGGTCAGGTCGGCCACGCGGCGGGCGATGAGCTGATCCAACGGCAGCTCCTCCGGCCGCACCGGCGCCGGCGGGGTCAGCGCCGCCTGGCGGCCGAGGGCGAAGGCGGCCTTGTTGCGCTCGATCTGCGCGCCGTTCAGCTCGAGGGCGCGGTTGATCGCCTCCGCGCTCAGCGGCACCAGCCCGCGCTGGAAGGCGATGCCGAGCAGCCAGACATTCAGGTAGATGAGGTCGCCCAGCGCCTCCTCCACCACCTGCACGCCGGGCACCGTCACCACTTCCCGGCAGGCGCTGCGGACGCTGGCCAGCATGCCGTCGCGGTCGTAGCGGGTGGCGGGGTTGAGGACGAATTGCGCGGTGGGCTGCAAATCGTCGTTCAGCACCGCGACGGTGCGTTCGCTGCCGAGCAGGGGGCGGGCGGTGCGGCCCTGCGCCACCACCATGTCGGCGGAGAGCAGCAGATCCGCCTGGCCCATGCCGATGCGCGGGCTGTCGATCGTCTCCGGCGCCGCGCCGGGGCGGCCGATGCGGAGCTGCGCGAAGACGCCGCCGCCCTTCTGTGCGAGGCCGAGCATGTCGACCGAGCGCGAGGGCCGCCCTTCCAGATGCGCCGCCATGCCGAGGATGGCGGAGAGTGCGGTGACGCCCTGGCCGCCGACGCCGGCGATGAGGATGTTGAAGGCCGGTTCGCCTGCGCGCGGCTCGGGGATCGCTGGCTCCGCCACCGCCTCGCCGAGCTTCGGCACCGGCTTCTTCACCGGCTCCGCGCCGACCAGCGTGATGAAGGAGGGGCAGAAGCCCTCGACGCAGGAGAGGTCCTGGTTGCAGGCGCTCTGGTCGATCTGCCGCTTGCGGCCGAACTCGGTCTCCAGCGGCTCGACGGCGAGGCAGTTGGAAGTGCGGGAGCAATCGCCGCAATCCTCGCAGACGCGCGGGTTGATCGCCACGCGCTTCTCGGCCACCGCCTGGGTGCCGCGCTTGCGCTTGCGGCGCCGCTCGGTCGCGCATTGCTGGTCGTAGATCAACACCGTCACGCCCGGCACCTCGCGGAGCTGCCGCTGCACCGCATCGAGGTCCCGCCGGTGATGATACTCGATGCCTTTCGGCATGGACTCGTCGCCCTGGTGCCGGGCCGGATCGTCGGAGACGACGACGATCTTCTCCACGCCTTCGGCGGCGACGAGCTGGGCGATCTCCGGCACGCCGAGTTCGCCATCCACGGTCTGGCCGCCGGTCATCGCGACGGCGCTGTTGACCAGGATCTTGTAGGTCATGTTCGCGCCGGCGGCGACCGCCTGGCGAATCGCGAGGCTGCCGGAATGGGCAAAGGTGCCGTCGCCGATATTCACGAACATATGCGGTTCGGAGACGAAGGGGGCCATGCCGAGCCAGGGCATGCCTTCCGCACCCATATGCGTGTAGAGGTCCGTCTTCCGATCCATGTAGATCGCCAGCGTATGGCAGCCGATGCCGGCCATGGCATGGCTGCCTTCCGGCACCCGCGTGCTGGTGTTGTGCGGGCAGCCCGGGCAGAAATGCGGCGTGCGGTCATGCACCGGCGGCGCCTGCAACTGCGCAATGCGGTCGAGCCGGCGGATGGCGTCGCGGAGCTGCTCGGTCTGCAGCTCCTCCGGCAGCCGGGCGGCCAGCGCCCGCAGCACCGCGCCGGTGTCCAGCTCCGTCAGGTCGGAGAGCAGGCGGCGGCCTTCCTCGTCCCGCTTGCCCACCACCCGCGGCCGGTCGTCCAGCGCATAGAGGGCGTCGCGAAGCTGCGGCTCGATCACCGGGCGGCGATCCTCGACCACCATGATCTCCTCGAGGCCGCGGGCGAAGGCGCGGGCGCCCTCGACATCCAGCGGCCAGGCGAGGCCGACCTTCCACAGCCGAAGCCCGGCCATGCGCGCCAGCTCCTCGGTGATGCCGGCATCGTGCAGCGCCTGGCGCAGCGTGGCGTAGCCCTTGCCGCGCGCGGCGATGCCGAAGCGCGCGCGCGGGCTGTCCATGACGATGCGGTTCAGCCCATTGGCCCGGGCGAAGGCAAGGGCGGCCGGCAGCTTGAAGTGCCGCAGCCGCTCCTCCTGCGGGATGGCGTGGTCGCGCAGGCGGATATGCACGCCATCCGGCGGGAAGGCGAATTCCGGCGTCACCGCGGCGTAATGCGCCGGGTCCACCAGGACGGTGCCGGCGCCGTCCATCGTCTCCGCCACGCATTTCATGCCGACCCAGAGGCCGGCGAAGCGCGACATGTCGATGGCCTTCAGCCCGAAATCGAGGATCTCGTGCACCCCGGAGGGGTCGAGCACGGGGATCTCGACATCCATGAAGGAGTATTCGCAGCCGGAGGTGATGGTGGACGACTTGCAGGAGGGATCGTCGCCGGCCAGGGCCAGCACGCCGCCCTTCGGCGAGGTGCCTGCGCTGTTGGCATGGCGCAGCGCGTCGCCGCTGCGATCGACGCCCGGGCCCTTGCCGTACCAGATGCCGAAGACGCCATCGAATTTCTGGTTGCCATAGAGCGCGATCTGCTGCGTGCCCCAGATCGCGGTGGCGGCCAGATCCTCGTTCAGCCCGGGGCGGACGACGATGTTCGCTGCGTCCAGCCGCGCCTTCTGGCGCATGAGCTGCATGTCGTAGGTGCCGAGCGGGGAGCCGCGATAGCCGCTGACATAGCCGCCGGTGTTCCAGCCCAGGACGCGGTCCAGCTCATGCCGGATCAGGGGCAGGCGGACCAATGCCTGGATCCCGGTCAGCAGCAGCGCCTCTCCCGACTTCTCCCACCGGTCGTCCAGCGTGGCGTCGGGGCGTTGAATGCTGCCCATGGTGTTCGTCTCCAGACCCTTGGACGTGAAATGTCGGGCCGGGAGGCGCCCAGGACAAGCCCCCGGCGGCCCGGCTGCTATCGGAAGGATGCGCCGGGTCGTGCGGAGTTTTCTGCTGAAGTTTGGCCCTGGCCGGCGGCGAGGCAGAAGATCCTTCCGGAACTGCGCGGGGTTGCCGTAGAATCCTACCGAGGGCCGGGCTGCTGGTGCCGGCCGGATGCCCGATAGCTGGCGGACGGCCCAATTCTCGGCATGGGCTGGCCGCTCGACGGGACAGAAGACGGCCGGAGGTCGGGCAGGTGAGTCCGGGGAGACATTGGCGGTACTGCCGCTCCTGCAACACCACCTCGGGGACACGCTCCTGGCATCCACCTCCATGGATCGCCAGTGGCGGGAGGGCCGCGCCCGGACAGCGATGGAGCTGATGGCGGCCGCCGAATTGGGCGGGCGCGTCATGGCGATGCTATGACCGCTCTCCACCCATTGCCGCCCTGAGCATGGGACCCAGCGTCGGATCGCGAAGCTGCCATGGACCCGCCCCGTCTCGACGCCACCGACCGTCGCATCCTGCGCGCCCTGCACCGCAATGCCCGGCTGACCAATGCCGAGCTGGCGGAGCAGGTGGGACTCTCGCCCTCGCCCTGCTGGACACGGGTGAAGCGGCTGGAGCAGGCCGGGGTGATCCAGGGCTATGTCGCGATCCTGGACCAGGCGCAGTTTGGCCTGCCCGATACCGTCATCATCGAGGTGATGATGGAGCGGCATGACGAGGAAAGCCTGCGGCGCTTCGAGCAGGCGGTGACCGAGATGCCGGAGGTGATCGAGGCCTGGCTGGTGACCGGCGAATACGACTACGTCATCAAGGCCGCGGTCGGCGGCACGGCGGGCTATGAGAGGCTGTTGCGGGAGAAGCTCTACCGCCTGCCCGGGGTTCGCCACACCCGCACCAGCTTCACCCTGCGCTGCCTGAAGCAGAGCTGGACGCCGGCACCCTGAAGCCGCCCCTGGCGTCCGGGCCTCACATCACCCAGACCCCATCCGTGGCCGCCGCGGGAGGGCCGGCCGCCTGGGCGAGCCCGCCGGCATCGGTGCGCCACTCCCCGCTGCCCGTCGCGGTGGAGCTCCAGAGCCCGTCCGGATGCAGCGCCGCCTGGTGCGCCAGCCCTTCGTCGCTCAGCGCCAGATCCACGGCGAGCTGCGCCCGATCGAGGCCGGAGGCGAGGCGCCCGGTCTGCAGCGCCAGTTCCGCCCCGCTGGGCGCGCGGCCAAACACCGCGTCGAACAGCGCCGCCACGAAGGCTGCATCGCCCGGCACTCCCAGCCCGGCGCCGCCGAGGGAGGCGGCAAGGTCCACCCAGGCCAGCCCCGCTTCGGCCGCGGCCGTCGCGGCGCCCAGCGCCGCGCCTTCCGCCGCCTCGCCCGTCACCGCCACCTGCAGCGCCGCCGCCTTGGCCGCCGGGCTGTCCACGGCGTAGTCCACCTGGCCATCGGCCAGCTTCACCTGCTCCACCCCGGCAACCCAGACCTCGCCCTGGCCGTTCTGCAATTGCCGCACGCCCTCGCCATAGGCGTTGTCGGTGCCGACCTGCCGTGCCTCGAAGGCGCCGCGCAGGGTGGTGCCGTCGGCGTCCAGGGTGAAGCCGGCCAGGCTCTCGCCCGGCAGCAGCAGGGGGATGACGCTCTGCTGGTCCTCCGGCATGCGCACGGTGATCGGCAGGGCGAAGCTGGCGCTGTTCAGCCCGTCCGAGACCTCGATGATGATGGTGCGCACCGGCCCCTCGTCCAGGCCGAGGCTGACCCCGCTCTTCAGCCGCAGCGCGTTGTCCACCACCTCGAAGCGCCAGGCATCCTCCTCGGGGAAGCTGAAATGGAAGCTGCCGCTGCTGTCGGGGTCGGTCACCGCCAGGGTGCCGATGGTGGCGCCGATTGCCCCGGCCGTCACCGCGCCGCCGGTGGCGAAGGCGAGGGCGATGGGCGGGGTGTCGTCCCGGTCCAGCACGGCCACCTGGTAGTGCTGCGGCAGGTCCTGCACCGAGTCATCGGCGAAATTCAGGCGGAATTGCAGGTCCACCAGCGGGTTGCCGCCGTGGAAGGCCTCGAAATCCAGCAGACCGGCCGGGGTGACGGCGAGGAGCTTGGTCGCCGGGTCCCAGCGGGCGCTGAAATAGAGGCCGTGGCTGCCGATGACCTCGACGCCGGCGAGGCCGGCGAGGTCGCCAGTGAGGCTCAAATTGCCAACCCAATCGCCGACTTGGCTGTTCTCGGCGATGGCGCTGGGCAGGACTCCGTTCACGGTTATGGCGCGGGGCATGGCTGAGGGTCTCCGGCGTCTCCCTTCATGAGACGTATGAGACCTGAAGGATCTCTTATGGGCGTGTTTTTGATACGCCGGCCTTCGGTATATCGATCCCGTTCCAGAAAGCGGCGATGCCGTCCCGCAACCGGGGCTGCCGGCAGGCAGGCTGCCGCCGGTGCGGGGCCAGCGGCCGGATCGCGGGTGACGGCGCCCCCGACCCGGCGCTACATCCGAGGGCAATGCAGACCGTCCCCGCCAGCACCGCCCCACAGCTTGCCCCCCTGGCCTTGACCATGGGCGAGCCCGCCGGCATCGGCGCCGAGATCGCCGCCGGCGCCTGGGCGGCGCTGCGCGCCACCGGCCCGGCCTTCTTCCTGATCGACGATGCGGACCGCATCGCCGGTGTGCCGGTGCGCCGCATCGCCGCGCCGGAGGAGGCCGAGGCTGCCTTCCCCGCGGCGCTGCCGGTGCTGCACCGCCCCCTGCCGCGCCCGGCCACCCCCGGACGGATCGACCCCGCGAATGCGCCTGCCGTCATCGGCTCGATCGACGAGGCGGTGGCGCTGGCCAAGGCTGGCCGCGCCGCCGGGGTGGTGACCAACCCGATTCAGAAATCCGCCCTCTACGCCGCCGGCTTTCGCCACCCCGGCCATACCGAATACCTGGCGGAGATCGCTGGCACCGGCGTGCCGCCCATCATGCTGCTCGCTTGCCCGGAGCTGCGGGTGGTGCCGGTGACGATCCACGAGCCGCTGAGGCAGGCCATCGCCCGGCTGACGCCGGAGCTCATCGTCGAGACCGCCCGCCTCACCGCCGCCGGGCTGCGGCGGGATTTCGGCATCGCCGCGCCGCGGCTGGCCATTGCCGGCCTCAACCCGCATGCGGGCGAGGACGGCACGCTCGGCACCGAGGATCGCGACATCGTCGCCCCTGCCGTCGCCGCGCTGCGGGCCGAGGGGATCGATGCGCGCGGCCCCATCCCGCCCGACACCATGTTCACCGCCAAGGCGCGGCCGGGCTACGACGTGGCGCTCGGCCTCTATCACGACCAGGCGCTGATCCCGATCAAGACGCTGGACATGGCGGGCGGCGTGAACGTCACGCTCGGCCTGTCCATCACCCGCACCAGCCCTGACCACGGCACGGCGCTGGACATCGCCGGCACCGGCCGGGCCGATCCTGCCAGCCTGATCGCCGCCCTCCGCCTGGCGGCGGAGATTGCGAGGAAAAGATGCGCCTCTCCGTGAATGTCGATCACGTCGCCACCCTGCGGAATGCCCGTGGCGGCACCCATCCGGACCCGGTGGAGGCGGCACGCGTCGCCATGGCGGCCGGCGCCGATGGCGTGACCGTGCATCTGCGCGAGGATCGCCGCCACATCCGCGACCGCGATGTGGAGCGCATCAGCGCCGAGGTGGCGACGCGGCTGAATTTCGAGATGGCAGCGACCGAGGAGATGGTCGCCATCTGCGCCCGCCTCCGCCCCCCCGCCTGCTGCCTGGTGCCGGAGAAGCGCGCCGAGCTGACCACCGAGGGCGGGCTGGACGTGCTGCGCGCCGGACCCTTCCTGGCCGAGGCGGTGAAGCGCCTCGCCGGCAACGGCACCGAGGTCTCGATCTTCATCGAGCCCGACCCGGCGCAGATCGAGGCCGCGGCGAAGCTCGGCGCTCGGGCGATCGAGCTGCATACCGGCACCTATGCGGATGCCGCGCCCGAGGCGCGCGGGCCGATCCTGGCGCGGCTGAAGGCAGGGGCGGCGGTGGCGGCCTCGCTCGGCCTGCACTGCCATGCGGGACATGGGCTGAGCTACGAGACCATCGGCCCGATCGCGGCGATGCCGGAGGTGGCGGAGGTCTCCATCGGCCACTTCATCATCTCGCAAAGCGTGTTCGAGGGGCTGCCTGCGGTGATCGCCCGCTTCAAGGCGCTGATCGCCGCGGCGCGGGGCTGAGGCGATGGCGGAGCCGGCGCTGACGCTGTTCATCTTGCCCGACTCCAGCTCCATGGCGCCGCATATCGCGTTGCGCTAGGTGGGCGCGCGTTTCGCACGGCGCTCGCTCTTCTTCACGCGGCGGGAGCACCAGGGGCCGGACGTCCTGGCGGTGAACCCGGAGGGCAAGGTGCCGGTGCTGCTGGTGGATGGGCGGCCGCTGACGGAAGGTGGCCGGCATCCTGTTCTGGCTGGCGCGCCGGTATCCGGCGGCGGCGCTGCTGCCGGCGGGGGGAGGAGGCCTGGGTGGTCTCCTGGATGTCCTTCCTCGCTTCGACGGTGCACCCGGCGCGGCGCCAGGGGGCGACGCATGCGAATGCCGTCTGGGCCCTGGCGGAGCAGCGCCTGGGCGGCGCCGATTGGGCGGTGGGCGGGCGCTATTCCATCGCCGACATCCATCTCTTCCGCCTCTATTGGCGCTTCCGTCCCGTTGCGATGACCGGCGCCCTGCCGGGGCTGGAAGCGCATTACGTGCGGATGATGGCGCGCCCCGCGGTGCAGGAGACGATCGCGGTGGAGGCGGGGCTGGGTTACGAGTTGCCGGCCTAGGCTGGGGGAGGGCGCTGCCCTCCCCCAGAACCCCCACCCGCCAAGGGCCGAAGGGCCCTTGGAACCCTTAAGTCTCGGCCCGGCGGTTGAAGCGCTAAACTCAAGGTTTCCAAAGGCCCTTCGGCCTTTGGCGGGGTGAGCTCGAGCGGGGCAGCGCCCCTCTCGACACCGCCTTTCCACCCTGCGACCCTCCTTCCAGAAGCTACGGGAGGCGACATGGTGCAGTTCACCCTGAACGGCGCGGCTGTCACGCTGGATATCCCGCCCGATACCTCCCTTCTCCACGCCCTGCGCGGCCCTGCCGGCCTCTCCGGCCCCCGCTTCGGCTGCGGCACGGAGGGCTGCGGCGCCTGCATGGTGCTGGTGGAGGGCGTGCCTGCCTATGCCTGCACCCTCGCGGCTTCCGCCTGCGCCGGCAAATCCGTGACCACGGTCGAGGGGCTCGGCACGCCGGACGCCCCGCACCCCCTGCAAGCCGCCGTCCTCGCCGAGCAGGCCGGGCAATGCGGCTATTGCCTCTCCGGCATCCTCGTCAGCGCCGCCGCGCTGCTGGCGAAGACGCCCGATCCGGATGAGGTGGCGATCCGCGCCGCGCTCGACCCGCATCTCTGCCGCTGCGGCAGCCACAACCGGATTGTCCGCGCCGTGCGGCGGGCGGCGCGGGAGATGGCGGCATGAGTGCGCCCGATCGCGGAGAGCCGGAGGCCCGCAGCGAGACTCGGCCGCACCTGCCATCAAGCGGCTTCACCAACGTGACGGGCGGCCCGCCGCCCGGCGCGCCGAAGCTGCCGGGCAGCCTCAACGCCAATCGCCGCCTGTCGCAATGGCTGGCCTTCCACGCCGATGGCCGCGTCACCATCACCCCGGGCAAGGTGGAGATCGGCCAGGGCATCCTGACCACGCTCTCCCAGATCGCGGCGGAGGAGCTGGACGTGGCGCTCTCCCGCGTTACCGCCCGCGCCGCCGTGGCGCCGGAGGCACCGGATGAGGGGGTGACCAGCGGCAGCCTCTCCACCCAGGACAGCGGCAGCGCCATGCGCCATGCCTGCGCTGCAGCGCGGGGCATCTTCCTGCAGGTGGTGGCGCAGCGCACCGGCATTCCGGTGGAGGACATCACCGTGGACGACGGCATCTTCCACGGCCCCGCCGGCCCCATCGGCAGCTACTGGGCGCTGGCCGATGCCGCGCTGCTGGACTGCGAGGCCCCGGCCGAAGCGCGCGTGAAGCCGGCTGCCGCCCGTCGCATCGCCGGCACCTCCGTGCCGCGGCTCGATCTGCCGGACAAGGTCTTCGGCGCCGCGCGCTATGTGCACGACCTTCGCCTGCCGGGCATGCTGCATGCGCGCGTGGTGCGCCCGCCCTCCCGCGGCGCCGCGCTGACCGCGCTGCGCGAGGGCCCCTTGCCCGGCGAGGCGCGGGTGGTGCGCGGCGGCAGCTTCCTCGCCGTGCTGGCGGCGACGGAATGGGACGCCGAGACGGCCGCTGCGCGCCTCGCCGCCCGCGCCGAATGGGCGGAGCGCGACACGCTGCCGGAGCAGGCGGGGCTGCCGGACTGGCTGCGCGAGGCCGCCATGCGCGGCGAGCGCAGCGAGGTCGCCGCCCGCGGCACGCCGCCCGCCACCGTGTCACGCAGGCTGAAGCGCCAATTCCACCGTCCCTACCTGGCGCATGCGTCCATTGGCACGAGCTGCGCCGTGGCGCGCTGGCAAGGGGAAGCGCTGGAGGTCTGGAGCCACTCCCAGGGCCCCTACAACCTCCGCGCCGATCTCGCCAAGGCGCTGCGCATCCCGGATGCGCGGGTCACCGTGCGCCACATGGAAGGCGCCGGCTGCTACGGCCATAACGGCGCCGATGACGTGGCGCTGGATGCGGCGCTGGCCGCCCGCGCCGTGCCCGGCACGCCGGTCCGCCTGCTCTGGTCCCGCGCCGAGGAACTGGGCTGGGCGCCCTTCTCCCCCGCCATGCTGGTGGAGATCGAGGCCGATACGGATGCGCAGGGCAGGCTGCTGAGCTGGCGCAGCCACATCATCAGCAACGGCCATTCTAGCCGCCCCGGCCGCGCGCCGGAGCCGACGCTGCTCGCCGCCTCGATGCTCGCCGAACCCTTTCCGGTGAAGCCCAGCATCAACCCGCCCATGGCCGGCGGCGGCGGCGCCCCGCGCAACGGCGTGCCGCTCTACGCCATCCCGCATCTGGCCATCGAGACGACGCGGCTGCTGGAGATGCCGATCCGGACCTCCGCGCTGCGCGGCCTCGGCGCCACGCTGAATGTGTGGTCGATCGAGAGCGTGATGGATGAGCTGGCGGAGGCGGCCGGCGAGGACCCGCTGGCCTACCGCCTGCGGCATCTGGAGGATCCGCGCGCCATCGCCGTGCTGGAACGCGCGGCAGAGCTGGCGAACTGGGCCGGCCGAAGCAAGCGGGAAGGCTGGGGCATGGGCCTCGGCATGGCGCGCTACAAGAACAGCGGCGCCTGGGCGGCCGTGGTGGCGGAGATCGAGGCGCGGGAGCGCATCTTCTGCCGCCGCCTCTGGGTCGCCGGCGATGTCGGCGAGACGGTGAACCCGGACGGCGCGGCGAACCAGTATGAGGGTGGCGCCATCCACGGCGCCAGCGTGGCCCTGCTGGAACAGGTGCGCTTCGACCGCCGCCGCGTCACCAGCGACAATTGGGATGCCTATCCGATCCTCCGCTTCTCGGAGGTGCCGGAGGTGACGACCAGCCTGATCGATCGGCCGGACCAGCCCTTCCTCGGCGCGGGAGAGGCGGCCATGGCGCCGACCATCGCGGCGATCGCCGGGGGTATCCATGATGCGCTGGGCCTCCGGCCCCGCGCGCTGCCCTTCACGCCGGAGACTCTCGCGGCCGGCATATAGGCCAGAGAAGGCCCGACCGGATCGACCGCTGCGAAGGAGGTGGTCCCCCTTCGAGCAGCAGGCCGGAGCGGCTTGCGTGAACCCGGGCAAAGGCAAGCCGCCCCTTCGTGCCGGCCCCGCAGGTCCTGGGCTTCCGGGCTCCGGAAGGCCGCTTGGGCGCCGGCTCGGTGTCCTGCGCGAAGGATCGCGCAGGATGTCAGGACGCGAGACGAGCCGGCACCAGCGGCACCCCGAGGGCGGTTGGTCGTGACCGACCAACCGCCCTCGGTCGCCGCCGGGCCGCCGCAGCGGCCCCGGCGACGGTTCGGGACCGATGCCGCCGGTATCAGGCGATGCCGATGTCGCCCAGCGACCGGCCCTCATACACGCCATAGCTCAGATAGTGCTGCAGCGGGTTGACGCCGGCGGCCGCCACATCCGGATTCGCCGCCAGATAGGCGGTGGTGTCGAAGCCGGCCGAAGGGTCGCGCCCCTCGTGCCAGCCATAGAGATTGTAATGGGTCAACGGGTTCAGCCCGGCAGCGGCGACGTCCGGATTCCGGGCGAGGTAGTAGGAGGTGTCGAACAGGTAGGAAGGGTCGCGCCCCTCGTGCCAGCCATAGAGATTGTAATGGGTCAACGGGTTCAGCCCGGCAGCGGCGACGTCCGGATTCCGGGCGAGGTAGTAGGAGGTGTCGAACAGGTAGGAAGGGTCGCGCCCCTCGTGCCAGCCATAGAGATTGTAATGGGTCAACGGGTTCAGCCCGGCAGCGGCGACGTCCGGATTCCGGGCGAGGTAGTAGGAGGTGTCGAACAGGTAGGAAGGGTCGCGCCCCTCGTGCCAGCCATAGGCCTCATAATGGGCGGCCGCGCTCAACCCGGCCGCGCCGACATCCGGGTTGGCCAGCAGGTAGTATTGCGCATCCAGCCCGCCGGCGAGCGAGAAGCCGACCGCGGGATGCGCCGCCCGCCCTTCCGCCTGGCCATAGGACAGGTAGTGCTGCAGCGGGTTGACGCCGGCGGCCGCCACGTCCGGGTTCTGCGCCAGGTAGAGCGAGGTGTCGAACCGCGCGGAGGGATCCCGGCCCTCGCGCCAGCCATAGGTCATGTAATGGAAATAGGCGTCGAGCCCGGCGGCGCGCACATCCGGATTGGCCGAGAGATAGCCGTTGTAGTCGAAGAAGCCCGGCTGGATGACGAGTTGTCCGCTCGAGAGGTCCCAGACGGTGCCGGTGCGCTCGAACACGACGCTCTCGATCGCACCCCGGAAGGCCGGATTGACCCCGGTGTTGAAGAAATTCTCGAGCGTGATCGCCTGGGCGTTGTTGGTCTGGCTGATGACCAGGTCGTTGGAGGCGCGGACGGCGCGGAAATCCAGCTCGGAATAGTCGGCGGCGATGCGGATCTGGTCCACCCCCGCGCTGTCCGCGATGGAATCGCGGCCGAAGGCGCCAAAGAACAGGTAGGTGTCGTTGCCCTCCAGCCCGCGCAGCGTGTCATTGCCGCCGAGCCCGAAGATGGCATCCGGGCCGGAGGTGGCGGTGATCGTCTCGTTGGCGTTGGTGCCGACGAAACCCGGGTTCAGGAAGGCCGCGCCGCTGGCCAGGTTCCAGATCGCGCCGTTCTGGGCGAAGGCGACGCTCTCCACCGCGCCGCGGAAGGCCGGGTTGACGCCAGGGTTGAAGTAGTTCTCGAGGCTGATCGACTGGCCACCATTGACCTGCAGGATCCGCAGGTCGTCGGAGACGCGGGAGAGGCGGAAATCGGCGCTGGAATAGTCGGCGCCGATGAGGATCTGGTCCACGCCGGTGGTGTCGTAGACCGTGTCGATCCCGAAGGCGCCCCCGAAGATGTAAGTGTCGTTCCCATCCAGGCCGCGCAGTGTATCGTTGCCGCCAAGGCCCGTGAGGGTGTCGTTGTCCGGCGTGCCGGTAAGCGTCTCGCTTGCATTGGTACCTGTGAAAGCCGCCATGCCGAACGTCTCCCGCCCATAAAGTTGAGGTAATTTGTATACAATCACTCGACCGGGATGCGCTTGTAATGGAGATTATGATCACTTTTTCGTCACGACTTCCATGCGTGGACGCGGGGGCTGGCTTGGCAGACGGCAGGGCCTGCAATGGCGCAGGCCCTGTCCGAATCGCTGGCGCCCTTGCGCCGCAGCCCGACGGGATGAGCCGCCCATGACGTCCGGGACCATCGCGCTGAGCCTCGCCTGCGTCGCAACCGACCGGACCCGGCCGATCCTGGACGGCCGCGTCAGCATCCCGGGCGTCAACCTCACCCCGCTGCCGGGAGAGCCGGAGGACATCTTCCGCCGGGCGCTGCGCGACCGCGCCTTCGAGGTGACGGAGCTCTCCATGGGCTCGCACATCGTCACCACGGCGCGGGGCGACAGCCCCTATGTCGGCGTGCCCGCCTTCCTCTCCCGCGCCTTCCGCCACGCCGCCATCACCATCCGCACGGATCGTGGCATCCGCAGCCCGGCCGACCTGGCCGGCCGGACCATCGGCCTGCCGGAATACCAGCAGACGGCGGCGCTCTGGGTCCGCGGCATATTGCGGGAGCACTACGGCGTGGATACGCGCGGCATAAGCTGGCGCACCGGCGATGAGCGCGTGCCCATCACCCTGCCGCCCGGCGTCGATGTCCAGCCCCTGGGCCGGGACCCCGCCGAGGCGCTGGCCAGCGGCGCCGTCGATGCGCTGATCTCCCCCCGCCCGCCCACCTGCCTGACGGAGGGCACCGCCCCGGTCGCCCGCCTCTGGACCGATACGCGCGCCGAGGAGATCGCCTGGCACAAGGAAACCGGCTTCTTTCCCATCATGCACTGCCTCGCCGTGCGGAAGGACGTCGCCGAGCGCCATCCCTGGCTGCCCCTCGAGCTGCATCGCGCCTTCCGCAAGGCGCGCGACCTGTCCCTTGCGGAGCTCCGGCTCACCAACGTGCTGCGGGTCTCCCTGCCCTGGATCGCCGACGCCTATGCCGAGCAGGCGGCGATCATGGGCGGCGATCCCTGGCCCTATGGCTTCGCCCGCAACCGCGGGGAGGTGGAGGCGATGATCCGCTTCGCCGTGGCCGATGGCCTCGCCGTCCGGCCGATCCCGCCGGAAGCCCTTTTCCACCCCAGCACCCTCGCCGAGGCCTGAGTCGGCCCGCCGCCCATGCCGATCCTCCTACACCTCCCATAGCTGCGTGGGATTGGCCGGGTCGTGCCGTGCCGCCCGGCCTCGCGCCACCTTCGGCTACGGCATGACTCGGCCATGCCCGAAGCGCCTTCCCTCTCGGCGGCAGGGAGGCGGCCGCACCCATCATGGCACCGGGGCTCTCGCCGCGGCTGTCGTTGGCCCAGCTCCTCGCCAGCCCGGCCGCTGCGGCAGGCGCGGGCAGCCGCCGCTACCGCACCCCGGCCCCCGGCCACAGCACCACGCGCAGCGTCTGGGCCAGGATCAGCAGGTCGAACAGGAAGCCCTGATTCTTCACGTAGTGCAGGTCGTAGGAGAGCTTCGAGCGGGCATCGTCCAGCGAGGCGCCATAGGGGTAGTTGATCTGCGCCCAGCCGGTCAGCCCTGCCTTCACCAGGTGCCGCTCCTCATAGAGCGGCAGGGCCTCGGCCAGCTTGCGGGTGAATTCCGGTCGCTCCGGCCGCGGCCCCACCAGGGACATGTCGCCGCGCAGCACGTTGAGGAGCTGCGGCAGCTCATCCAGCCGCGTGCGCCGCAGGAAACGGCCGATGCGGGTAATGCGCGGATCCTGTGCCTCGGCCCAGACCGCGCCGAAGCGCTCCGCGTCGCGGCGCATGGTGCGCAGCTTCAGGATCTCGAAGAGCCGCCCGCCCTGGGTCACGCGCTTCTGCCGGTACAGCACCGGCGCGCCGTCCTCCGCCAGCACGGCCAGCATGGCGGCCAGCAGGAAGGGTCCGGTCAGCAGCAGCAGCACCAGGCTGGCGGTCACGTCCAGCAGCCGCTTCAGCGCCAGGTCGATCGGCCCGAAGGAGAAGCCGTCGTTGAAGACCAGCCAGCCCAGCTCGATGCGCTTCACGTCGATCCGGCCGATCTCCTTCTCAAGGAAGCGGTGGTATTCCTGGACCGGGTAGCCGGCGGTGCGGCAGGCCAGCAGCGCCATCATGTCCAGCCCCCGCCGGTCATCCGGCGCGACCACGATCTGCTCCGCCCTGGCCCGCCGCGCCATGCCGAGGAATTCCGCCCCGGCGGGCAGGATGAGGTTGTCCGGATTGGCGGCCAGGCGGGGATCGATCTCCCCCATGCCCGGCGCATGCACGAAGGTCACCTCGTAATTCAGGGTGCGGCCTTCGCGCTGCAGCAGCAGTGCCAGCTCCCAGGCCCGCTGCCCGGCACCGATGACCAGCAGGCGCCGGCGGAAGGCGCCGCGGCGGCGCAGCACGAAATGCATCACCCGGGAGGCGAAGCCGGCGCTGACGAAGGCGGTGAGGGCGGCCAGGAGCAGCCCCGCCCCGGCCGGGCCGCCGAGGGGTGGCGGCAGCATGGCGGAGGCAAAGGCGACGGAGAGCGCCGCCAGCACCGCCGCCAGCGGCGCCCGGCCCATGGATTTTCGCGTCTCCACCAGCGCGTCCCGGCGATAGAGGCCGAGGGCGTAGAGGAAGAGCAGGTAGCAGGCCGGGTAAAGCAGCAGGGTGAAGGGGCTGGGCCGCGTCCCATCCGGCAGGCTGCCCAAGGCCACCAGCAAGGCGGCAGGCCAGGCCAGGGCGGTGAGGCCGGCATCCAGCAGCAGCAAGGCCGGTCCGGCGGTCAGTCCTGGGCGGGTGGTCGTGGCCATGGCGGGTTGGGGGTCCTTTCGGCGCCCGCACAGTCTAGCGTGTTTTTGTTGAAGGAACCTCTCCGGCGGCGCCTACAGGTTGTAGGCCCCACCTCGGCCGAGGGGCGCCAGCCACACCCCGCGGCGGGAGCCCTGCCGCATGGCGGAGGCCGACCGCCGGCGGCGGACCGTCCATTCAACGGGCGGGGGCGGCGAGACCGCCCGGCCTGCGGAGGGCTTCCGGATGCCAGGCCCCAAGCCATGCCGCGCCTGCCTATCGGGCTGCCCCCGGCGGCCCGGCCGCATGGCAGAGGCCGGCATCCGGCGGAGCGGCACCCCCGGTGAAGCAAGGTCGGACCATCCCGGCCTTCGGGGGCTTCGGGATGCCGGCCCAACGCCATGCCGCGCCGGCCAACCGGGCCCCGCATGGCGGCAGCGCCGGACCGGCCCCCCACCCGCGCCGGGACCGGCCCGATACTACGGCCGCCGCCGCCCGTCAGGCATGCAGCGCCGTCGGCACATCCTCGCCGAAATAGGCCCGCTCCAGCCGATGCGGCAGATCCTCCTCCTTCGCGTCGGCCGCCAGCACGATGCGGCCCTGCGCCATGGCATAGACGCGGTGGGAGACGGCCAGCGTCTTCTCGATGAGCTGCTCCACCAGCAGCACCGAGGTACCCTTGGCGCAGAGCTCCCGTACCACCCCCAGCACGCGGTCCAGCAGCACGGGGGAGAGGCCGGCCGAGGGCTCGTCCAGCATCAGCAGCTTGGGCCGCCGCACCAGCCCCTGCGCCACCGCCAGCATCTGCTGCTGCCCGCCGCTCAGCGCGCCGCCGCGGTCCCGCCGCTTCGCCGCGATCTCCGGGAAGAAGGCCAGCGCCTCCTCGATCCGCGCCGCCCGCTCCCCGCGCGGCAGGTCGTAGCCGGCGAGCTCCAGATTGTCGGCGACCGAGATCTGGGTGAAGACGCGGTGCCCCTCGATCACATGCACCATGCCGGCGCGGGCGGCGTCCCGCGGGCTGGCATTGGTCAACGCCTGCCCGTCGAAGGTCACGCTACCGGCCGTCACCGGCAGCAGGCCGGAGAGGGCGCGGAGCAGCGTCGTCTTGCCCGCGCCATTGGGGCCGAGCAGGGCCACCACCTCGCCCGCGCCGATGCCGAGTTCCACGCCGTGCAGCACGGCGATCTTGCCATAGCCGGCCTCGAGGCCCCTGACCTCGAGCAGGCTGCGCTCAGGCGCCGAGATAGGCACTGACGACCTCCTTGTGCACGCGGATCTCGGCCGGCGTTCCCGCTGCGAGGACCTTGCCGAGATTGAGCACGGTCACCTGGTCGCAGATGTCGAAGATGAGGTCGGCATGATGCTCCACCAGCAGCACGCCGGTGCCATGCCGGCTGATGCCACGGATCAGCGCACCGAGCCGGCGGATCTCCTCGGTCGAGAGGCCGGCCGCCGGCTCGTCCAGCAACAGGAAGGCGGGGCGGAGCATCAGCGCGCGGGCGATCTCCATGAAGCGCAGCTCACTGTGCTGCAGCCGGTCGGCGCGGGCCTCGGCCAGGCCGGCAAGGCCCACCGCCTCCAGCGCCAGGCGGGCGCGGGCCTCGAATTCCCGCTCCTCCTGCCGCTGCCGCGGCAGGGCCAGCAGCGCCTCGGCGAAGCCCGTCCTGCCGTCGGTCGTGCCGCCGATCATGACATTCTCCAGCACCGAGGCCTCGCCGATCAGCCGCGGCGTCTGGAAGGTGCGGGCGATGCGCAGGCCGGCGCGGCCCTGCGGCTTCCCGGCCGGCAGGGGCGCCGGGCCGATCGCCATGCTGCCGGCCTCCGGCCGGTAATAGCCGGAGATCACGTTGAGCGTCGTCGTCTTGCCGCTGCCATTCGGGCCGATGAGCCCATGCACCTGGCCGGGCGTCACCTCCAGGTCCACGCCGTCGATGGCGCGCACCCCGCCGAAGGCGAGCACGATGCCGCGGAGGGTGAGCGGCGCCGGCACCTCCCGCCGGCCGAGCAGCGCGTCCAGCGCCGCCGGCTGGGGGCCGATGACCCGGTTCTCCGGCAAGTTGCGCCGGTTGCGCGGGTCGATCAGCGCGGCGATGCCGCCCGGCATGGCGAGCACGATGACCAGCAGCAGCGCCGCGTAGAGGAAGGTGGACCAGGCGGCCAGCGGTGCCGCGATCTCCGGCAGCACCGTCAGGATCGCCGTGCCAAGCAGCGGCCCGAGGATGGAGCCGCGGCCGCCGATCAGCACCGCGATGAAGAAGAGCAGCGAGAGGTCGAAGGTGAAGGCGTCCGGCGTGATGTAGGTCTGCAGCGTGGCGAAGAGCCCGCCGGCCATGGCCGCCAGCGCGCCCGCCAGGATGAAGACCAGCACCAGCAGCTTCGGCTTGTGGATGCCGGAGGCCTCCGCCGCCACCTCCGCATCCCGCACCGCGACCAGGGCGCGGCCGAAGCGGCTGCGGGCGATATTGGCGGTGAGCCAGGTGCAGATGGCGGCGAAGCCGAGGCAGAAATAGAGGAAGCCCCAGGTGGTGTCGAAGGGCGCCGGCAGCATCGGACCGGCGATGCCGATGCCGCCCCCCGTCACGTCTTGCCAGGCCAGGGTGATCTGGGTGACGATGGTGGCGAAGCCCAGCGTGGTCATCGCGAAGTAGAAGGTGCGCAGGCGCAGCGCCGGCAGGCCGACCACCACGCCGAACACTGCGCCGGCAAGCCCCGCCACGCCCAGCGCGGCGAAGGCCGGCAGCGGCGGGAGGACATTGCCCGCAGCCAGCACGCTGGTGGTATAGGCGCCGATGGCCAGCAGGGCGACATAGCCGATGGCGAGCTGCCCGGCATAGCCGACGATGAGGTTCAACCCGGCGACCAGCACCCAGTAGATCGCCATGCGGGTGGTGATCAGGCCCCAATACTCGTTGCCCGTCAGCGGCATGGCCAGGCCGATGGCGAGCAGCAGCAGGAAGGGCCAGAGCGGCCTCAGCGGCCCCGCCAGCCTTGCCGCCGCCGCCGCGCGCGGCGGTGCGGTCCCGGTCGTCGCATCCATGTCAGACCCTCCGCGCCGCCTGCGCGCCGAACATGCCCTGCGGCGCGGCGAGAAGGACGATGATGAACAGCGTGAAGACGGCGACCGAGGAGAAGATGCCGCCGACCAGGAAATTCGCCGCCTGCTGGAACAGGCCGAGCAAGAAGCCGCCGATGACGGCGCCGCGGTTGTTCCCGAGCCCGCCCAGCGCCACCGGGATGAAGCCGTAGAAGTTCAGCAGCGGCCCATTGGCGAAGAAGGCGAGGAGGAGCTGCCCGCCGGCGAAGCCGGCCAGCGCGCCGATGGCGCCCGCCAGCGCATAGCTGGCGATGCGCAGGTTGCGCTCCGGCAGGCCGAGGGCGCGGGCGGCGAAATTGTCCTCGGCGATGGCAACGAAGGCGCGGCCGACCAGGGTACGGCGGTAGAGATATTCGAGGCCGAGGATGGTCAGGATGCAGACGGCCACGGGCAGCCAGTATTTCTCGTCCCAGATGCCGCTGCCGAGGTCGAGCAGGCGGGGGAAGGGCTGCGGCTCGGTGCTCCATTCCATCGCCGTCATGTGCTGGATCAGCAGCGCGACGGCGAGGGTGGTCAGCACGTAGAGGTGTTGGTCGAGGCTCTTCAGCACCGGGCGGACGGCGACGATTTCCGTCACCACGCCGATCAGCGCGCAGCAGGCCAGGGTGAGCACCAGGGCGGGCAAGATGGGCAGGCCCAGGCGCAGCGTGAAGAGCGAGCCGAAGACGCCGCCGAGCATGCCGAGCTGCCCGGCGGTGAAGCTCATGACGCGGGAGGTGGCGAACATCGTATTGTAGGTGATGCCGATCAGCGCATAGACGGCGCCGACCGCCAGCCCCGAGGCAATGATGGAAGCGAGCATCTTTCTCCTCCCGCGCCGCCGGCTCAGTAGCCCGGGGCCAGGGCGAAGGCGCCGTTCTTCGCGGAATTCGCCGCGGACATCACGACCTCCTCGGTCGGGTAGCCGTTATGCTGCGTCGGCGAGTAGGTATAGGTGCCGTAATAGCCGGGATAGGCCTTCAGCCCATTCCAATGCTCGATGATCGCTTCCTTGGCGGTCGAATTGCTCGCCTCCACCGCCTTGGCGATCAGTTCCACGGCGTCGATCGCCGAGGACACCCACCAGAGCAGCGAGTCCTGCAGGTTCACCTTGCCGGCCAGGCGCCGCACCAGTTCCGCCGTGCGCGGCGGCAGGTTGCCGGAGGCGTCGTAGGAGCAGCTCTTGTAGCCGATGGCGTAGACCTTCTCCCAATTCGCCGGGCGCTCCACCAGGCTGCCGACCTCGCCGGAGGACATGGCGGGATGGCCGACGAAGGGCACGTCCCAGTTCATGTTCGCGCGGGTGTTGAGCAGCCGCGCGATCAGTCCGGTGGACACCGACCAGAAGACGATGGCCTCGGCCCCGGCATTGCGGGCGCGCAGCATGTCCGGCGTCATGTCCGGCTGGGTGGCGTCGATATTCGCCTTGTACACCACCTCCGCCTTGTCCCGCTGGAAGGCGGCGACCGACGCGTTTACCGCGCTGACGCCATAGCCCGTGGTGTCGCCGATGACCGCCACCTTCTTGGCGTTGACGCGGGTCAGGCAGTAGCTGCGCACCGCGTCGTCCCACTGGGTGTTGGACGGGGTGAGGCGGAAGGCATTGGGATAGCGGCGCTCGTCGATCAGCGTATCGACGACGCAGGGGTGGATGTTCGGCATCTTCGCCCGCGCCATGATGGCGGTGACGGCCAGGGATTCGCCGGAATTGGTCGGCCCCCAGATGGCATGGACGCGGAGCTGGCTGATCATCTCCTGCGTCGCGTTCACCGCCTTGGTCGGGTCGCCCTGGGTGTCGCGGGTGATGATCTCGACCCGGCGGCCCTTCACGCCGCCGGCGGCGTTGATGGCCTCGGCGGCGAAGAGCACGCCGCGATTGAAGCCGATGCCGGGGGCGGAGCTGGGGCCGGTGAGGGCGGCGAGCCAGCCGATGCGGATCGGCTCGTTCTGTGCCAGGGCGGGGGTGGCCAAGTGGGTGCTGAAGGCGGCGCCGGCGGCGAGGCTGGTGCCGCCCAGGGCCAGGGCGCGGCGGGTGATGGTCATGGCGGTCTTCCTCCGGTGGCGATGGGCCGCTGCGCCGCGGCCCTTATGATTGCAGGTGGCGAATGTAGTCGCGGTTCAGGGTGAAGCCCCAGCCCGGGCGTTCCGGAACCAGGGCGTCGCCCGCCTCGAATTCCAGCGTCTCATCGTAGAGGCGCGAGAACCAGGGCATGTATTCGAGGTAGATCGCATTCGGCAGCGCGCCGAGGACCTGGATGCTGGTTTCCGGGAAGAGGTGGCTGGAGACGGCGATGTCGTGGCTCTGCGCCATATGGCCGATGCGCATGAATTCGGTGACGCCGCCGGCACGCTGCAGATCCGGCATCAGGATGTCGGCCGAGCGGAGATCGAGCATGCGGCGGAAGCCGTAGCGGGTGTATTCCGTCTCGCCGCTGGCGATCGGCGTGTCGAGCTCTGCCGCGACGCGGGCGAGCCCTTCGAGGTCCCAGCAGGGCAGGGGCTCCTCGAACCAGGTCAGGCCGTAGGGTTCGATCATCCGGCCGAGCCGGGTGGCCTGCGCTTCCGTCAGCCCCTGATTGGCGTCCGCCATCAGCGCGATGTGGGGGCCGATCGCCTCCCGCACCGCCCGCACCCGCGCCGCATCCTCCGCCGGGTCGGGCTTGCCGAGGCGCATCTTCACGGCGCGGAAGCCCTGCGCGACGAAAGCCTGCGCCTCGGCCACCAGCTCCTCCACCGTGTGGGAGAGCCACAGCCCGCCCGAGTGATAGGCCGGCACCCGGTTCCGTGCGCCGCCGAGCAGGCGGTAGAGCGGCAGCCCCGCCGCCTTGCCGAGCGCATCCCACAGCGCGCCGTCGATGGCGGAGATGCCCATCACCGCCACGCCCTGATGGCCGATGAAATTGATGTCCTTCCAGGCGCGCGCCCAGAAGCCGGCGATGTGCCCGGCATCCTGCCCGACGACCAGCTCGGCCAAGCTGTCCACCATCTGCCGCAGCACCGCGGTGCGGCGGTTGTTCAGGGTGAAGATCAGGTTCTCGCCGGTGATCCCCGCATCGGTGCGAATGGTCGCCAGGATGACGCCGAACTGGGCGATGGCGCCGAGCGCGCTGCCCAGGGGCTTGTCGAGCGGCAGGACGACCGGGGTCGTCTCGAGGGCGGTGACCTTCATGACGGCGTCCTCGCCGCGGTGCGCGTGGGCGGGGCGGAGAGATAGCGGGCGAGGATTGCCGGATCCGGGTCGCAGCCGAGGCCCGGGCCCTGCGGCACGGTCACCTGACCGTTCCGCGCGCGCACCCAGGGGTCGAAGGGGTTGGCCTCCATCTCCAGCCACAACACCTCGACCAGCGGCCGCTCGCAGAGGGCGGCGGCGATGTGCAGGGTGGCGACGAAGCCCGGGCCGAAATAGGGGCAGTGCGGCACCACCTCCACGCCCTGCGCCTGGCAGAAGCGGAAGACCCGCAGCATCTCCCCGATGCCGCCGACCTTCGTCACGCTGGGCTGGGCGATGTCGATGGCACCGGCCTCCACCAGCGCCTTGAAGCCGAAGAGGCCGGCGGTGTTCTCCCCGGCGGAGAGTGGGATGCCGTGGCGGCGCAGGCTGGCGAGGCCCCGCGAATCCTCGGGCGGCCAGACCGGCTCCTCCAGCCAGTAAAGGCCGTCCCCGGCCAGGGCGGCGGCCATGTCGCGCGCCACCGGCGGCGTCCAGGCGCAGTTCACGTCCAGCATGATGGCGGCGTCCGGCGCCGCCCGCTTGGCCGCCAGCACCGCCTCCCGCGTCAACTCGTGCAGCTTGATGTGGCGGTAGCCGGCCTGGCGCGCCTCGGCCGTGTTGCGCGCCACCAGCGCCAGGTCGTTGCCGTAGGAGAGCAGGCTGGCATAGGCCGGCAGGCTCGCCCGCTCACGCCCGCCGAGCAGCGCCCAGACCGGCATGCCGGCGCGCTTGCCGAGCAGGTCCCACAGCGCGATCTCGATGCCCGAGATGGCGTAGAGATGCGGCCCGTTGCGGCCGAGCAGATGCGTCGCATGCATCAGCCCCCGGGTCAGGGTTTCGATCGCCTGCGCATCCCGGCCGAGCACGAGCGGCGCGACGGTGGTGTCGAGCGCCGCCTTGGTCGCGGGGATGGCGGCATGGCCGAAGGCCTCTCCCCAGCCGACGAGTCCATCCTCGGTCTCCACCCGCACCAGCAGGATCTCGAGCTTGTCCCAAGGCCGGCCGGCAAAGAGTGGATGCGGGCCGCCCATGGTGAAGGGCAGGGCGACAACGGAGGTTTCGACGGAGGTGATGCGCATGGACATTCCTGCGGCGCCCCATTCCCCCTGTCGGCGGGGGCTTATCGGGCGCGGCCAGAGCATCCTGCGCGCCTGTCGGAATAAGCTCAACCCCTCGGCTCTTATGAGAATATAAGAAGAGCTGATGCGCTTGACCTATCGCCAGATCGAGGTTCTCCACGCCGTTGCTCGCCACGGCACCGTCACCGCGGCGGCGGAGGCGCTCGGCATTTCCCAGCCCGCCGTGAGCATGATGCTGCGCGAAAGCCAGGCGGTCGCGGGCTTCCCCCTGTTCAGCCGGCGCCGCGGCCGGCTGCATCCCACCGTGGAGCTCAACGTCATCCTCCCGGAGGTGGAGCGGGTCTTCCAGGGCGTGGCGCGGATCGACCGGCTGATGGACGGCATCCGGGAGATGACGGTCGGCTCCGTGCTGGTTGCGGCGACGCCGACGCTCGCGGACCATTTCCTGCCGCGCGCCATCGCCGCCTTCCGGCGGTCCCGCCCCGGCATCCAGGTGGCGGTGCAGACCATGGACAACACCGCGGCGGTGGAGGCTGTGGCGCGGGAGCGGGTGGATCTCGGCTTCGTGCTGTCGCCGCTGCTGATGGGGGAGGTGCAGGTGGCGATGCTGGACGAGACCGAGCTGGTCTGCGCGGTGCCGGCGGCGCATCCGCTGGCCGGGCAGGGGAGCGTGACGGTGCGCGACCTGCTCTCCTGGCCGCTCATCGGCGTGGGGCGGGGGTTGCCGCTCGGCGATCTGGTCGATGATGCGTTCCGGGCGGAGGGGCTGCAGCGGCGCATCGCGATCGAGGTGACGCAGACCTCGGTGGCGCTCTCCCTGGTGCGCGCCGGGACGGGGGTGGCGATCGTCGATCCCTATGTGGCGATGAGCGGCACGCCGCCTGACCTGGTGCTGCTGCAGCTTCGTCCCCGGGTGGCGGTGGGAGCCGCTGCCATCGTGCAGCGCGGGCGCACGGTGTCGCGGGCGGCGCGGCTGCTGCTGGCGACGGCGCGGCGGATCGCCTCGGCGGAGGCGAGGTAGGCGGATACAAGCCACGCCGACGGGCCCCGGCAGCACGGCTTTCGCCGCGATCACGAACGGCCAGGGGTGGTGTCCTACAGGAAGCTGGCGGAGAGGGTGTCCGACAAATACCTAGGAAATCTGGTGCTTCTGGGTGGAAGTTGTAGAAAACCCACGATTTGCCCCACACTTGTGCCATCGCGCTTCGGGTCGATCACTGATTGCTTCCGCTGCTTCGTGGAGTCGTGCCCGCAGCTCCTGACGTGCCAGGAACTGTGGGTGTCGGGGCGTCTGTGGCGCCGACCGCGGCGCTACTTGTCGGGCGTGCCCTTCAGGTGCTGGCCCAAAGCGATCATCTCCGCGGCTAAGCCGGCGATGGCGTTGGCTAGATCGCGCATACCGACGGAGCTGCCGCCGGTTGCAGCGGCCGACATCTTCGCTCGTATCTCAGCCAGGCGGTCGGCCATCCGCTGAAACTCCGAATCGTCCATCATGTCCTTTGCCCCTTGTCGGCTGCGCAAAGATATTAGAACCCGTTGCGCTGGGCCAGGGCGAGGAGCTGCATCATGCCGAGGCTGGTGGAGGTCATGCCGGCCTCGTCCGCCAGGTCCCGGCCGCCCTTGGCGTCGAGGAAGCGGGCGATCCGGTCCACGTTGGCTTGGAACTCCCCGCCCCAGATCCGCTGAAGCTGGGCTGTGGCTTCCTTCACCGTGGCCTGGCGCACCTCTGGGGGCGTCGCCTGCCATCTCACGGCGTCCCGCAGCGCGGTGTCGAGGCCGGCCTGGTCCATCCCCACCGAGCCGGCCATCTGGCGCACCACCGCCACCGCTCCGTCCAGCCCCTCCCGCGGCCCGAAGGCGGCAAGGTGCTCCTCGGATACCACCAGCCCGACCAAGCCGTTCAGCGCCGCTCCCTGGGACTGCGCGGGCGTGTCGCCGGGCGCGGAGGGGTGCTTGGCCTGGAACGCGGCGTTGCGAGCTGCGACGAAGGGCTGCCGCTCCCAGGAGAACGAGCTGTTGAAGGGGTGCTTCGGGTCGCCGAACCATCGGTTGGTTTCGGCGATTCGGGCGTCGATCATCTCCGGCGTGGCGTCCTCGGGCAGCGGCGCGGGCACGGGAAATGCGGCGGTGTCGCTCATGGCTGCTTGCCTCCTGCTGTTTCTGGATCGACGGGGAGGCGGCCGATCACGAAGAGGGGGCGCATCCCCGGCGCATGCCAGCGGCGCGCCGCGCCCATGAAGGCCTCGCAGGCCTCGGGGTTGGCCGCGATGACGGCGGGGATCGTCACCACGGGCGTCTCCGCTGGCGGCGGCGCGCGAGGGCGGCGCGCGGGGGCGCTCATCGGCGCCATCACTGCAGGATCCGCTTCGCGCGGCCAACGGGGCGGAGCTGCTCCCCATGGTCTGGCGGCGTCACCCCGGCCCAGCGGTAGACCACCACATGGTCAACACCGGCGGTTTCCTGCTGCCGCGCCATCCAGGCGTCGAGGGCGGCGCCGCGCAGGTCATCCGGAGCCCAGAGGTAGAGGGTGTTGCTGGGGCTCGCGGTGAGCCTAGCCTGCATCTCTGCAGCCATGCGACGCAGGTGGCGCGTCGTCGTCATTGGGGTATCGAGAACCGCCTGCACTGGGTGCTCGACGTCGACTTCCACGACGACCCGATGCGCCTTCGAACCAACCACGAACCTAAAAACATGGCCGCCATCAAACGCATGGCCATGAACCTCATCCGCAGCACCGCCGGAGAAGACAGGCGCAAGAGCCGACGCAAGGCCGCCGTCTGGAACCACGACTATCTCCGCTCACTCATCACCAGAACCACTCTCTGACCTTCAAGCGATCCCCCTGCCTCACGCCCAGCCGGTGTTGACGCGCGTGAACCGCTCCTGCACAGTTTTGGGAAGATTGCACTGCCGGGAGTACGCCAGCGCGCCGCCTAGGGCCCGAAACCCAAGGAGAGTGGATGCGCTGCCAGTCAACAGATACCGTCGTTGCAGGCGGGGTAGGTGATCGGAGCCGCAGGCCCGATGCCGAAGCGGCCCGTCCGGCTTATCGTTGCGTAGGCGTTCGTCCATGATCGGACCGTCGTCCGCAACCCCAGCGCTGCCCCGCCGCGGCTTCGCCATCCCCATTGCCACCACAATGCGCCCAACCCGGACGTCCACGCGAGCGGGTTCGGGGATCGGCCTGCGCATCACGCAAGGGGTTGCCCAGGCACCCGCCTGCGACAATGACCATTCGCCGGAGAACCGGGTGTGAACGACCTGCACTATCTCACCATAGCCGAGGCGGCGCAGCGTATCGCCGCACGCGACCTCTCGCCGGTGGACCTCACCGGCGCATTCCTCGACCGGATCGCTTCGGTCGACGGGGCATTGAACAGCTTCATCGCCGTGACGGCGGACCTCGCCTTGGCTGCAGCGCGGCAGGCCGAAGCGGAGGTCATGGCCGGCCGCCACCGCGGCCCGCTACACGGCGTGCCCTACGCGCTGAAGGACATCTACGAAACAGGCGGCATTGCCACCACCGGCCATTCCGCGCGCTGCAGGGACCACATCCCGGCCGACGACGCGCCCGTGGTGGCGCGGTTGCGCGAGGCGGGTGGCGTGCTGCTCGGCAAGCTGGCGACGCATGAATTCGCAACCGGCGGCCCTTCCTGGGATCTTCCCTGGCCACCCGCGCGCAACCCGTGGGACCTCACGCGCTTCCCGGGTGGTTCATCCTCCGGCTCGGGCGCTGCGGTTGCAGCAGGCCTGGTGCCCGGCGCAATGGGTTCCGATACCGGCGGCTCCATCCGCCTGCCTGCCGCTTTCTGCGGCACGGCGGGCATCAAGCCGACCTATGGCCGGGTCAGCAAGCGCGGCGTGCTGCCGCTATCCTTCACGCTCGACAATGCCGGCCCGCTCGCCTGGACGGTGGAGGACTGCGCCATCATGTTGCAGGCCATCGCCGGCCATGATCCGCTCGACCCGGCGAGTGCTGAGGTGCCGGTGCCAGACTATGGCGCTTCCCTGCGACAAGGTGTGAGAGGCCTCCGCATCGGCCTGGTCCGCCACTGGTACGAGACCGAGGGCAGGGCCACCGCTGAGGTTGTCGCCGCGATGGACACCACAGCGGAGGTATTGCGATCCCTCGGCGCCGAGGTGCGCGAGGTCACGCTGCGGCCACTCGCCGAGTACCAATCCTGCATGCGGCTTATTACCCTGTCGGAGTCCTTCTCCATTCACGGTGACCGGCTGCGCGAACATCCCGGCGACTACGGCGAGGTCTTCCGCTATCGCATCATGCCGGGCGCCTTCGTTCCTGCCACCGACTACGTGCAGGCACTGCGGCAGCAGCGCATCCTCGCGCAGGGAATGTTCGACGCCCTGCTTGATGTGGATGCACTCATCACGGCCTCCACATGGGGCGAGGCGCCGGAGATGGCGGCGATGCGGGCGGAGGCGAATTTCGCGTCACCGCCGCTGACCAACCCGTTTAACGTGTCGCAGCTGCCTGCGCTCTCGCTGTGCAACGGCTTCTCCGCCAATGGCCTGCCGCTTTCCATGCAGATCGCCGGCAGGGTCTTCGACGAGGCGACCGTGTTCCGTATCGGCCATGCCTATGAGGCGGCGACGTCCTGGCGCGCGCGGCGCCCAGCAGTGCCTGCCACACCCGTGCGCGACACGCCCGTGGACCAGGCCGCACCGCCGCCGCCGGAAGCGACACGAGCAACCTATGCGACGCTCGCTACACAGGCTGCCCTGCCGCTAGACGCGCGGCAATTCGCCCAGGCCTGCGAGGCGATACCACATGTAGAGGCTATGGGCGCCGCCATACCGCGCACCCTGCCCTTCGGCGCCGAGCTTGCCACCACCTTCGCCTTCGACGGGGAATGACCGAAATGCCCGACACCGCCCCCGCCGCGCTCTACCACCTGACGATTGCCGAGGCCGCGCGCTTCATCGCGGCGCGGAAGCTTTCGCCGGTTGAGCTGACCCGTGCCTTCCTGGCACGGATCGAGGCGGTCGATCCGCAGCTCAATGCCTATCTGCTGGTGGCCGCGGAACAGGCGCTGGACCAGGCGCGCCGGGCCGAGAGTGACATCATGGCTGGCAATCACCGCGGCCCGCTGCACGGCATCCCCTATGCGCTGAAGGACATCTACTGCACGGCAGGCATCCGGACGACCGGCCATTCGCGCAGTGCGCAGGACTTCGTGCCTACCGAGGATGCCGACACGGTGGCGCGGCTGAATGCGGCAGGTGCCGTGCTGCTCGGCAAGCTCGCCACGCATGAGTTCGCGCACGGCGGACCAAGCTTCGACCTGCCCTGGCCGCCGGCGCGCAACCCGTGGGACCGCGATCGCTTCACCGGGGGGTCGTCATCCGGCTCCGGCGCGGCGGTGGCGGCGGGGCTCGCCATGGGCGCGCTCGGCTCCGACACCGGCGGGTCCATCCGCAATCCCGCGGCGCTTTGCGGCTTGGTCGGGCTGAAACCGACTTATGGGCTCATCAGCAGGCGAGGCATCTGGACCAACAGCTTTTCCTTCGACCATGCCGGCCCGATGACCTGGACCGTCGAGGATTGCGCGCTGATGCTGCAGTCGCTCGCCGGCCATGACCCACTCGACCCCGCCAGCGCGTCACGGCCGGTACCGGACTACCTTGCCGCCCTGACCGGCGACATCCGCGGCCTGCGCATCGGCCTGCTGCGCCACCAGTTCGAGGTGGAGGTGCCAGTGCCCCCGGTGGTGCGGCAGGCGATGGAGGCGGCGCTGGATGTCCTTCGCGGCCTCGGCGCCGAGGTGGAGGAGGTGCGCATTCGCCCAGCGCAGGACTACGCTGATGTGAAGATAATCGGCGCCGAGAGCGAGCTCTACGCAGTGCATGAGGCGGCGCTGCGGGCTCATCCCGGACTGTTCGGCGACGATTTCCTTGGCCGATCCCTCGCCGCCGTGTTGATTCGCGCCGAAGATTACGTGAACTCCCAGCGCGAGCGGCGCGCCATGGTGGCAGAGGTGAAGCCGCTCTGGGCACGCTACGATGCGCTGATCACTGCCGGCCCGGGCCCCGCGCCCCTGCTTGATACCTGGCGGACGATCCAGTTCTGGCAGAAGGCGTCGCTGACCACGCCCTTCAACGTGCTCGGCGGCCCGGCACTCGCGCAGTGCATCGGCTTCAGTGCTGAGGGGCTGCCGCTCTCCATGCAGGTGATCGGCCGCCCCTTCGCCGACGCGACCGTGCTGCGCATCGCCGACGCCTATGAGCGTGCGACGCCCTGGCGCGGGCGGCGGCCAGCCCTCGACCAGGCGACATCCTCCTCCACGGCACTGCCGCCGATGCCTGAGCCGACGCCGGCGGAGATTCCGGCCGCTGAGCGTGACGGTATTGCGCTCGTCGCGCGCCGGGCGGGGCTGACGCTCGACGAACGTCAGTTCGAGCTGCTTTGCGCGGCGGCGCCCTATGTCGAGGCCATGGCCGGCCGGCTGCGCACGCCGCGTGGCTTTGCAGGGGATCCGTCCAACGTGTTCCGCTTCACGGGATACCGCGGGATCTGAAGGGCGTGCAGCACCGGACGGCACGAGGGACCGTCTGCACGAATGCGTCCGTTCCCGAGGAAATGTCAGGACCCACACTCGGTCCTCCCGGCTCCGCCGGCGTCTGGTGGCAACGCAGCACCAAGCGCGCGACCCAGGGTTGGCCAAGCCGTATGACAGGGAAAGCAACGTCAATGAATGATCCGACACGTCGAGACGCTCTGGGGCTTGGCGCCGCGCTGGCCGCCGGGGCCTTCGCGGCTTCGGCTTCGGCACAGGCGGCCTCCGGAGGTGAATTGCGCATCGGCATGACCCTGGCCGACATCCCGACCACGCGCGGTGCGCCGGATCAGGGCGGTGAGGGCATTCGTTGGATGGGGTTCACCATCTACGACTCGCTCGTCTACTGGAACCTGAACCAGGAGCAGTCGATCCCCGAAATCGTTCCTGCGTTGGCGGAACGCTACTATCCAAGCCCGGAAGATTCGAAGGAGTGGATCTTCGAACTGCGCCGTGGCGTGAAGTTCCACGACGGATCGCCCTTCAATGCCGACGCGGTGATCTGGAATATCGAGAAGCTGCTGAAGCGCGACGCGCCGCAGTACGATCCGCAACAGAACATGACGCTGTCCTTCCGCATTCCGAGCGTGAAGACCTGGCGCAAAATCGACGACTTCAAGATTGCCATCGGCAGTACGGCACCCGATGCCTCCATGCCGGACCAAGTGGTATTCCTGCACATCTCAAGCCCAGCTCAATGGCAGAAGCTCGGCGGATGGGACGGGTTCAGCCGCCAGCCTTCCGGTACCGGCCCCTTCCGCGTGCAGGAAATTGTGCCGCGACAACGCGCCGTGCTGGTGCGCAACGACGACTACTGGGATCAATCCCGCCGACCGAAACTGGATCGTCTACTGCTGCTGCCGATCCCGGACGCTAACATCCGCGTCGCCGCGCTGCTGACCAACCAGGTCAACTTCATTGAAGCGCCGCCGCCCGATGGCGTCCCGCGTCTGCGCTCCGCGGGGATGGTCATTAAGACCAACCCCTATCCTCATGTATGGCCTTACATCCTGCGGCAGTCCGGCGAGAACACGCCATTGTCCGATGTGCGGGTTCGCCAAGCGTTGAACCTGGCGATCAACCGCGAGGAGATGGTCGAACTCCTCGGTGGGATGGCCGAGCCGGCCCGCGGCATGGTCCTCCCCGACAGCCCCTGGTTCGGCAAGCCGAAATTCGAGGTCCGATATGACCCCGCTGCAGCGCGGCGGTTGCTGGCGGAAGCGGGCTATGGGCCAGGCAATCCGCTGCGCGTCAAATTCATGATCTCCGCCTCCGGCTCCGGCCAGATGCAGCCGCTGCCAATGAATGAGTTCGTGCAGCAGAACCTGCGGGAAGTGGGCGTGGACCTCAGCTTCGAGGTCGTGGAATGGAACGCCATGCGCGGCCAGCGCAGCAAGGGGCCACTTGACCCCAGCGCGCGGTCCGTGCACGCGCTGAACAACAGCATGGGCACCTCGACGCCCTTCGATGCCTTCGCCCGTCACTTCAGCTGCGAGGCGGCACCACCGCACGGGATGAACTGGGCCGGAGTCTGCGACGAGAAGCTTCAGGCGCTGCTCGATCAAGCTTCAAGCACTTTCGATACCGCTGAGCGCGACAGGATCGTTGCGCGGATTCACGAGCATGTCGTGGACAACGCCTACTGGCTTTGGGTTGTGCACGACGTGAACCCGCGTGCCCTACGGCCGGAGGTGCGAGGATTTTTCCAGGCGAAGAGCTGGTACCAGGACCTGACACAGGTCTACATCCGGCGCTGAGTGAAGACCAAGTCCGGGCCTTAGAGAACCGCACCGCCGCCGAAGCGGCGGTGGCCAGGGGCAGTGTCGCAGCGATCGATAGGACGAGAGCGGTAGTACCAGCGGCTCTGTTCGATGCCCAGGAGGATGACCCAGCCGCCCATGAGCAATGGCGCAGGGGTGGCCGATCAGGTCTGCCCCAAGGTGCCCAAGCTTGCCGCCCTAATGGACACCGCCCAGGAGGAGGTGCTGGCCTATATGCACTTCCCCGGCCCACCGGACCAAGTTGCACAGCACCAACCCGATCGAGCGACTCAACGGCGAGATCAAGCGCTGCCCCGACGTGGTCGGCATATTCCCGAATGAAGCCACCACCATCCGGCTGATCGGCGCCATTTGCTCGAGCAATCCGATTAGTGAGCCACCCAGCGCGCCCGCTACATGACCCTGGAGACCATCGGCGCCATCAGCGATAACGCCGCCGTCAGCCTGCCTGCCTGCCGTGGCCGCCTGACCAAGCGGCCCAGTCCACCCTGGAGCTGCGCTCCCACACCACGCAGTGGGAAATGACCGCTTCGCGTTGGCCGAAGCCTCGCCGCGTGATCATCGAAGGCATTCACCGCCTTAACGCCCATCCGCGGCACCATCCGGTTCAGCCTGAAGGCTGGCGCGCATCGCGGCGTGGCCGCCGGGATCGACCGGGCATCGTTCCCGAACGCGATGCAGGCAACGATGCCCCTCGGATGCAGGCACTGCACGATGCAACGACAGCGCAATCATGCATAGATTGGGCAGATTGCTGGCATTTATTCGCGCAAAATGATGGTGATTTAGCCAATTCTCGTCGCGGCGCGCGATTTTGCCTTTTCTTTCCGCAGATCATCGCGGGCCATCTGAGAGAGAGAGAGGTTAGGCTCCTACCCAACGGCACCTGCTCGACCAGCTCCACGGCCGTCGCCGAGCTGCTGCCCAGCGCGGCGACGAGCGCCGCAACAGTCAGGAGGCACAATGTCGAAGCCGATCGATCCGCCCGCAGGTCATGGCCGACGCGGCGTCCTCAAGGCCGCACTCGGTGCCGCCGCCGGCTCCGGCACGCTCGGCGGCTTCCCCACCATCTGGGCGCAGAACATCCGCGACGTGGTGCTGCAGCATGCCGGCCCACCGGTCACCGCCATCGGCCTCATCGCCGACCAGGCGACCAAGGATCTCGGCTTCACCGTGCGCATGCAGGCCAGCGAGAACGCGGACCTGCTCAACCGCTTCCTGTCGCAGTCGAGCGCCATCGACGTCGCCGATGTCAGCATCACCTTCATGAAGTACCTGGTCGGCCGCAACGTGTTGCAGGGCATTCCGCGCAGCAAGATGCAGCACTGGGATGTCACCATCCCGCTGTTCACCAAGGGCCGCTACCCGGATGGCCGTGTGGCCTCCACCGAGGGCGTGGCGCCTTATGGCGTGCTGTACCTGACCGACGCGGAAGCCAAGGCCTTCGCCCCTGGCGAGACCGAATGGCTCACCGGTGTCCCCTCGGTGACCAACGCGGATACGCTGGGCATCCGCCCCGACCTCACCGGCCGGCCGATCACCAGCTGGGCCGACCTGCTTGACCCCGCCTTCAAGGGCCGCGCCGCGCTGCAGGACCAGCCGGCGGTTGGCACCATCGACGTGGCGATGGCGGTGGAGGCGCGCGGCGGCGTCAAATACGGCAACAAGGGCAATATGACCCGGGCCGAGATCGACCGGACCATGGCGATCATGATGGACATCAAGCGCAGCGGCCAGTTCCGCTCCTTCTGGACCACCTTCGACCAGTCGGTGAACCTGATGGCCTCGGGGGAGGTGGTGATCCAGTCGATGTGGTCGCCGGCGGTCTCGGCGGTACGCACCCGCGGCATCCCCTGCATCTTCCAGCCCTTGAAGGAGGGCTATCGCGGCTGGGGCTACACGCTCGGCATGATGAAGCACCTCACCGGGCTGAAGCGCGACTGCGCCATCGAATACGCCAACTGGTATGGCTCCGGCTTCCAGGGCGCGGTCATCGCCCGGCAGGGCTATTACTCGACGCAACCGGAGAACGTGAGGAAGTTCCTGACCTCGGCGGAATGGGACTACTGGTACGACGGCAAGCCCGCCGCGGAAGTGCTGCCCGACCCCTTCGGCAAGCCGTCCATCCGCCCCGGCGAGGTGCGCGATGGCGGCAGCTTCGAGCAGCGCATGGGCAACATCGCCGTGTGGAATTCGGTGATGGATGAGGATCGCTACCTCACCCGCAAATGGAACGAGTTCATCACCTCGTAGGAGGCATGCCATGCAGCTCGGCGTCTTCATCCCGATCGGCAACAATGGTTGGCTGATCTCCACCACCTCACCGCAATACAAGCCAAGCTTCGACCTGAACCGCACCATCGTCGAGAAGGCGGAGCGGTTCGGCTTCGACTTCGCGCTGTCCATGATCAAGCTGCGCGGCTTCGGCGGGCCCAGTGGCTTCTGGGACTACAACCTGGAAAGCTTCACCCTGATGGCCGGGCTGGCCGCGGTGACCGAGCGCATCCAGCTCTTCGCCACCTGCGCCGTGCTGACCATCCCACCGGCGGTCGCCGCGCGGATGGCGGTCACGGTGGACAGCATCAGCCATGGCCGCTTCGGGGTGAACCTCATCACCGGCTGGCAGCGGGCCGAATACACCCAGATGGGGCTGTGGCCCGGGTCCTCGCACTACGCGCGACGCTACGAGTACTGCACCGAATACGTGCAGGTGATGAAGGAGCTGTGGAGCACCGGCGTTTCCGACTTCAAGGGAGAGTTCTTCCAGATGGAGGATTGCCGCCTGCTGCCGATGCCGGAGAAGCCCATCCCCATCATCTGCGCGGCGCAGAGCGATGCCGGCACCCGCTACGCCGCGGAGCATGCCGACTATAATTTCTGCGCCGGCTACGGCTTCAACACGCCAAGCGCCGTCGCCCCCAGCGTCGCCCGGTTGGTGAAGGCCACCGAGCTGACGGGGCGCGAATGCGGCGCGCTGGTGCTGACCATGATCATCGCCGACGAGACCGACGCCGCCGCCGAGGCGAAGTGGCAGCACTACGTCGCCGGCACCGACCACGAGGCGATCGCCTGGCGCGACAGCCAGTCCAGCGATGACCCGAGCAAGGACCCCTTCGCCGGGCCGAACCGCCGCCGCTACCTGACCGAGAACAAGCTGCCGACCAACCAGGGCGTGCTCTGCGGCTCCTACGCCAAGGTGGCGCGGCTGCTGGATGAGATGGCGACGGTGCCCGGGGTGACGGGGGTGATGATGACCTTCGACGACTTCGTCATCGGCATGGAGCAGTTCGGCACCCGCGTGCTGCCGCTGATGCGCTGCCGCGAAGCCCTGCTGCAGGTCGCCTGATGTCGTCGACGGCCGAGGCGACAGCGAGGATCGCCCCGCGCAGCCGTGGCCGCCGCTGGCGGCCTTCGCCGCGCGCCACGTCCTGGCTGCAGGTCAGCCCGCTGGCGATCATCCTGGTGACCTTTTTCGCCCTGCCGACGGTGATCTTCCTCGTCGTCAGCTTCTACGACTACGACCGCGTGGGCATCTACCCGGACTTCCTGCTGGACAACTACAAGGAGTTGCTGACCACGCCGGCGACGCTCAGGGTCTATCTCAGCTCGTTGAAATTCGCCTTCATCGTCTGGGGCATCACGCTCTTCCTCGGCTTCAACATCGCCTACTTCCTGGTCTTCCACGTCCGCAGCCGGGCGGTGCGGACCATGCTGTTCCTGGCCTGCGCCATCCCGTTCTGGACCTCAGGCATCATCCGCACCATCGCCTGGATCCCCTTCCTCGGCCGCAACGGCGTCTTCAACCAGATGCTGCAAGGGGTGAAGCTGATCGACCAGCCGCTGGAATTCCTGCTGTTCTCGCCCTTTGCGGTTTGCGTCACCTATATCCACCTGTTCACCCTGCTGATGATCGGTCCCATCGCCAATTCGCTAGCGAAGATCGACCCCGCATTGCTGGAGGCAGCGCGCGATGCCGGGGCCAGCCGCTGGCGCACCATGGTGGATGTGGTGATCCCGCTGTCGAAGACCGGCATCGCGCTCGGCTCCATCCTGGTCTTCACCCAGGTGATGGGCGACTTCTTCGTGGTGAAGGCGATGAGCGGCGGACAGAGCGCCTCCATTGTCTCCCAGCTCGCCACCGAGATCCAGGCGATGCAGTACCCACCCGCGGCCGCCAGCGCGATGATCCTGGTGCTGTTCGTTGCCGTGATGGTCGGCGGCATGATGCGCGTGGTGGATGTGCGCAAGGAGCTGGTGCGGTGACGGCGCGCGACCCGCGGGAGAAGCGGCCCTGGACCTTCTATGCCCTGGCCACGCTGATGGCGGTGTTCCTGCTGTTCCTCTATGGCCCGATGGCGGTGATCTACCTGCTCTCCTTCCAGGGGCCGGATGGCGGCGTCACCTTCCCCATGGTCGGCACCAGCACCTATTGGTTCGCCGAGATTCTGAAACCCGGGCAGATGGCCAATATCCCGGTGGCCTTCGGCCGTTCCATGGCGCTGGCCACCATCGTCAGTATCATCACCGTGGTGGTCACGGTCTCCGCCGGGCTCGGCTTCCGCCGCCGCTTCCCGGGCTCCGCCGCGCTGTTCTACCTGGCCGTCGCCAGTCTGGTGATGCCCAGCCTGCTGGTCGGCTTCGGCATCGGGTTGGGGTTCAAGCTGTTCGACTGGCAGGCCGATCTCTTCACCTCCGCGCTGGCGGCGCAGCTGACCTGGACGCTGCCATTCGGCCTGTTCGCCATGTTCGCCGTGTTCAACCGCTTCAACCGCACCTACGAGGAAGCGGCGACCGATCTCGGCGCCAGCGCTTGGCAGCGACTGCGCTGGGTGACGCTGCCGATCCTGATGCCCGGCATCCTTGGCGTCGCTATGGGCTCCTTCACCCTCAGCTACGACGAATACGCCCGCACCACGCTGGTGGCCGGCAACCGCAATACCCTGCCGCTCGAGATCTATGCGCTGATCTCGAGCGCCACCTCGCCGGCGCTGTTTGCCATCGGCACGATTACCACCGCGGTGTCCTTCCTGGTCATTTGCACCACCCTGGCCGTGATCCTGCGGATGCAGCGCCGCCGCGCCACCCGCTCCCGGCTGGCCTGAGGAGCCCCTCCGCATGGACATCACCCCCCAGCGCCTGCCGCGCCGCTTCGATGTGGAGCTGGTGAAGGTCACCAAGCGCTACGGCGCGACCACCGCCGTGGATGGCATCTCGCTGCGCATCCCGCCGGCCAGTTATTGCTGTCTGCTCGGCCCCAGCGGCTGCGGCAAGACCAGCACCCTCAGGATGATCGCCGGGCATGAAGTGATCTCGGAAGGCGACGTGCTGATCCACGACGTCAACGTCACCGACCTGCCGCCGGCCGAGCGCGGCACCGCGATGATGTTCCAGTCCTACGCGCTGTTCCCGCATCTCGATTGCCTGGACAACGTCGCCTTCAGCCTGAAGGCGCGCGGCATGCCGAAGGCGCAGCGCCATGCCAAGGCGCGCGAGTACCTCGCTCTGGTGCAGATGGAGGGCTTCGCCAACCGGCTGCCGGCGCAGCTTTCCGGCGGCCAGCAGCAGCGCGTGGCACTGGCGCGGTCCCTGGTGACGGAACCGCGGGTGCTGCTGCTGGACGAGCCGCTCTCGGCCCTTGACCCCTTCCTCCGCACGCGGGTGCGGGAGGAGCTGAAGCGGCTGCAGCGCGAGCTCAGCATCACCTTCATCCATGTCACTCACAGCCAGGACGAGGCGATGGCGCTGGCCGACCTGATGGTGGTGATGGAGGACGGTCACATCCGCCAGGCCGGCCCGCCGCGCGAGGTCTTCGAGCGCCCGGTCAGCGCCTTCGTCGCGCGCTTCATCGGCGGCCACAACGTGCTGCAGGGGCCGGGCGGGATGATCGCTGTGCGCGCCGACCGCTGCCGGCTCGGCGATTCGACGGCGGGGCCGCACCTGCCGGCGCGCGTCGCCGCGGTGGAATACCAGGGGCCCAGCGTGCGGATCGCACTGTCGGTCGAGGACGGCCGCGATGCCTCTGTGCTGGTGCCGGACGATGTGTTCTACGCCGGCCCGGTGCAGCCCGGCGACACGGCGACGCTGGTTTGGTCGGAGCAGGATGCGCATGCTCTGGTCGACGCCGGGTAGCAATCGCCGCCATCAGCTCGAGGAGCGCATGCCGAAGCACCACGCGATTCCCGCCAACCCCGAGAGCATGATCTAGGGCACGCTCGACGCGGCGATCCGGCCGGTGATCGAGATCGACTCCGGCGACACCGTCGCCATGGCCTGCGTGCCGGCCGGCGGCACCCCCAGCCTGCCCGCCGACCGGTCGCAGGTACCGGAGCTCTACCGCCAAGCGATCGAGACGCTGAAGCAAGGGCCTGGGGCGCATTTCGTCACCGGGCCGGTCTTTGTCCGCGGCGCCTCGCGGGGCGACACGCTGCAGGTGGATATCCTGGAAGCGACCCGGAACATGGACGGGGGCTTCACCACCATCCTGCCGCTGCTCGGTACTTTGCCGGAGGAGTTCACCGATTACGAGACCATCCATCCTCGGATCGACCGCGAGCGCGGAGCCTGCGTGCTGCCCTTGGGGGCGGAGCTGCCGCTGGCCCCCCTCTTCGGCGTAATCGACATCGCGCCGCCGCCGGAATGGGGCGCCTGCAGCACCAACATCCCGCGCGCCTTCGGCGGCAACATGGAAAATATGGAGCTGAAGCCCGGCACCACGCTCTACCTGCCGGTCTCCACCGAGGGTGCGTTTGTTCTACGCCGGCGACGGCCATGGCGTGCAGGGCGATGGCGAGGTCTGCATCAGCGCGCTGGAGACCGGCCTCGACGGCCGCTTCCGGCTGACGGTACGCAAGGACCTACAGCTAAAATGCCCCCGCCGAGACCGCAACGCACCTGATCTCCATCGATCCTGGCCGGGCCGCAGGCGGCGACGGCCCTGGCGGCGCTAACGTGGAGCCGAGGCTAGATCCGGATTCGTTCACATTCGTTCACGCATCCGGATTTGGCCTTTTGTTTTGCCGCGTGATTCACGCTTCTCGGTGGTCACATCTCAAGCGATCACGCTTTAAGCTTCGGCCGGCGCAACTTCACGCGTGGACCGCCGGCCGGCGAGGCCGCGCGGCACGGCGGCGATCAGGGTGCGGGTATAGGGGTGCTCCGGCGCGAACAGCACGCGGGCAGGCGGGCCCTCCTCGACGATCTGCCCGGCCTGCATCACCGCGATCCGTTGGCAGATACGGGCGACCACCGCCAGATCGTGGCTCACCAGCACGATGGTCAGGCCGAGCCGTGCATTCAGCTCGCGCAGCAGGTTGACGATCTGGCCCTGCAGCGAGACGTCGAGCGAGGAGACCGGCTCATCCGCCACCAGCAGCGCCGGGTCCATCGCCAGGGCCCGGGCGATGCCGACGCGCTGGCGCTGGCCGCCGGAGAGCTCATGTGGCAGGCGGTCCAGCATCACCGCATCCAGCCCGACCTGGTCCATCAGCGCCAGCAGCTTCGCCGGGATGGCGGCGCGCGGTTGGCCGCTGGCGGCCAGCGCCTCGGCCAGGGCACGGCGGATGCGCTTGCGCGGATTGAGTGACGAATGGGTGTCCTGGAACACCATCTGCACGCCGCGGCGATACGCCTGCCGCGCCTCGCCCCGCAGCGCGGCGATATCGGCGCCGCGGTAGAGCACCTGGCCAGAGCTTGGCGCCAGCAGGCCGACGGCGATCTGCGAGAGGGTGGATTTGCCGCAGCCGCTCTCGCCGACCAGGCCGAACACCTCCCCCGGCTGGATGGCGAGCGAGACGTCATCGACCGCGGCGACCCGCTCGGCCCGGCCAGTGAGCCGCGCGAGCAGGCCCTGGCGCAGGGCATACTCCTTGCGGATGTCCCGGAGTTCGAGCAGCGGCGCTGCGCCTTGGTGCGGCCGATCCAGGCCTCCATGCCTTTCGCCACTCCGGTCATCGAGCGGGCTCATCGCAGCGCCTCCCAGCAGCGCGCCATGTGGTCGCCCCGGCGCCAGATATCGGGCGCCTCCGCCGTGCAGCGGGCAAAGGCGGCATCGCAGCGCGGCGCGAAGGGGCAGCCGCCGGGAATGGCGCCGAGCCGCGGCGGCAGGCCGGGGATGGTAGGCATCGGGCCGGTCTCGTCATTGAGGCGCGGAATGCAGCGTAGCAGCTGCCGCGTGTAGGGGTGGCGGGGGGCTTCGAACAGCGCCTCCACCACGGCGCCTTCCACCACCCGGCCGGCATACATGACGGCGACGCGGTCGCAGACCTCGGCGACCAGCTCCAGGTTGTGGCTGATGAACAGCACGGCGATGCCGAGCTCACGCCGGATGCGGTCGAGCATCGCCATCACCTGGGCCTGCACGGTGACATCGAGGGCGGTGGTCGGCTCGTCGGCGATCAGCAGTCGCGGGTCGTTGGCGACGGCCAGCGCGGTCATCACCCGCTGCCGCATGCCGCCCGAAAGCTCGTGCGGGAAGGCGCGCAGGCGTTCGCGCGGCCGGGCGATGCCGACCAGGTCCAGCAGCGCCTCCGCCCGTGCCAGCGCGGCAGCGCGGCCGAGACCCTGATGGGTGCGGATGCTGTCGGCGATCTGGTGGCCGACCGGCAGGGCAGGGTTCAGCGCGGTCAGCGGATCCTGGAAGATCATCCCCATGGCGCTGCCGCGCAGCCGATTCATGCCACGCTCGTCGAGCGCCAGCAGGTCGGTACCGGCGAAGCGCATGCGGCCGCTTGAGATGCGGGCACCACGCGGCAGCAGGCGCATGATGGCAAGCGCCGTGAGGCTCTTGCCCGAGCCGCTCTCGCCGACCACGCCCACCACCTCCCCGGCATGGATGCGGAGATCGACGCCACGCACCGCCTCAAACCAGCGGTCGCGTGCACCGAAGGCGATGTGCAGCCCCTCGATCTCGAGGAGCGGCTTGCCCGGTGCGCCGCGTCCTACAACAGGGATTGGCGCCATATCGGACACGCCCAGATCGTCTCGCGGGCTCATCCCGCCACCGTCGGCAGGGCGTGGCGCGGGTCGAGCCGGTCGCGCAGCCCGTCGCCCAGCAGATTGAAGCCGATGACCGTCACCGAGATTGCGGCGCCGGGGAAGACGGAGAGCCACCATTCGCCGGAAAGCAGGTAGTTTCGCGCATCCGCCAGCATGTTGCCCCAGGAGGGTGTCGGCGGCTGCACGCCGAGGCCGACGAAACTCACCGAGGCCTCGATGATGATGCCGAGCGCCAGCATCAGTGTGGCCTGCACAATGACCGGGGACAGGCAGTTGGGCAGCACGTCGGAGAGCATAATGCGCCAGCCCGGCACCCCCTGCAACCGTCGCGCCGCGACGTAATTGGCCTGGGACTCGCTGGCCGCGGAGGTGTAGGTGATGCGCGCCAGGGTCGGCACGTAAAGCAAACCGAGCATGAGCATCAGCTTTACCTCGTTCCCGAAGGTGAAGGGACCGATCTCGATCTCGCGGATACCGAAGATGCCGACCAGGGCGATGGCCCAGATCAGCACCGGGATGGCGGCGACCGCGTCAAGCAGCCGCATGATCGCCTGCTCCGCCCAGCCGCCGCGAAAGAAGCCGGCGGATAAGCCTAGGGTGACACCGAGGGCCAGGCCGATCAGCACCGCGACGCCGGCGACCGCGAGCGAGGCGCGGCTGGCCCAGATGACGCGGCTCAGCACGTCCCGCCCGGACTGATCGGTGCCGAAGGGGAAGTCGCCGCCCGGCTCCAGCAGCTGGTCGGGCAGGCTGACGCGGAGCGGATCATGAGGCGCGATCCAGGTGGCGAATACCGCCAGGACCAGCAGCGCCAGCACGATGGCGGCGCCGAGGCAACCGGCCGGGCCGCCGCAGGCGGCGACGATCCTGCGCAGCCGATCCATGCCGCGGCGCCAGGCACCGTCATGGGTGAGAGTGACGCTCATGCGGCGCGCGCGGCTAGGCGCGGGTTGAGCCAAGCGTTCAGCAGATCCGCGATCAGGTTCGCCACGACGAAGATAATGGTGAACATCATCACCACCGCCTGCACCAGCGCGTAGTCGCGCTGCTGGATGGCGGTCAGCAAGGCCCGGGACATGCCGCCGATATTGAAAACCCGCTCGATAATCAGTGCCAAGCCGAACATGTGGCCGAAGGAGACGCCGGCGATGGTAACGACCGGCACCAGCGCGTTGCGCAGTCCGTAGAGCAGCACGCGCGGGCGGGACAGACCGGCGGCGCGTGCCGTGCGCATGTAGTCCTGGCCCAGAACCTCCAGCAGCGAGGAGCGGGTCATGCGCGTCAGCACCGCCATATAGAAGACACTGAGGCAAAGGCATGGCAAGGCGATTGAGCGGAGATGTTCGGCGAGCCCCTCGCCGAGTGGGACGAAGCCACCAGGTGGGAACCAGTCTCTCTCCACCGTCAGGGCGAGCACCAGCACCAGCGCCGGCCAGAAGCCGGGGATGGAGACACCGAGCACCGCGAGCAGCCGCGCCGCGTAGTCCACTGGACTGTCGCGCCAGAGCGCCGAGAGCGTGCCCAGCACCAGAGAGATGGTCAGCGCCACCACGAAGCCGATGCAGACCAGCTCCAGCGTGACTGGCAGCGTCTCGGTCACCTGGGCGTTCATGTCGAGCCGCGTGGTGAAGGAGCGGCCGAGATCGCCGTGCAGCACCAGCCGCTCCAGCCAGGCGAGGTACTGCACCAGCACTGGCCGGTCGAGGCCGTGATCGGCCTCGAATTGCGCGATCTGCTCCTCGGTCGCCTCGTCGCCGAGAACGATCCGCGCCGGGCTGTCCGGGATGGAGCGAGTGAGGGCAAAGAGAATCAGGCTGACGACGAGGAGGGAGAAGAGCGAGAAGCCTGCGCGGCGGAGAATGAGGACCAGCATCAGCCGAGGCTCACATCGCGCACCATGACGGTCTGTCCGGTGCTGACTTTGAAGTTCTTAACCCGATCACGCCACAGATTGGCGGCGCTGAAGAAGCCGAGCCAGATGAATGGCGACTTCTCCGCCAACAGCATCTGCATCTCGTGCAGATGCGGCTTCATCGGCTCCTGCTCATTCTCCCGGAAAGCCAGCTTCATCAACTCGTCCAGCCTTGCATCGGTGAAGGAGGAGGATTTGGACATGAACTGCCCGGCGGTCAGATAGACCATGATCATGTAGGTAGGATCGCCGGGGGACATGAAGTTCGCCACCAGCGCATCCAGCTCGCCGCGACTCAGCATCGGCGACAGCACGGATTGTTCGGCGAGGCGGATCTTCACCTCGACGCCGATCTTGGCCAGCTCCGATTGCAGGAAGATCGCCGCATCGCGGCTGTCCAGCAGGTAGGGAACGGAGGCGCAGGCGAGCTCAAAGCTCGCCCCGTTCGGGTATTTCGACTTCTTCAGGTAGTCTCGTGCCTTGTCGAGGTTGTAGTCCAGCACCGCATCCGCCGCCGGGTTGAACCACCAGGAGGAGCGGGGAGCGGGGACCGCGGTGGTCTCCACCATGCCGTGGTAGATCCGCTCATTGATGGTCTTGCGGTCGATGGCGTGGGCGATGGCGCGGCGGAAATTCACGTCGTCGAAGGGCGGCCGCGCATTATTGAGGGCGATGAAGCTCCAGCCGCCGAGCGTCGCCCTGGCATTGCCCTGAATGCCGCGTCGCGTCTTGAGGCGGGCGTAATCGCGCGGCGGCGGGACGCTGATGATATCGGCCTGACTGCTCAACAGATAGGCGACACGAGAGGTATCCTCCGGCACCTGCTTGATGATGAGGCGCTCCCATGCCGGCTTGCCCGGCTGCCAGTAGTTCGGGTTGCGGCGGAAGCTGATATAATCGTTCGGTTTCCACTCCTCGAAGAGGCCGGGGCCGGTGCCGACACCGGTCGGGTGGCGGCGGAAATGGTCGGGGCCGTACTGCTCGCGCGAACCCTTGGGCCAGATGCCCATGAATTTTGTCAGCATGGTCAGCCAGGGGGAGAATGGCTCCTTCAGGATCACCCGCAGCTTCGTCGGGCTGTCCACTTCGACATGGGAGAGGCGGTTGAAGGTGGGGCCGCGCGCCGCCTTGTTGGCGGGGTCCAGCATCCATTCGAAGCTGTACTTAACATCCTCCGAGGTGAGCGGCTGGCCATTGTGGAACTTGATGCCCTCGTGCAGCTCGAAGGCGTAGGTCAGCCCGTCCTCGGAGACGGTGGGCAGCGCCTTGGCAAGCTGCGGCCGCAGTACGCCGTCGATGTCGTACTCGACCAGGTTCTCGAAGATGTTCTGGGTGACGATCATCCAGTCATGGTCGGGCGGGTTGACCGGGTCGCAGGAGGTCGGAGTGGTCGGCAGCGCGACGGTCAAGGTGCCGCCGGCCTGGGCGCGGCTTTCGCGGATCAGCGCGGCGGATAGCGGCAGGCTGGCGCCAGCGCGCAGCAGGCCGCGCCGCGTGGCGTCGGTGAAGGCCATGGTCGTAGTCTCCGGCAGGTAGGAACGGGCGGACACACGGCCCGCCCAAGGTGTCACTCCGCGGCGATACGCACCACTTCAGGAGCCTTTTGCACACCGCGTACCAGCCGCCCCGGCAGGGTGCCGGTCGGCCTGCCATTCTCCTGCACCACCACGCCGGAGAGGATGGTGGCGGCGTAGCCCTCGATCTTCTGGATCAGCCGCTTGCCGCCGGCCGGCAGGTCATAGGCGACTTCCAGCGGGCCGATCGCCAGCCTGTCGTAGTCGATGACGTTGAGGTCCGCCTTGTAGCCCGGAGCCAGCAGGCCGCGATCCTCGAGCCCGATCGCAACCGCCGCATCCCGCGTCAGTCGCTGCACCATCCAGGGCAGCGGGACCTTTTCGCCGCGCGTCCGGTCCCGCGTCCAGTGCATGATGGAATGCGTCACCGTGGAGCTGTCGCAGATGAAGCTGTAGTGCGCGCCGCCATCGCCGAGGCCCATTACCGTGTTCGGGTGCCGCATCATCTCCAGGCAGACATCGAGGTTGCCCTCGACGTAGTTCGTCACCGGACGGTAGAGCGTGGTCTTTCCGTCGCCGGCGACCATCAGGTCATAGACGAACGCCTCGACCGGAATGCCGGCGCGGGCGGCGCGGCCGGCCAGGCTGTCCTCCGGATGGGGTTCGTAATTCGCCGGGCTGCCGAGCTCGAACATCCGGTCGTAGCTGTTGAGCCGGCGCCGCAACATCGGGTCCTCGGTGACCTCGGACAGCAGCTTCGCCCGCATCTCCGGCGTTTTGAGAAGCGCCAGCCGCTCGGCGAAGGGCAGGTGGGCGATCCCCTTGTAGCTCGGCCGCTCGCAGAAGGGGTTGATAGACAGCTCGAAGCCGAGGTTGATGGCGATCGGCCGGCCCATGACCTGGGCGATCATCCGCACGCCGTCGCTGTTCGCCTCGTCGAGCAGATCCAGCAGCCGCTTGTAGCGCTTCGGGTCGTTCTCCCGCTGCGCGAAGGTCAGGCTGATGGCGCGGCCCTTGCTGCGGGCAGCGACGCGGCGCAGCAGGGCGAACTCCTCCTCCGGCTCATCGAAATCGGAGATCACCTGCAGCCAACCGGCGCCATGCTGGCCGACCGCCTCGGCGATGACCGCCAGCTCCTCCTCGGCCGAGCCGAGCGTCGGCGTCGGCTCGCCGGCCAGCGTCTTATGGGCGATGGCGCGGGAGGTGGAGAAGCCGACCGCGCCGGCCTGCATCCCTTCCACGGTCAGCCGCGCCATCTCGGCGCGCTCCTCGGGCGTGGAGGGTTCGCGCCGGAAGCCGCGCTCGCCCATCACATAGACGCGGATCGCGGCGTGCGGCACCTGGGCCACGATGTCGAGGTCGAATTGCCGCGCATCCAGCCGGTCCAGGAATTGCGGGAAGGTCTCCCAATTCCAGTCGAGGCCTTCGGTCATCACCACTTCGGGGATGTCCTCGACGCCTTCCATCAGCGCCACCAGCATCTCCCGGTCCTCGGGCTTGCAGGGCGCGAAGCCGACGCCGCAATTGCCGATCATCGCGGTGGTGACGCCGTTCCAGGAGGAGGGGTCGAGCCGGTTCGACCACATGGCCTGGGCGTCGTAATGGGTGTGGATATCGATGAAGCCCGGGGTCACCAGCAGGCCGGTGGCATCGATCTCGCGGTCGCCGCGCCAGGCGACCCGCCCGACCTCGGTGATGATCCCACCGCGGATGCCGACATCGCCGGTGAAGGGCGCGCGCCCCGTGCCGTCGACGATCGTGCCGTTGCGAATGACCAGGGTGGATGGGTCCGCCATGACGCCCTCCTGCTCCTCGGTGGCCGTCCGGCTGCCATCCGCGGCAGCGCCGGTCACGCGAGCGCACAAGACCGAAACCAGCGGCCATGCGGTGTTCCGCATTGGTCCTGGTTACGGGAGTTGCCGGCCGGTGTGGGTTCCTTTGCGATAGGCTAGGCGCAAAATACCAGCGCCGTAAACCCGGATTCCAGCGGTCCGGACGCTTGCGACGGATCGCGCCGATGCCATGACGTGGCCCGCCGCAGGCGAGGGAACTCGCCCTGTGGGGCTGCTGTTGGAGAAGTGACGCAGCGCCTGGCAGGAACGACCGACGGACGGCGCGTGCCTCTCCACTCGAACTATCAACGGACATTTTCCCGCAGGATGGCGGCCAGGTTGGACGCTGTCTCTCAGGTCCCGTGGGTGCTGCGGTGTGTCGCGGATCGCCGCCGCACAGGACGTGGCCGGGAGCGACCTTGCCTGTGACAGGGCAAGCTGCCTGTATTCTGGCTTGCGCTACTTCGACAGCATCAGTGATGCGGCAGCCAGATTTCAAAGCTCCGGCTTCCCGCATCTGGCGCTAAGGCTGCAACGCGCCAGGCGTTTCCCCGGCAACCCTTAAACTGCGAAGCAAGCTTATTGCCTTCTGCCGCATCCTCCGCCCGTAAGTAGCGCAGTTCCCGTGTGGAGGGTACCTGCGCCGTGGCCCGGATTCTAATCGGCTTGCCGCCTGCTTTGCGCATCTCACTGGCGATCCGCACCGCCGCTCGCTGGCCGGCCGCCGAGCCGAGGCGGTGATAGATCAGCACCTCTGGCTTCCCCGACACCGGGACGTCGGGCAGGGCCGCAGTACTGCGTTGTAGCGCGTCCTGGTCGTCCTCCCGCGGGATATGCGGCCCGGCCGTGGCAATGACGCCGCTGGCTGCCGTTGCCAGCTGGGCGGCCGGCGCATCTGCTGCCGAACTGCGCAAAGCGTCACCAAGCATCGGTTGTGGCGCACTGATCGGAGTCCTTCCGCGCGCATCGGATGACATCCTCGGCGAAGCCGGGACAGAGATTGCGTGCAGCAAGGCGAAGGCCAAGCCGCCACTGCCGTCTTTCAATCCATTATCGACGAGCGGCGCATCCCGTAGAGCGTCGGCGCCAGTCGGTCCATCTCGCGCGTTTCGTCGGTCCGTGGGAGCTTGTACGCCATTAGCTGAAGAAGGACTCACCTGGTGCACCCTCTCCCTCCCGGGCGCCTCGCGGCGGCCGTCCCTGCCCTGATGCTACTGCTCCTCGTCGGGCAAGCCCGAGGCCAGAACCTGCCCCAAGACAGTCTGGTGGGAGAGCCGCCTGTACGACACAAGGTTGGCCTCTACGTTACCGACCTACATAGCTTCGACCTCCTCCGCGGCACCTTCGGCGCCAGCTTCTGGGTCTGGAGCGTTGGGTCGTCGTCGGCATACGTCCTGCGAACCATGGAGTTTGCCAATGCAGATCAGGCCGCGGTCAGGTTGGACAGCACTATCCCGCGGGGAGACGTGACCTGGAGCCAACGCAAGATCACCGGCACCTTCCGTGAGCATTGGAACGTGCAGAATTTCCCTTTCGATCGTAACGCATTGGAGATCCATCTCGAAGAAGGCATCGACGAGGAAAGCAGGTTTGCCTACGACGCCGATGTCGCAAACTCGGGATACAACCCACATGGCGTAATTGAGGGCTGGCGCGTTCGGCGCATGCGCGTCGATGTCGGCGCCGCGCGATACGCCACCAGCTTCGGTGACCCTGCGGCGAACGGCCCGGAGAGTCGGTTCAGCCAGCTGCGAGCAGTGCTGGATCTGGAGCGTTCAAACTACACGGGGTTCCTGAAGCTGACAGCGGCGCTCTACGCGGGCTTTCTCATGTGTGCCATCGGCTGCCTGGTCCCCATCACCGCCACGACCTTCGCGCCCCGTATCACGTTGCTCGTCGCCTCGCTGTTTGCTCTGGTGGTCAACATGCGCACCGCCAGCATCGCGCTTGGGAGCGAACATGGTGCAACGCTGATTGATAAACTCCACATCGTGGGGCTTGCGTACGTGGTGGCGATCACCGCGGTGACCGTGCTGGTCCGGATCCGTACGGAGCATGGTGGTTCAGGTGACGTTGGTCCGCTGCTCCGCCTGGATCACCGGTACTGCCTGGCGGCCGCGTGCCTTTTCATTGTTCTGCACGCAGTCCTCATCCTCCACGCTGCGTTCGAGGGATAGCGACCTCGCCTGCGAACTGCACTCCCGGTATTCCATCAGGCGGCGGACTGCCGCAGCACCTTCGGTCCATCATCGATGAACGGCGCATCCGCGCCGGGCGCACTACCTGTCGGCGCATCAAGGACTGCGGGAAGGCGGGTGCGGCAGTGGCCTGGTCGCTGGGGACAATGATCTGGCTGGCCATGATGCCCCAGAACCGCTCGCCGTAGCGGTCGGCGCCGAGCACGGCGAGCGCCGCGCGGGCGTAGACCGCACATTCCAACGCCTCATTGTCACGCAGTTTGCGCCACTCATTCCGCGCGGAGCCATTGCGTGTGGTATGGGTCACCAGCTGCTCGGCGGCCAGCTGCTTCACCAGGCTGGCGTCCAGCCAGTCGGGAAGATGCACCCAGCCCGGCGGGTAGCCGGCGCCTTCGCCGCGGCTCTTCCAGAGCCGGCGGTAGAGGTCCAGCTTGTAGGTGCTGACCGCCACGGTCCAGAGCGCGATGCCTTGCCTGATCTTCACGCCGCGCTCGTTCACGTCGACATAGGTCGGGCCAGTGACCGGGCTCGAGCGGTTCCAGCCCTCGATGCCCTTCAGCGGCACCAGACGCGGATCGCGCAGCTGGGCGTAGACCCCGGCCGTATGGTAAGCGTCAGCCGGTCACCACGGGCGGCGTCTCGGGCTTGGAGTTCCAGGGCGGGAGTTCGTGGAGGCGGCCGATGGTGTGGCCGCGAGCAAGGCGGTCGATTACGGCGGCGATGTAGGGTTCCGGGTCGAGGCCGTTGAGCGTGGCAGTCTCAGCGACGGTGTAGATGCTGGCCGCGCGTTTGCCCTCGGCATCGGAACCGAGGAACGGAAAATTCTTCGTTGTTAGGGCGATCCCTCGCAGCTGCCGCTCGGCGAGGTTGTTGTCGATCGAGAGCCTGCCGTCCTCGAGATAGCGCGCGAGAGCCTCCCACCGATTGAGCGCATACTGCATCGCCTTGCCCAGGGTCGACTTGCCCGACAAGCGGCGTCGCTGGGTCAGCAGCCAGTCGTGCAGGCGG
>NZ_JAMZIK010000085.1 GCF_024178315.1 Siccirubricoccus soli | reverse complement strand
GGCGGCGCCACCGCCGCCAGGGGCAGCGCCGCAGCCGGCGCCCGCGCCACGGCGCCAGAAAGCTCCAGCAGCACCGGCCCGCGTGGCGCGGCCAGGGCCGTCTCCAGCAGGGTCGCGGCGATCGCGCCCGGCGCGCCCCCGGCCTCCACCGCCTGGGCGGCCGCCTTGGTCACCGGCCGCAGCATCGCCGCATGGTCGAAATACTGGTGGTTGGCGAAGGCCCGCTCCGCGCCGGTGAAGCCATCCGCCAGCAGCAGCACCGGGGCGCGGTCGAGGCTCGCCTGCGCCATGCCGTTCGCCGCATTGCCCACCCCCGGGCCGCGGGTGACCAGCACGGCACCCGGGCGGTGGGAGAGCTCGGCCTCGGTCGCCGCCATGATGATCGCGGCGGTCTCCTGCCGTGCCAGGATGAAGGGAATGCCCCTGGCCTTGGCCGCCTCCACCAGGTCGAGCGAGCTGCCGCCGCCCGGCACGCCGTAGAGCCTCGCCACCCCCGCCGCCCGCAAGGCCTCCGCCACCGCAGCCGCACCGTTCATCGCCGCATTCCCTCCAGAACTCCGGCCAGCATAGGCACCGCCCCGCCGCCGCCAAGACCGCGCCTGCCCGTCCATGCGGCGGCTATCCGGCCGGGGCTGAGCAAGGCTTGGGCAAATGCCGCGCGGCCGGCCAAATCCGCCGCCGCAGCTTCTTGCGGGGCCGACCTGTCCCGTGCTGCGTTGATCGGGCCAGATTATGGAAGAGGGGGTCGGGTCGCCCGTGTCGCCTTCGCAGACCACCGCCTATGACGAGATGCGCGGCGAGGACGGCGTCCGCGCCGCCTATGCCGAGATCGAAAACTGGCTCCGCGCCACCCCCCGCGAGGATCTCGACCGGAAGCGGCGGGAGGCGGAGCTGCTCTTCCGCCGCATCGGCATCACCTTCGCGGTCTATGGGGAGGGCGGGGACCCGGAACGGCTGATCCCCTTCGACATCATTCCCCGCATCATCGCCCGCTCGGAATGGGAGCGGCTCTCGGCCGGGCTGCGCCAGCGGGTGCGGGCGCTGAATGCCTTCCTTGCCGATGTCTATGGCAGGCAGGAGATCCTGAAGGCCGGGAAGATCCCGGCGCCCCTCGTGCTGGAGAATGCGGGCTACCGGCGGGAGATGATTGGCCTGACCCCGCCCGGCGGCGTCTACACCCATGTCTCGGGCATCGACCTGGTGCGCACCGCGCCCGATGAATTCTACGTCCTCGAGGACAATTGCCGCACCCCTTCCGGCGTCTCCTACATGCTGGAGAACCGCGAGGCGATGCTGCGGCTCTTCCCCCGCCTCTGCGCCAGGCACAAGGTTTGCCCGGTGGGCCGCTACCCGGAGGAGCTGCTGGAGACGCTGAAGGCCGTGGCGCCGGCCCGGACGGGCGCAAATCCCACCGTCGTCATCCTCACCCCCGGCCCCTACAACAGCGCCTATTACGAGCATTGCTTCCTGGCCGACGAGATGGGCGTGGAGGTGGTGGAGGGCGCCGACCTCTTCGTGCAGGACAAGGTGGTGTTCATGCGCACCACCGCCGGGCCGAAGCGGGTGGACGTGATCTACCGCCGGATCGACGACGAGTTCCTCGACCCCGAGGCCTTCCGCCCGGACAGCCTGGTGGGCGTGCCGGGGCTGATGGCCGCCTACCGTGCCGGCAATGTGGCGCTGGCCAATGCCCCAGGCGCCGGCATCGCGGACGACAAGGCCATCTACCCCTATGTGCCGGCGATGGTCCGCTTCTACCTGGGCGAGGAGCCGCTGCTGGCCAACGTCCCCACCTATCTCTGCGAGCGGGAGGAGGAGCGCAAATACGTCCTCGATAACCTCGACAAGCTGGTGGTGAAGCTGGCCAAGGGCTCGGGCGGCTACGGCATGCTGATCGGCCCGCATGCGACGCGGGAGCAGCGCGCCGAATTCCATGCCCGCATCCTGGCACGGCCCGGCGACTACATCGCCCAGCCGACCCTGGCGCTGTCCACCTGCCCGACCATGGTGGAGCAGGGCATCGCCCCGCGCCATGTCGACCTGCGGCCCTTCATCCTCTCGGGCAAGGAGATCCGCATCATTCCCGGCGGCCTCACCCGTGTCGCGCTGAAGGAAGGCTCGCTGGTGGTCAACTCCTCCCAGGGCGGCGGCACCAAGGACACCTGGGTGCTGGACGATGAGGGGCCGGCGCCGCCGCCGATGGCGCAGTCGCAAGCCCAGGCGCAGGGCTGATGCTGAGCCGCACCGCCGACAGCCTGTTCTGGCTGGCGCGCTACACCGAACGCGCGGGCAATGTCGCCCGTGGCCTTGCCGTCGCCTCCCGCATGGCGGCCATTTCCGCCCGGCTGGGCGACGAGGTGGAGGAATGGCGCGCCCTGCTCACCGCCACCGGCGGCGAGGCCGGCTTCCGCCGGAAATACCCGGAGCCGACCGCCGAGGCGGTGATCCACTGGCTGATCTTCGACCCCGACAATCCCTCCGGCATCCTGCCCTGCTTCGAGGCGGCGCGGCGCAATGCCCGGGCCGTCCGCACCGCACTGACCGTGGATATGTGGGAAGCGCTGAACGATGGCTGGAACCATCTGCGCAAACTGCCGCCGGAGGCGACGGATGGCGACCACCTGCCGGATTTCCTCGGCTGGGTGCGGGACAGGGTCACGCTGTTCAACGGCGCGGCGCATGAGACCATGCTGCGCGACGAGGCCTGGCGCTTCGTGCGCCTCGGCACCATGCTGGAACGCGCCGACAACAGTGCCCGCCTGCTGGATGTGCGCCACAAGCTGCTGACGCCGGAGGCGGAGGGCGCCGTGGACTACGTGCAGTGGCAGGCGGTGCTGCGCGCGGTCTCGGCGCTGCGCTCCTACCAGTGGATCTACCGGGACCGGCTGCAGCCGCGCCGCATCGCGGAGCTGCTGATCCTGCGGCCGGAGCTGCCGCGCAGCCTGCTCTCCTGCTTCGGCGAGGTGGCGGAGACGCTGGAGGCGATCGCGGTGGGCCAGGGCGGGCGCCGCGGCGAATGCCACCGGCTGGCGGGCGGGCTGCACGCGCAGCTCCGCTACGGGCGGATCGAGGCGATCTTCGAGCAGGGGCTGCACGAATTCCTCACCGGCATGATCGCGCGGGCGGCGGAGCTGGGGGGGGAAATCGAGGCGTTCTACATCCGGGGGTAAGTCGAGGGGGA
>NZ_JAMZIK010000084.1 GCF_024178315.1 Siccirubricoccus soli | reverse complement strand
TCGAGGCGATCTTCGAGCAGGGGCTGCACGAATTCCTCACCGGCATGATCGCGCGGGCGGCGGAGCTGGGGGGGGAAATCGAGGCGTTCTACATCCGGGGGTAAGTCGAGGGGGACGTCGCGCCGTAAGGCGCGCCTTGCGGCGCGTCCCCCTCGGGCTCCCCCTGCCAAACGCCGCAGGGTCTTTGGAAACCATGAGTTCAGGCGCGGCGGGCGAACCGCAAACCTCAAGGGCTCCACGAGCCCTTCGGCCCTTGGCGGGTGGGGTTGGGTGCACTGCGCCCAACGAAGAGGGCAGAGCCCTCCCTCAACCCTGGACCACACCCCCAGGCCGGGCTAGATCGCCCATGGCAACCAGGGGCCGCCACGCCATGACCTATTGCGTCGGGCTCTATCTCCGCCAGGGCATCGTCCTGCTCTCCGACACCCGCACCAATGCCGGCGTGGACAACATTTCCATCTTCTCCAAGATGCAGGTGGAGGAGGTGCCGGGCGACCGCGTGCTGGCGCTGGCCACCGCCGGCAACCTCGCCATCACCCAGGCCGTCTGGAACCGGTTGCAGGAAGGCGTCTGGCTGCATGGCCGGCACCACACCCTGCGCAGCGTGCCGAACATGTTCCAGGCCGCGCAGCTCGTCGGCCAGGCGGTGCGCGACGTCTATCGCGATGACGGCCCCACCCTCTCCGCCCAAGGCATCGGCTTCGACTGCTCGCTTCTGCTCGGCGGCCAGATCGCCGGCGGGCCGCCGCGCCTCTTCCTCATCTACGCCGCGGGGAACTTCATCGAGGCGACGATCGACACCCCCTTCCTGCAGATCGGCGAGCACAAATACGGCAAGCCGATCCTGGACCGGGTGCTGCGCTACGACACGCCGATTCCGGACGGGGTGAAGCTGGTGCTGGTCAGCATGGACAGCACGCTGCGCTCCAACCTCACCGTCGGCATGCCGATCGACCTGCTGGTCTCTCGGACGGATGCGCTGGCGGTCGGCCTCCGCCGCCGGATCACGGAGGAGGACCAGTATTTCCGCTACGTGCAGGAGAATTGGTCGGCGGCGCTGCGGGACGCCTATCTGCGCCTGCCGACGCCCGACTGGCTGAGCTGAGCGCGCCGGCGGCGGTTCCATCTGGCCATCCGCCGGCAATTCGCGCATGTCTTGCAGCCGGGGCGGCACAAGAACCATCGTCGCGACCGCCGGAGGGAGGGATGCCATGCCCTATCGCCGCCTGCTGCTCACCGCCGCCGGCCTGACGCTGGCCACGCCGCCCCTGCATTGCGCCCTGGCCCAAACGCCCGGCGCCTGGCCGAGCCGCCCCATCCGCATCATCGTGCCCTTCGGCCTCGGCGGCTCCGCCGATGTCGCGGCACGCTTCCTGGCGGAGCCGCTCTCCCAGGCGCTCGGCCAGCCGGTGGTGGTGGAGAACTGGCCGGGCGGCGGCGCCGTCATCGGCACGGATACGGTGGCGAAAGCGCCGCCGGACGGCCACACCCTGCTGCTGATGTCGAACACCCATACGGCGAACGAGACGCTGATCCCCGCCCGCCCCTATGTGCTGCTGCGGGACCTGGCGCCGGTCGCCGCCATCAACATCGCCTATCACGTGCTGGCGGCGCATCCCTCGCTCGGCGTGCGGAGCGTGGCGGAGCTGGTGGCCAAGGCGAAGGCGGCGCCCGGGCGGATCGACTTCGCCTCCTCCGGCCCCGGCACGCCCTACCACATCGCCGGGGAGGTGTTCCGGGCGATGGCCGGCATCGAGATCAACCACATCCCCTTCCGTGGCTCCAATGAGGCGCGGACGGCGCTGATCGCCGGCCAGGTGCCGATGATGTTCGATGCCATCCCGACCATGCGGGAGCAGATCACCGGCGGCCGGGTGCTGGGCCTTGCCACCACCGGCCCGGCCCGCAGCCCGTTGCTGGCGGATCTGCCGACGGTGGCGGACACGGTCCCGGGCTATGAGGCCTCGATCTGGCTCGGCCTCATGGCGCCGGCGGGGCTGCCGGCGCCGATCCGCGACCGGCTGCATGCGGAGGTGACGAAGCTGCTGACCACGCCCGCCTCCGCCGAGGCGATGGCCCGCGGCGGCGCCCAGCCCATGCCCATGACCCTGGCGGAGTTCGGAGCCTTCCTGGAACGCGACATCGAGCGCCAGCGGGCCTGGATCCACATGGCCGGGCTGCTGCCGGGTTAGCCTCCGGACCTGGTCGGCGCCTCGTGCCCCGACGCCGCGCCGGCGCTGGCGGCGGCCGGCCGGCATGGGCAGAATGCCCGGGCAGCGGGATGGGAGACGAGCATGCGCCCCCTGGAATTCGGCTGGTACCTGCCGACCAATGGCGACACCACCAGCTACGCCGCCGGGCACGCCGCCATTCCGCCCGGCACGGCGATGTTCGACCGGGTGGTGCAGGCGGCGGAGGCAGCCGGCTTCGAATACATGCTGGTCCCGGTCGCCCTGCCCTGCTGGGAAGCCTGGGTGACCACCGCCTTCATGGCCGGCCGCTCCTCCGCCATCCGCATGCTGGTGGCGGCGCGGCCGGGCTACATCAACCCGGTCATGCTGGCGAAGATGGTCACCACCTTCGACCAGCTCACCGGCGGGCGCATCGCCGTCAACCTCATCGCGGGGCAGAGCGAGCAGGAAGCCAGGGCCGACGGCATAAGCTACGCCAAGGAGGACCGCTACGCCTTGATGGCGGAGGAGGTCGGGATCCTGAAGCGGCTCTGGACCGCGGAGGGGCCGGTCGACCATGCGGGGCGCTTCCACACCCTGCGCGGCGCCCGCATCCTGCCGCCGCCCTTCCAGCGGCCGCATCCGCGCTTCTATCTCGGCGGCGGCTCGCGCGAGGCCTGGGAGGTTTCGGCGGCGCATGCCGATGTCCACCTCTTCTGGGGCGACACGCCGGAGGGGATCGCCGCGCAGATGGCGGAGATTCGCGCCATGGCGGCGCGGCATGGCCGGGCGGAGCAGCTCGGCTTCGGCATGCGGCTGCAGATCCTCTGCCGGGAGACGGAGGAGGAAGCCCTGGCGGCGGCGCAGGAACTGGTGCGCGACGTGCCGGCCGAACGCACCGCGGCGCTGCGCGCCAATGTGGCGAATTCCGTGGCAAATCAGCGCGTGCAGGCCCTGGCGCGGGAGCATGGTGACTGGATCGCGCCGAATCTCTGGAGCGGGCTGACGCGGGCGCGCCAGGGCGCCGGCATCGCCGTGGTCGGCAACCCGGCGCAATGCGCCGCGGTGCTGCAGCGCTTCATCGATATCGGCTGCCACTCCTTCTGCCTCTCCGGCTACCTGCATGACGAGGAGGCGATGCGCTTCGCCAGATGGGTGCGGCCCATCCTGGCGGAGCGGAACGAGGGGCGGATGCTGGCGGCCTGAGCGCTATTGCGCGGTGAAGCCGCCATCGATGGCGAGCTCCGCCCCGGTGATGAAGGAGGCCTCGTCCGAGGCGAGGAAGAGCGCGCCATGCGCGACTTCCATCGGCTCGCCGAGGCGCCGCAGCGGCGTCAGCGGGATCTTCGCATCCCGCGTTCCGGCATTGGTGCCGCCGAGCATGGGCGGCAGGTAGCCGGGGTGGATGGAGTTCACCCTGATGCCCTGCGGCCCCCAGCGCACCGCGGCGGATTTGGTCAGCAGCCGCACCGCGCCCTTGGAGGCGGAATAGCCCAGATGCCCCTCCCCGCTGCCGACCAGCCCCATGATGGAGGAGATGTTGACGATGGCGCCGCGCCCAGCCTGCGCCATCGCCTCGGCGCCCAGGCTGGTGCCGAGGAAGACGCCGGTGGCGTTCACCGCCATCAGCCTGTTCCAGGCGTCCAGCGAGGACAGGCCGCCGACGGCGCTGCCGCTGATGCCGGCATTGTTCACCAGGATATCGAGCCGGCCATGGGTGGCGAGCACCCAATCGAGCAGCGCCCGCCATTCCGTCTCCGCCGTCACGTCCAGGTGGCGGAAGCTGGCGCGGCCCTGGCCGGCGGCGATGTCGGCGGCGACGGCCTCGCCCAGATCCTCCCGCACATCGGCCAGGATGACGATGGCGCCTTCCCGGGCGAAGAGGCGCGCTTCCGCCTCCCCCATGCCATGGGCGGCACCGGTGATGATCGCGACCTTGTCCTTGAGGCGCATGGCGCTCCCTCCCTGTCGTCTCCTCAGAGCGATAAGGGAGGAACGGCAGCGCGTCGAGGGTGGCGCTACCCGCGAAACGCCGGCCGCGACAGGCCGAGATTCTCCCGCAGCGTGCGACCGGCATATTCGCGCTTCATCAGGCCACGCCGCTGCAGTTCCGGCACCACCTTCTCGACGAACTCCGCCAGCCCCGTGGGCAGCAGGCTGAACAGCATCATGAAGCCGTCGCAGGCGCCGACGGCGAACCACTCCTCCAGCTCGTCCGCCACCTGCATCGGCGTGCCGCAGAAGGTCTTGTTGCCGCGCTCATAGCGTTGGTAGAGCTGGCGCAGGGTGAGCTTCTCCACCCGGATCAGCTCGATGATGTGGTCGAAATAGGCCTTGTGGAAGTTGGAGTTCCGCGGAATGCGGTCCTCCGGCACCGGCTCGTCCAGCGGCAGGTCGGAGAGGTCGGTCTCGAGGTCCATGCCGAGGCGCATGCGGCCGACCACCGGGTGGATCATCTCCTGCAGGGTGCGGTACATGTCCTCCGCCTCCTGCTTGCTCCCCGCCATCAGCACGGGCTTGCCGGCGCAGACCTTCACGGCCTCCGGCGGGCGGCCGAATTTCGCCATGCGCCCCTTCAGCTCCTGGGTGAAGGCACGGGAGCTTTCGAGCGAGGAGTGGGAGGAGAACACCACCTCCGCCGTCTCCGCCGCGAAATCCTTGCCGGTGTCGGAAGCGCCCGCCTGGATGATGACGGGGTGACCCTGCGGCGGCCGCTCGATGTTCAGCGCGCCGCGCACGGTGAAATACTTGCCGACATGCTCCACCGGATGCTGCTTGGTCGGGTCGAAGGTCAGCCCGGCCTCGCGGTCGCGGATGAAGGCGCCATCTTCCCAGGTATCCCACAGCCGCTTCACCACCTGGACGAATTCCCGCGCCCGGTCGTAGCGCTCGCCATGTGGCGGCAGCTTGTCCAGGCCGAAATTACGCGCGGCGAAGTCGTTGGCGGAGGTGACGACGTTCCACGCCGCCCGGCCATGGCTGATATGGTCCAGCGAGGCGAACATCCGCGCCACGTTGTAGGGCTCGGCGAAGCTGGTGCTGACCGTGCCGCCCAAGCCGATATGCCGCGTCGCGCCGGAAAGCGCCGAGAGCAAGGTCACCGGCTCGAGCACGTTCATGAACATCGGGAAGCGGCTATAGGCTTCCAGATTGGTGGTGCGCGCCGCCGGCGTGTCGGCGATGAAGAACAGGTCGAAGCAGCCGCGCTCCGCCGTCTGCGCCACGGCGCGGTACCAGTCGATGCTGGTGGAAGAATCAGCGTTGGTGGAGGGGTGGAGCCAGGAGGCGCTGTGATAGCCGGTGGGGTTCACCAGCACCGCCATCGCCATTTGCCGCTCGCTGCCCATCGCCCGAACCCCGTCCTGCAACCTTCCCTGTCTGAATACCCCGGCGGCGCGCCGCGGCAAGACGCTTCGATGGCGACAGGGCCCAGGGCCGCTGCGACGGTGCCGATCCGCATGCCCGCCATCCCGGGCATATCTCGTCGGCGCCAGGGCGAGGGTCAGCGCGGCGGTCATCCGCTGCGGCCCGGGGCCGAGCCTGCTTCGGTCGCGCGGTCCCTGCGGGGCGAGGCAAGGCAGGCCGGCATGCGGTGGCGGCAAAACTGGCGCAGCCGGCGACGGCGGGGTTGGGTGGCCGGTCCAGGCAGGGCTGGCGGCGGCGGCAAGGGCCAGCCGCCTCTGGCGGTGACGCCGCCAGCCTGCCCTCGGCCCGGGTTGCAGCCGAGGGTTCGGCCGGCCGATTCCAGGGCCCGCCCCCGCCGCCTGCAAGCGATGACCGCGCACCTCGCGCCATGGTGACCGTGCCTCGCGCGCTTTACATCCTTAGATGAGTCCCAGGCCCGCCGGTGCGATCGGCAGGGCCGGAACCCGAGCGGCCCGGCCGCGCCAGGGCCGCCATGGAGGAGCGATCATGGCCCATGCCCTGCGCCTTGACTCCGCCGAGGAGACGGCAGCTCCCATGATCCGCCGCATCGGCCTGGCGGATCTGCGCGACGCCCTCGCTGCCGGCATCGAGGATTTCCTCGAAACGCCCACCCAGCTCATCTTCCTCTGCGTCCTCTATCCGCTGGTCGGGCTGGTGGCGGCCCGGGTGATGTCGGGCGGGGAGCTGCTGCCGCTGCTCTGGCCGCTCGTCGCCGGCCTCTCCCTGGTCGGCCCGGTCGCCGCGGTCGGGCTCTACGAAATCAGCCGACGCCGGGAACAGGGCCTGCCGGCAAGCTGGCTGAACGCCTTCGACGTGCTGCGCTCTCCCGCCTTCCCCTCCATCGCCGGGGTGGGCCTGCTGCTCGCCATCATCTTCATCGCCTGGCTCTTTGCCGCCCGGGCGATCTACGACGCCACCATCGGCACCCCGCCGGCCGGGCTGGGGGATCTGCTCCGCCTCGCCTTCACCACCTCGGAAGGGCACCGGCTGATCCTGCTCGGCAACGGCGTCGGCGCGCTCTTCGCCATCCTTGTCCTGGCGCTGACGGTGGTCTCCGTCCCCATGCTGCTGGACCGCAACGTCCCGCTGGCCGAGGCGATCCGCACCTCGCTGCGCGTCTGCGCCGCCAATCCCGGGCCGATGGCCGTCTGGGGGGTGATCGTCGCGGTGCTGCTGCTGCTCGGCATGCTGCCCGCCTTCATCGGCCTCGCCATCGCCATGCCGGTGCTCGGGCATGCTACCTGGCACCTGTACCGGCGCTGCGTGGCATAGACGACGAGGGGGCTGCCCTTGGGGGCGATGCTCCCTCCCCGCCGAGGACCGGTCCCCGGCCCGGGTTCCGGGCCCCGCGATGGCGCCGGCCGCCCGCGCCGGAGGCTGGCGCCGCATATTTCTGCTATGCGTCCGCCCGGTGAATGCCCGAGCCCGGATAGCGAAATGCCTTTGACGCCCCTTCCCCCACCCGTCGCCTCCGTTCGATGAGCGCCGAGACCTCCCGCCCCGGCGAGGGGCTGCGCACTCCGTTCCGCGCCGGCACCCGCGGCTCTCCCCTCGCCCTCTGGCAGGCACGTTGCTTCCTGGACCGGCTGGCGGCGCATTGCCCGGCGCTGCAAGGGGAAGGGAAGCTGCAGGCCACGGTCATCGCGACCGCCGGCGACAAGACCCAGGACCGTCGCCTGGCCGAGATCGGCGGCAAGGGCCTCTTCGCCAAGGAAATCCACGAGGCGCTGCTGGATGGCCGCATCGATTGCGCGGTGCACAGCCTGAAGGATCTGGAGACGGAATTGCCGTCCGGCATCGCGCTGGCCTGCATACTGCCGCGGGAGGATTGCCGCGACGCGCTGGTGCTGAACGCCGCCTGCGGCGTGCCGGACCCGGAGGACCCCCTGGCCTGTCTGCCCCCCGGCGCGCTCATCGGCACCGCCTCCGTCCGCCGCCAGGCGCAGCTCCTGCACCGCCGGCCGGATCTCCGCTGCGACGTCATCCGCGGCAATGTGCAGCGGCGGCTGGCCCGGGTGCGGGCGGGGGATTTCGCCGCCTCCTTCCTGGCCATCGCCGGGCTGAAGCGCATGGACATGGCGGCCGAGGCCGCCGCCGTGCTGGCGCCGGAGGTGATGCTGCCGGCCGCCGGCCAGGGCATCATCGGCGTCACCATCCGCGCCGGCGACACGGGGCTGCAGGAGATGCTGGCGGCCATCGAGGACCGGGAGGCGCGGCTGGCCGCTACGGCGGAGCGGGCGGTGCTGGGGGCGTTGGATGGCTCCTGCCGCACCCCGATCGGCGCCCATGCGAGGCTGCGCCCGGATGGGCGGCTGACCCTCGCTGCGCTGATCGCCCGGCCGGATGGCAGCTTTCTGCTGAAGCGGTCGGCGGAGGGCCTGGCCGCCGAGGGCGAGGCCCTCGGGCGGGAGCTGGGCGCCGCCCTCCGCCGCGACGCCCCCGCCGACATCCTGGCCTGACCGCCCTCCCTCGCCTCGGCTGGCAGCGCTGCCGCCAGCCGGGAAGAGGATCGCCGGATCCCATCCCGACCCCGCCTATGGGGAGGGGCGCTGGCCCTACCCCTGTGCCCGCCCCCGGTACCACTCCAGCAACTGCACGCCGTTCCAATGCAGCACGCCGCTGTGCTTCGCCACATGGTCGTAGAAGGCTTCCAGGTACCGGATCCGGTGCGGCTGGCCGGAGATATAGGGGTGGATGGCGATGGACATGATCTTCGCCCGCTCCGCCCCTTCCTCATACAGCCGGTCGAACTGGTCGATGGCGCGCTTCAGCAGGTAGTCGCTCTCATGGTGCTGCACGAGCATCATCGGGATGTCGTTCAGCTCCACCGTATAGGGCAGCGTCACCAATGGGCCCTTTTCGGTGTGGATCGTGGTCGGCTCGTCGTCATAGACCCAGTCGCCAATGTACTTCACCCCGGCCTCGGCCAGCAGCTCCGGCGTCTCCAGCGTCTGGGTCAGGCCCGGGCCCAGCCAGCCCGCCGGGCGCGTGCCGGTGAAGCGCTCGAGCTGATCCATCGACCGATGGATCATCGCCCGCTGGTCCTCCTCCTTGTGGATCGGGCCCTGCTCCCAGCTATGGCCCATGAACTCCCACCCCGCCTCCAGCGCCTGGCGGGCGACCCGCTCGTAATCCAGCGTGACGCGGGCGTTGATGGACAGGGTGGGCGCGATGCCCAGCCGCTCATACAGCTTGAAGAAGCGCCAGACGCCGACGCGCATGCCGTATTCGTGCCAGGACCAGTTCGGCACGTCCGGCAGCAGCACCTGGCCGGTCGGCGCCGGCAGCACCTGGCGGGCCATGGGCTTGCCGATGTCCCAGACCTCCAGGTTCACGATGCTCCACACCACGATGCGGGCACCGCCGGGCAGCACCAGGGGCGGCCGGTCGACGATGGCGGAATAGGGCACGCGCTCGCGCGGCTGCATCGTCATCCTCGATTTCCCTCCTGCGCTGCCTTCAGGATAGGCGGCTGGCGGCATCCGGTCCAAGCCCTGCCGATGCCGGCGGCAATTCTGGTCTGCGGATTGCAAAACGCGGGTTGAACCCACCGGCGGCCCGGCCGATCCTGCCGCCACCTCGCAGCCAGGGAACCGCCCGATGAGCCAGACCGCCCTGCCCCTCCTCGACCTCGGCCCCTTCCTCGCCGGCGAGCCTGGCGCGCTGGAGCGCACCGCTGCCGAGCTGCGCCGGATCAACGAGACGGTCGGCTTCCTCTACATCACCAACCATGGCGTGGACTGGAAGATGGTGGAGGAGACCTTCGCCCTCGCCGCCCGCTTCCATGCCCAGCCAATGGAAGAGAAGCTGAAGGTGAAGCTGGATGACGGCATGCAGGGCTACCTGCCCTACAAATCCAGCACCACCCGCGCCAACGGCTTGGTCGCGGTGCGCAAGCCGAACGAGAACGAGGCGTTCTTCGTGAAGCCGGAGCGCGGCCCGAAGCCGGTGAACCGCTGGCCGGAGCAGGTGCCGGGCTTCGCCGAGGCGACGCTGCGCTACTACGCCGCGCTCGACGACCTCGCCCACCGCATGCTGCCGCTCTACGCCGTGGCGCTGGACCTGCCGCCGGACTATTTCGACAAGCCCTGCGAGGACAGCTTCTCCACCCTGCGGCTGACGCATTATCCGCCGGTGGAATACGGCTCGGACGAATACGGCATCGCGCCGCACACCGACAGCACCTTCATCACCCTGCTGGCGCAGAACCCGGTGCCCGGCCTGCAGATCCGCACCCAGGCCGGCGAGTGGATCGACGCGCCGGTGATTCCGGAAGCCTTCGTGGTCAACACCGGCGACATCCTGAACCGCTGGACCAACGGCCGCTTCATCTCCACGCCCCACCGCGCCTTCAACACCATGAAGACGCCGCGCTACGCCATCCCGTTCTTCTTCCACCCGAACGAGGAGACGCTGGTGGAATGCCTGCCGACCTGCACCAGCGCGGAGAACCCGCCGCGCTTTCCGGCGCAGACGGTGGGTGAGTACATGGCGTGGTTCAGGGGGCAGAATTACGACCATTTCCGGCAGCAGCCCCAAGCCGCCGCCGAGTAACTTGAGGAAGGGCTCTGCCCTTCCTCAAACTCCATCCCGCCAAAGGCCGAAGGGCCTTTGGAAACCATGGGTTTCTCAACGCCGCGCACGGCCACCCGAGAACGGAGTGGACCGATGAAGAACGCCATCGCCGCCGGGCTGTTCGGCCTTGCCCTCGCCGCCACGCCTGCGGCGGCGCAGCCCTTGCGCGTCTCGCTGAACACCGAGTTGCAGATCCTCGACCCGCTGGTCACCACCATCAACGCCACGCGGGTCTTCGCCTATCTGGTGTTCGACACGCTGGTCGGTGCGGATGAGGAGGGCAACTACAAGCCGCAGATGCTCGAAGGCTGGCAGGTCAGCGAGGACCGCCTCACCTGGACCTTCACCCTGCGGGATGGCCTCGCCTGGAGCGACGGCAGTGCCGTCACGGCCGAGGATTGCGTCGCCTCGATCCGCCGCTGGGCCCAGCGCGAGGCGCTCGGCGGCCAGCTCATGGCGGCGACGCAGGAGCTCCGCGTCCTCGATCCGAAGCGCTTCGAGTTCCGGCTGAACCGCCCCTTCGCCTTCGTGGTCGAGGCACTGGGCAAGTCCGGCCACACCATCCCGGTGATGATGCCGGCCCGCCTCGCCGCCAACGATCCGCACAAACCGGTGACGGAGATCATCGGCTCCGGCCCCTATCTCTTCCGCCAGTCCGAATGGCGCCCGGGCGAGCGCGCCAGCTTCGTCCGCAATCCGGCCTATCGCCCGCGCAGCGAACCGCCCTCGGCGCTGGCCGGCGGTAAGGTGCCGAAGATGGAGCGGATCGAGCTGGTCAGCATCGCCGACCAGGCGACCCGTGCCGCGGCGCTGATGGCCGGCGAGCTGGACTTCCTCGAAATCGCCCCGCTCGATTTCGTCGAGCGGCTCCGCCGCAACCGCAATGTGGTGGTCGGCAAGCCGCGCGGCATCGACCAATTCCTCGCCGTGGTGAACATCAACCACGCCGTCCCACCCTTCGACAACCCGAAGATCCGCCAGGCGCTGCAGGCAGCCATCCTCCAGCCGGAGGTGATGGCGGCGATGGGCCTGCCGGAGGATCTCATTGTTCCCACCTGCCTCTCCATCTACATGTGCAACGCCCCCGGCAGCACCGATGCGGGCAGCGCACCGCTGCAGCAGGCTGGCACCGCGCGGGCGCGGGAGCTGCTGCGGGCCAGCGGCTACAACAACGAGCCGGTGGTGTTCCTGCATGCTCAGGCCTCGGCGCTGCTGAACCCGATCGGCCTCGTCGTCTCCGACCAGCTTCGCCGCGCCGGCTTCAACGTCGATCTGCGCAGCACCGACTACGCCACGGTGGCGCAGCACCGGCTGAGCCGGGCGCCGGTGGCGCAGGGCGGCTGGAGCGTGGCACCCATCGTGCTGAACGGCATCGACTTGGCCAACCCGCTGAACAACCCGCTGATCTCCTATAACTGCTCTCCGGTGCAGCCGGGCTGGTACTGCGACCTGGGGATCACCGAGCTGATGGCGAAATACTCCGAAGCGGCGACCCCGGACTCGCAGCGAGAGCTGGCGGACAAGCTGCAAGCGGCGGCGCACCGCAACGTGACCTTCGCCATCGCCGGGCAATTCGGCGGCCCTGCCGCTTGGCGTGCCAATCTCCAGGGCGTGGTGCCCTTCGCCTTCCCGGTCTTCTGGGGGGTCGAGCGGAAGTAGCCCGCCCCGCTCAGCGCGCCGACAGCACCCCGGCGCAGGCGGCGGGCAGTCGGGGCGCGGGGCCGGGCGGGCGCGGCTGCGGGTGCCGCGCCTCCGGCGTCAGCCACCACTCGAGCGAGGCGTCGCAACCATCCCCCGGCGGGGGCGGCGGCAGGCCACGGCACTCCGGCTGGCCCGGCGGGCAACGCAGCCGCACATGCATGTGGCTGTCATGCCCGCGCCAGGGCCGCACCCGTTGCAGCCAGGCGGCGCCGCGGTCGGTGCGGCACAGCTCCCGCTTGATGGCGTGGTTCACCAGCACTCGGTCCACGCCGGGGCTTTCTGCCGCCAGGCGGATCAGCGCGGCATGCAGCGGCCGCCAGATGCGCCGGTCCACGCCCGTCTCGTCCGGCAGCACCAGCGAGATCTCCGGAATGCTCTCGCGCGCCGCCGCCGGCAGCTCGGGCTTGGTCGAGAGGTCGAGCCAGATATCGGCATCGAGCCCCACCTGGTGGCTGGCATGGCCCCAGGGCATCGGCCCGCCGCGCGGTTGCGACATGTCGCCGATCCACAGCGCCTGGAAACCCTGGGCCCGCGCCCGGCCGGCGAAATCGCGCAGGAAGGCGATCAGGCTCGGGTGGCCCCAGTGGCGGTTGCGGGAGACCCGCACCGCCTGCCAGCCCGGCCCCTCGGTGGGCAGTGCCACCGCCCCGCCGAGGCAGCCGAGCCCGGTGCCGCCGACGATCTGCGGCGGCCCCGAGCTCGGCCCCCTTACCGCCGCCCAGGCGGCGGCTTCATTACGCTGCGCCGCCGCCGGGACCAGGGCGGCCAGCAGCCAGGCAAGAACAAGCAGGGCACGCGGCATGCAGGGAGCCTAGCAGCCCCGTACCGTATGAACCACGCCCACACTCCACCGGAACCGGACCGCCCGTTGCCGGCCGCGGCTCCGCCGCGGCTGGCTGTGCGAATCCTCCATCGACCAGCGCCTCCGCCCCCCACGGCGTTGCGCAGCAACGTCGCGGGGAACAATCAGAAGCGCCGCTCGAAGACGGTGACGGTATCGCCCGGCTGCAGCAGCGCCTCCCGCCCCGCCCGGTATTCCACCGGCCGGCCCTCCGGCCCGACGCGGGTGACGGAGACATAGTCGCGGATCGCCCGGTAGTTGAACCCGCCGGCCAGGGCGACGCCGGTCAGCACCGTCATGCCCGGTTGGTAGGGGAACTGCCCGCCCCGCTCGACCATGCCGAGCACGAAGATCGGCCGGTAGGTGACCACCTGGACCGCGACGGACGGATCCCGGTAGAGGCTCTGCCGCCGCATCTCCGCAACGATGGCGCGCTCCACTTCGCTGGTCGTGCGGCCGGCCGCGCGAATCGAACCCACCAGCGGCAGGGCGATGTTGCCGCTGTCGGAGACGCGGAATTCGCCATTGAGCTGCGGATCGTTGAAGACGGTGATGCGGAGCTGGTCCTCCGGCCCCAGCCGATAGGCGGAAACCGTCGCATCCGGCAGCGGGGGCAGGTCGCTGCCGGGGGTCGTGCAGGCGGCAAGCAGGGCCATTCCCAGCAGGCAGAAGGGGCGGCGATGAAGCATCGTCTGGCATTCCTTTTCAGGCCGTGGGGCGCGGTCGCGCCGGTGCCCCTACCCTCTGCCAGAGCATGGCGCGGTCGCACATTCGCGTTTCCTTGCGCGGGCAGCGCATCACGCCGTTGTTTTCACGGCACCGGGTCTTCACCCGGGCGTTGAGCCCGCCTGCCACGGGTGGCTGGGCGCCCGGCGTCGTGCAACCTTGCTTTGCATGCTGCACCGCGATAGGCGGGGATGTCCCGGCGCACGGCCCCTCGCCGGCCAGGGTGCAGGAGAGGAGAGTAGGGTCGATGGGCTGCTATCTCGTCACGGGCGGCGCCGGCTATGTCGGCAGCCATCTGGTCCGCGCCCTGGTCGATCGCGGTGACACCGTGGTGGTGGTGGACGATCTCCGCCAGGGCCATCGCGCTGCGGTGCCGGAGGGGGTGGAGCTGATCCAGCTCGACCTCGCCGACCGCGCCCGCCTCGGCGAGGTCTTCGCCGGCTGGAAATTCGAGGCGGTGTTCCACTTCGCCGCCCTCTCCCTGGTGGGGGAGAGCATGCGGGACCCGCTGCGCTACTGCATGGAGAATCTCAACAACAGCCTCGGCCTCGCCGATGCGGCGGTGAAGGCGGGGGTGCTGCGCTTCGTCCTCTCCTCCACCGCCGCGCTGTTCGGCGACCCGGAGGTGGTGCCGATTCCGGAGGAGGCGAAGCTCGCACCGACGAACGCCTATGGCGAGAGCAAGCTGATGGTGGAGAAGGGCTTGGCCTGGGCGGACCGGGTGCATGGCCTCCGCTCCGCCTGCTTGCGCTACTTCAACGCCGCCGGCGCGGACCCGGAAGGGCGCATCGGCGAGGATCACGAGCCGGAGACGCATCTGGTGCCGCTCGCGATCGGCGCCGCCCTCGGCATCCGCGCGCCGCTGACGGTGTTCGGCACGGACTACCCAACGCCGGACGGCACCTGCATCCGCGACTATGTGCATGTGACGGATCTGGCCGATGCGCATCTGCGCGTACTGGACCGGCTGGAGCAGGGCAGCGTCCGCTACAATGTCGGCAATGGCACCGGCTATTCGGTGAAGCAGGTGATCGAGGCGGTGGAGCGCATCGGTGGCAGGCCCGTGCCGCACAGCCTGGGCCCGCGCCGTGCCGGCGACCCGGCGGTGCTGGTGGCCTCCTCCGCGCGGCTGAAGGCGGAAACCGGCTGGTCGCCGCGCTTCGGCGCGCTGGACGACATCGTACGCACCGCCTGGGCCTGGCACAGCGCGCATCCGCGCGGCTATGGTGATAGATCCCCTTGACGCCGCTGCGTGGCGCCGTGCGGGCCCCGCAAGGCGCCTGATCCCCGGCAAGCCTTGCGGATGCAGCAGATCAGGAGGCCCAGTAAAGCCGTGCAGCGGCTTGCCGGGCGTTCCTACAGCATCGCGCGCCCCGCTTCCGTCAGCACGATCCGCGCCGCGGCCATGCCACCTTCCCCGCCCGGTGCGATGCGCACCAGCCCCTCCGCCAGCGCATCCTCCCAGATCGAGAGCCGCGGACAGGAGGTGCGCCAGGCCTCCATCGCCGCCGCATAGGGCCGCGGCTCCGCCGCCACCCAGGCGAGGAATTGCCGCAGCAGCATCCGGTCGGGCGCAAGGGTCGGGGTGGCGGTCATGGCGGGCACCTCCTGGCAGCAGCCTGCGCCTCCCGCATCGCCGGGTCCAATCCGAAGCGCGGATCGCGGCGATAGCCCCGCCCGCGCCGGCGCATCGTCCCGCGCAACTCCGTTAGCTCAGCGTCACGTGTCTCCTGCCGCACGGGGCAGCTGATACGAACCCGGAGATACCGGCCGGACGCGTCCCGGGACCGTCCAGGCGCTTCCGAGCACGGCGTCGCAGAAAGGGGACATCAGGGCATGAGGCCGCTGCTCCTGGTCATCGCATGCGCGATGCTGAACGGGTGCGACACCGGATGGTCCGACGCGTCCAACTGCGCCCACTACCTCTCGGCCGAGGCGTCGGAGGAGCAGTGCCAGCTCCTCCTGGCCGCGCGCAGGGAGCAGGACGCAGGCACCGGGCGCATCATCGACGAGATCCGTCGTGAGCGCTGGCAGGATTTCGATTCGCTCACGCGCGACCGCGGCCGGGGATTCTGAAGGGTGGCGCGCCGCCGCGCCTCAGCCCAGCAGCAGCGGCACCAGGGACAGCAACAGCAGCCCCGCCATCGCCCGGTTGAACCAGACGAGCCCCCGCGGCGAGAGCAGCCGCGCCGCGCCCTGCCCCATCGCCGCCCAGACCAGCAGGGAGAGGAAGGCGGCGGGCGCGAAGATGGCGGCCAGCAGCAACGCATCCGGCAGCACGCCCAGATGGCTGCCGGTATAGGTGGCGATGGCGCCGGCGGCGATGATCCAGGCCTTTGGATTCACCCATTGGAACAGCGCCGCCTGCCACAGCCGCATCGGCCGCGCTCCGTCCGTCGTCGCCGCGGGCGCCGCCGGCGCGGCGGTCAGCAGCCCCCAGGCAAGCCACAGCATCCAGGCCGCGCCCGCCCAGCGCAGCAGGCCCTGCAGCGTGGCGCTGTGCCGCAGCAGTTCCGCCGCCCCCAGCGCCACCAGCACCAGCATCACCGGAAAGCCGAGCGAGACGCCCAGCATGTGCGGCAGGGTCCGCCGCAGGCCGAAGCGGGCGCCGGAGGCGGCGACCATGGCGTTGTTCGGCCCCGGCGTCGCCGACATGGCGAAGGCGAAGCCGGTGGCGGCCGCCAGCCAAGCAGCATCCATGACACTCTCCCGAGGCAGGCAGCCGGGACCTGACGCGCCTGCCCAAGGGCAGGCGCGTCAGGTCAAGGGATAGGGACACCGCGCCGGCCGGGGCGACGCCGCCCCGGCTGCGCCTTCCGCCCGGGGCGCACCGTGCGCGCCTGCGCGCAGGACTCGCGCTCCGGGCCTTCGGCCGGTCGCGTGCGTCACGCCTCCGGCGAGTGGAGCCAGGATGACCGCGCTTCAGTCAACCGCGGGCACGAGGCTGGTCCAGCCATGCGGGTCGTTGCTGCGCCCGTACTGGATGGCGGTGATGGCATCGTAGAGCTTCTGGGTCAGCTCGCCCGTCTGGCCACCGTTGATGAGCACATCCTCGCCCTTGTAGCCCAGCGTGCCGACCGGGGAGACCACGGCGGCGGTGCCGGTGCCCCACATCTCCTTCAGCGTGCCGTCGCGCCCGGCCTGCATCACCTCGTCGATGGTGATCGGCCGTTCCGTCACCTTCAGCCCCCAGTCGCGCATCAGCTCCAGCGCGGAGGCGCGCGTCACGCCGTCCAGGATGGTGCCGGCGAGCGGCGGGGTGATCACCTCATCGCCGATCTTCACCATGATGTTCATGGTGCCGACCTCGTCCAGGTATTTCCGGTGCACGCCGTCCAGATAGAGCACCTGGGTGTAGCCCGCCGCCTCGGCATCGCGCTGGCCGGCGAGGGATTGCGCGTAATTCGCCGCCGTCTTCGCCTCGCCCGTGCCGCCCTTCACCGCCCGCACATGGCTGTCGGTCGCCAGGATGCGGACCGGCTTCACCCCTTCCTTGTAGTAGCTGCCGACCGGCGAGAGGATGAGGAAGTAGAGATAGCTGTGGGCGGGATGCACGCCGAGCATCACATCGGTGGCGATGATGGTCGGCCGCAGATAGAGCGAGGTGCCCCGCTTGCGCGGCACCCAATCCGCCTCCAGCCCGACCAGCGCATCGAAGCTCTGGCGGATGACGTCCACCGGCAGTTCCGGCATGCACATCAGCTTGGCCGAGCGGTTGAAGCGCTCCGCATGCCGGTCGGCGCGGAACAGCCGCACCTTGTCGTCGGCGCCGCGGAAGGCCTTCAGCCCGTCGAAGATCGCCTGGCCGTAATGCAGCACGGTGGTGGCCGGATCCAGGCTGAGCGGGCCGTAGGGCAGGATGCGCGGGGAATGCCAGCCCTCCCCTTCCGTGTAGTCCATCAGGAACATGTGGTCGGTCAGCACCCGGCCGAAGGCAAGGCTGTCATCCGCCGGCTTCTGCTTCGGGGTGGTGGTGCGGGTGATGGGGAAACGGGCCATGTGGGCATGTCCTTCGAGTGGTCTGGTCTCGGTGGCCTGCCCCTTCCGGTCCCGCCGGGGACCGGAAGGGGCAGGCCACCGACAGGACGGCAACGTACCGTTCAGCCGGCCGGAGGCGGCGGAGTCGCGCTCCTCTGGCCTAGCGGGCCGGCCGGTAAGATGCAATGAAGCGGCGCCATGGTCGGTCTCTCCGCAATTTCCTTTCGTCCTGGGGCCTAAGCTAGAATGCTTCGGAAAAATGTGTCAACGACGCTGACCAAACCAGGCCTGAAAGGGCAGCATGCCAGCCATGCCTGAACGCACCGACCCGCCGAGCGGCGAACCGGCCGCCACCGGCGCCCCCGTGGCCGCCGGCCGCAACCTGCTCTTCCTGCGGGAGGAGGAGCTGCGCCTGGCGCAGGACCTCCTCTTCTTCGGCTATCGGGACTTCACCGCCGGCGCCGACCAGATCCTGGCGGAGCTCGGCATGGGGCGGGCGCATCACCGGGTGCTGCATTTCGTCGGCCGCCGCCCCGGCATCACCGTGGGCGCCCTGCTCGGCATCCTCGGCATCACCAAGCAGTCGCTCGCCCGGGTGCTGACCCCGCTGGTGGAGCAGGACTATGTCCGCCAGACCACCGGCCGCAGCGACCGCCGCCAGCGCCTGCTCTCCCTCACGCCGAAGGGCCAGGCGCTCGAACGGCGATTGTTCGAGCGGCAGCGGGAATGGGTGATGCGCGCCTACCGCGAGGCCGGGCCCCAGGCGGTGGAAGGCTTCCGCCGGGTGATGCACGGGCTGATGGGCCCGGAAGCCCGGGCGCAGCTCGAAGGGCTGGAACGGCCGAAGGGCTAGGCCGGACGGGCAGGCCGGGCGATGCGGCGCCCGCATCCCAGCGCCAAGCCGCGCCCTTCCGGCCCGGACGCCGCCCCGCCCCGCCGCCGGCGTGGACGCGCCATGCAAGCCGGCCGGTTGCACCGGCGCCCCCTTTGTCGCGCGCCGCAGGAGCACTAGCTTTCCCGTGAACGACAGGGCGGCCGCGGGACGGCCGCCACGGGCCGCAGCCACGCCGACTCCACCGCAGCCGGCGGGCTTCGCCTATAGTCGCGCGCAACGGGGGATATCGGCGCCATGGTCGGCGAAACCTTGGTGGACAGCGCGCATCTGCTCGTCGTCGATGACGACGCCCGGCTGCGCGCGCTGCTGCAACGCTTCCTGGCGGAACAGGGATTCCGCGTCACCATCGCCGCGGATGCGGCGGCCGCCCGCGCAGCGCTCGGCGCCGTCGCCTTCGATCTCGTCGTGCTGGACGTGATGATGCCGGGGGAAAGCGGGCTCGAGCTGGTCGAATCCCTGCGGCGGGAGGGCAATGACGTGCCGGTGCTGATGCTCACCGCCCGCGGCGGGCCGGATGACCGCGTCGCCGGCTTCCAGCTCGGCGCCGATGACTACCTGGCGAAGCCCTTCGATCCGCGCGAGCTCGCGCTCCGCATCCGCACCATCCTCCGCCGCGTCGCGCCGCCGGCCCATGCCCTGCCCGCCGCCCCCGTCCAGCTCGGCATGCGCTGGTTCGACGCGGAGCGCAGCGAGCTGCGCGGGCCGGAGGGCACGGTGCGGCTGACGGGCGGGGAGGCGGCACTGCTCGTCGCCCTCGCCCGCCGCGCCGGGGAGGTGCTGAGCCGCGAGGAGATCGCCGCCGCCCTCGGCACGCCGGAGGCGGGGGAGCGCGCGGTGGATGTGCAGGTGACGCGGCTGCGCCGCAAGATCGAGCCCGATCCGCGCGAGCCGCGCTTCCTGCACACCGTCCGCCATCGTGGCTATGTCCTGAGGCCGGGGCCGTGAGGTCATACCTGACGCGCCTGCGAAGGCCGGGGCCATGAAAGCGCCCGGCAGCGCCCGGAGCTGGGGCTGGACCTGGCGGAACCGTGCCGCGCCGGCGGGAGAGGCACGGGCCCCTCGCCTGCCCTCCGCCGCCACCCCGCCGCGCTGGCTGCGGGAGCTGCTGCCGCGCGGCCTGCTCGGCCGCTCCGTCCTCATCATCCTCGCCCCCATCATCCTGCTGCAGCTCGTCGCCCTGCAGCTCTTCTATGGCGGGCATCTGGACGTCATCTCCCGCCGCCTGGCCGGCGGCGTCGCCGGCGACGTGGCGATGATCGTGGAGCTGCTGCGGCGCGAGCCGCCCGAGGACCGCGTCTGGATCTTCCGCGAGGCGGCGTGGCGCCTCGACCTCTCCCTGGCCTTCGAGCCGGGCGCCCGCCTCGCCCCGGTGGAGCGCCGCGCCAGCATGCCGCTGCTGCCGCTGGAGGAGGACCTCAACCACGCGCTGATGGAGCGCGTGCAGCGCCCCTTCGACACCGATTGGCAGAGCGACCCGCGCAGCGTCATCATCCGGGTGCAGACGGAGGAGGGCGTCCTGCATGTGGAGGCGCCGCGCAAGCGGCTCTTCACCGCGACGCTCTACCTCTTCGTCATCTGGCTGGTCGGCTCCGCTTTGCTGCTCTCGGCGGTCGCGGTGGTGTTCATGAAGAACCAGGTGCGCGCCATCCACCGCCTGGCGGTGGCGGCGGAGGCCTTCGGCCTCGGCCGCGACATCGGCAGCATCAAGCCGGAGGGCGCCTCCGAGGTGCGGCAGGCGGCACTCGCCTTCAACCGCATGCAGGACCGCATCCGCCGCTTCGTCGGCCAGCGGACCGAGATGCTGGCCGGCATCAGCCACGACCTCCGCACGCCGCTGACCCGCATGCGGCTGACGCTCGCCATGCTGCCGCGCGGGTCGGAGACGGAGGAGGACCTCTCCGCCCTGACCGCGGATGTGGAGGAGATGGAGCGGATGATCGCCGCCTATCTCGCCTTCGCCCGCGGCGAGGGGACGGAGCAGGCGGCGCCGGCCGATCTGGTGGCGCTGGTGCAGGATGTGGCGGCCAAGGCAAGGCGCTCCGGCGCCGTAGTGGAGGTGGTGGCGCCCCCCGCGCTGGAGATGCCCTTGCGGGCCGATGCGGTGCGCCGTTGCCTCGGCAATTTGCTGGACAATGCCAGGCGCCATGCAGGCCGCATCCAGGTGACGGTGGAGACGGCGGCGCGTGGCGGCGCGGAGGGCGCGCTCTGGGCGCAGGTGACGGTGGATGACGACGGACCGGGCATTCCGGCCGCGGCGCGGGAGGAATCCTTCCGTCCCTTCGCCACCGGCGCGCCTGGGGGCACCGGGCTTGGCCTCGCCATCGCGCGCGATATCGTGCGGGCGCATGGCGGGGAGATCGCGCTGGAAGAAAGCCCGCTCGGCGGACTGCGCGCCAGGTTCCGGTTGCCGGTCTAGATCGCCACAACGTCGCTGCGCGACGCCGCTGGATTCCGGTGAGGCGCTGGAGTCCCCGGCGCATCGCACAGCCTGTGGCGGCAGGACGACAGGCAATGCCGGGGGTGTCAGGCGTCTCCAAGCACCGGACGCTGTTTCGCCGCCGAGCCTTGCTGTTTTTCGGAACGATACGAAACCGCCTGCGGCTCGGAATGTTAAGCCTGCGGTCCCGCCCTGCGACGGGTCGCCATCATCCCGAGGAGGTGCAGCTTCATGCGGATCGCCCTGGCTCTGAGTTCGGCGCTGCTGCTGTCGGCCTGTATCAGCAGCAGCAACCCTTCGCCGCCGCCGCAGACCGTGGTGGTGCCCCCTGGCACGACGCTCGTGCCTGCGCGCTGACGCCAGGCCTGGCCGCCGCGCCCTTCTCGCCGCCGCCCTGGCCGGCTGCGCGGCGCCGCGATCGGCCGCGCCCCCGGCGCCCGCGGGCGCGGCGCGGCTGCAATTGCTCCGCCGCGGCTGGCACAGCGATATCGGCCTGCCAGCCGAGGCCGCGCCGCCGGACGTGGCCGCGCTCTTCCCCGGCGCCGAATGGCTGCTCTTCGGCTTCGGCGACCGGGACTACGTCCTGGCCACCAGTCCCGGCCTCGGCACCGCCCTGGCGGCGCTGTTCCCCGGGCCGGGGGCGATCCTCGTCACCGGGCTGCGCGTGCCGCCCGCCAAGGCCTTCCCGGAGCGGGACTGCACCGGGCTGCGGCTGCCCCCGGGCGGGGAGGAAGGGGCGGCGGGCTTCGTCGCCGCCTCCATCGCCGGGCCGCCGATGCGGGCGGGGCCCTATCCGGGCAGCCTCTTCCTGCCCGCCCGGCAGAGCTATAGCGGCACCTATACCTGCAACACCTGGACGGCGGAGGCGCTGGCCGCGGCGCATCTGCCGGTGACGCCGGAGGGGGTGCTGTTCTCCTGGCAGATCACCGCCCTGGCGGGCGCGCTGGTCGCCAGCGGCTATGGCTGATAGCCGGCTCGGAATGTCAGGCTTTCCGAGCCGGGTATCGCGCAGGGTTGGATGGCGGCGGCGCGCCGACATCAGGCTCATGCCGGCTGCGCGCCCATCGGCCGACATCGGTCAGCCCCTCGCGCAGCCGTATGGGACCGGCCGTCCGAGGAGCCGCCGGTCTCAGAACAGGGCGGCGAAGGGCAGCACCGCCACCACCTCGCCCGGTGCCACCGCCAGCACCTCCTCCGGCAGTTCCGCGAAAGCGTCCGATTCCGTCAGGGAGCTGAGCAGCCCGGCCCCCTCGCGGGCGAATTTCACCGCCTCCGGCAGCGCCGTGCCGGGCACCAGCCGCACCCGCACATATTCCCGCCGCCCCGCCTTCTTGCGGTAGGCGAAGGCGGCGCGGGCGGCGAAGCGCGGCAGGGGCTCCGCCGCCGCGCCGGCCAGGCGCAGCACCAGCGGCCGGGCGAGGTGCAGGAAGGTGACCACCGCCGCCACGGGGTTGCCCGGCAGCCCCACCACTGGCGTCCCGCCCGAGAGGCTCCCGCCCGCGTTCCGCAGGACGCCCATCGCCGCCGGCCGCCCCGGCTTCACCGCCAGCCGCCAGAAGACCAGCTTGCCCCCCGCCTCGATGGCGGCGCGGACATGGTCCTCCTCCCCGGTGCTCACCCCGCCCGACGTGAGCAGCAGGTCGTGCCCCGCCGCCGCCGCGCGCAGCGCCGCTGCCGTCGCCGCCGCGTCATCCGGCAGGATGCCGAGATCCGTCGCCACCACCGGCAGCCGCGCCAGCAGGGCCAGCAGGGTGAAGCGGTTGCTGTCATAGGTCTGGGCGGGCCCCAGCGCCGTGCCGGGCGAGGCCAACTCATCTCCGGTGGAAAAGACGCCGACGCGCACCAGCGGCCGCACCTGCAGGCTGGCAAGGCCGAGCGCCGCCGCCAGCCCGATCTCCGGCGCCCTAAGCCGGCGGCCTTCCGGCAGGGCCAGGGCGCCAGCCGCCACGTCCTCCCCGGCCGGCCGGGCATTGGCGCCGGGCCGGAGGCCGGGCGGCACCAGCACCGCGCCCTCGGCCAGCCCGGCATCCTCCTGCATCAGCACGGTATCGGCGCCCGGCGGCATGGGCGCGCCGGTGAAGATGCGGGCGGCCGCACCTTGCGGCAGGGGCATGGCCGCATGCCCGGCCGCCACCCGCCCTCCCAGCCGCAGCCTGGTGGGTGCGCCCGGGGACAGATCCGCATGGCGGAAGGCATAGCCATCCACCGCCGAGTTGAAGAAGGGCGGCAAGGGCAGCGGGGCCAGCAGCGGCGCCGCCAGCACCCGCCCGAGCGCCTGGTGCAGCGGCAGCGCCTCGGCGCCGGGCAGTGGCGGCACCCGCTCGGCGATCAGCGCCGCGGCCTCCTCCACGCTCAGCAGCTTGCCGCCAAAGGCGAAGCAATCATCGGAAAGCTGGGCCATGCGGGTTCTATAGCCGATTGCGGCCGGCACCGAACGCCTTCCTGGGCGCGGAGCCCAGGGACTCCGCCCGGCGATGGCGCCGCCCGCCTCGGACTCCGATGGGACGCTTGCCACGCGCCGGGTCAACCGGGGAGACCGAGGCGGGGCGTGCTACCAGGCGTCGATCGGCACCGCATGCGCCAGGGCGAGGTCGGCGATCGCCTCCACATCGTCCAGATGCGCCCAGGGGAGGCCGGAGGGCGGCCGGACATCGCCGGCGACGGCGCGGATCGCCGGATCCTCCGGGTGCAGCCAGGGCTTGCCGTTGGCGGCGCGGTGCACCTCGATCTTCGGGTGGCCGGTGCGCTTGAAGCCCTCGACGATCACCAGATCGACCGGCGAGAGATGCCCGAGCAGCTCCCGCAGCTCCGGCTCCGGCGCGCCGCGCAGCTCCGTCATCAGCGCCCAGCGATGGCCGGAAGAGACCAGCACCTGCCGCGCCCCCGCCTCCCGGTGGACCCAGCTATCCTTGCCGGGCGTATCGACATCGAAGCGGTGATGCGCGTGCTTCAGGGTGGAGACGCCGATCCCCCGCCGCGCCAGGCAGGGGATCAGCTTCGCCAGCAGGGTCGTCTTGCCGGCCCCGCTCCAGCCGGCGAGGCCGATGAGCTTCACGCCGCCCGGCCCTTCAGCCGGCGCCCGCCGGCTTCGCGCCCGGCACCGGCGCGCGTGCCTTGACCCGCTCCTCCTCCAGCCAGAGCGAGTGGTGCTCCCTGGCCCAATTCTCGTCCACCTGCCCGGTCGTCATGGCGTCGATCGCGCCCTCCATTCCGATGGAGCCGATATAGATATGCGCGAGGATGGCAGCGATCATCAGCACCGTCAGCAGGCCATGCACCACATGCGCCCATTGCTGCCCGGCGATGTCGGTGACGGTGAAGGGGAAGACCAGCACATAGCCGGAGGCGGCGACCAGCCCGCCGCCCAGGATGGTGATCCAGAACATCCCCTTCTGCCCGGCATTGAAGCGCCGCGCCTGCGGATGGCCGCGGCCGATGAAGCCGCCGCCCTTCTTCACCCATTCGATGTCGAGCCGGTTCGGGATGTTGTCCCTCACCCAGAGCAGGAACATCACCACCAGCCCCAGGGTGAAGGGGAAGGCCAGGAAGTTGTGCGCGATCTTCCCGGCGGCGCTGACCGCCGTGAACGCCTCCGGCCCGATCACCGGCAGCAGCACATGCCGGCCGAAGGTGAGGTTCAGGCCGGACAGCGCCAGGACGACGAAGCAGGAGGCGACCATCCAGTGATTCGCCCGCTCCAGCAGGTTGAAGCGGAGCAGGGTGCGGCCGGACATGCCGGCCTCCGGCCGGATGCGGCCCTTGACGAGGAAGAAGCCGGCCAGGATCACCAGCATGCCAAGCACGGCGACGCCGCCCACCCAGGTGAGGATACGGTTGTGGAATTCCCGCCATTCCCGCCCGGCGGGCTGGATGAGGTTGGCCGCCGTCGCATTCGGGATGGAGATGCGGCCCGAGATGCGCTGGCCCCGCAGCGTCGCCTGCAGTTCCAGTTCGGCGGCATCGGCTTGGTCGCGGTCGCCGAGCGGCGGCGGGGCCGGGATCGGCGTGACCGGCGTGGGCGCGGCGGCGACCGGTGGCGCATCGGGCGCGCCGGTCGGCGCCTGCGGCTCGGTCGTCTGCGGCACCTGGCCGGAGCCGAGCCGGCCGCGGCCGGCGCCGACTTCCGGCACCGGCGCCTGCACCTCCGGCGCCCCGCCGGAGGGCTGGCCGGAGGTCTGCTGCGCCTGGGCGCCGCCGGCCAGGAGCGAGAGGGCGAGCGCCGCCCCGAGCAGCGCGCGGCTCATGCCGGCACCGTCTCGCGATAGGCGGTGCGCCAGCCCCAGGCGCCGGAGCCATAGCCGCGGCGCTGCACCCTTTCCTTGTAGATGCTGGCGATGATCTCGCCATCGCCGGCCAGCAGCGCCTTGGTGCTGCACATCTCGGCGCAGAGCGGCAGTTTGCCCTCGGCGATGCGGTTGGCGCCGTATTGCAGGTACTCGGCGGGGCTGTTGTCCTGCTGCGGGCCGCCGGCGCAATAGGTGCACTTGTCCATCTTGCCGCGCCCGCCGAAATTGCCGACGCGCGGATATTGCGGCGCGCCGAAGGGGCAGGCGTAGAAGCAGTAGCCGCAGCCGATGCAGAGATCCTTGTCGTGCAGCACGATGGCATCGGCCGTGGTGTAGAAGCAACTCACCGGGCAGACCGCGGCGCAGGGCGCATCCGTGCAGTGCATGCAGGCCATGGAGATGCTGCGCTCCCCCGGCTTGCCGTCATTCAGCGTGACGACGCGCCGGCGGTTGATGCCCCAGGGCACGTCATGCTCGTTCTTGCAGGCGGTGACGCAGGCGTTGCACTCAATGCAGCGGTCCGAGTCACAGAGGAATTTCATGCGCGCCATTATTCCGTCTCCCTCCGGGAGTGGCTGTGATTCACGCTCCGCGCCCTGCGGCGCTCCTCGATCACAGCCATGATCATGCGCTCCGGATCTGGCAGAGGGTGACCTTGGTTTCCTGCATGAAGGTCACCGGGTCATAGCCATAGGTGGTCACGGTGTTCACGCTCTCGCCGAGCACGATGGGATCGGTGCCCGGCGGGTAGAAGCGGCGGCGATCCTCGCCCTGGTAGAAGCCGCTGAAGTGGAAGGGCATGAAGGCGACGCCCTTGCCGACCCGCTCGGTCACCAGCGCCTTCACCTTCACCCTTGCATTGCTCTCCGGCCCCAGCACCCAGACCCAGCCGCCATCGCGCACGCCGCGCTCCGCCGCATCGGCCGGGTTCACCTCGACAAACATCTCCTGCTGCAGCTCGGCCAGCCAACGATTGGAGCGCGTCTCCTCGCCGCCGCCCTCGTACTCGACGAGCCGGCCGGAAGTGAGCACGATGGGAAAATCCTTCGCCACCGTATTGCTGCGCGCCTGCACGCTCTGGCCGAGATGCGGCATGCGGAAGCCGCGGCGATCCGGCAGCGTGGGGTATTTGGCGATGAGGTCGGTCCGCGGCGTGTAGATCGGCTCGCGGTGCACCGGCACCGGGTCCGGCAGGTTCCAGGCCACCGCCCGCGCCTTGGCATTGCCGCAGGGCGAGCAGCCATGCTCCAGCGCCACCCGGATGATGCCGCCCGAGAGGTCGGTGGACCAGGCGGCGCGGTCGATATTGGTGCCGAAATGCCGCTCGAGGCTCGTCTTCTCCTCGGCCGTCAGATCGTCGAACCAGCCGAGCCGCTTCAGCACCGCGACGGTGAATTCCGGATAGCCGTCCTCGATCTCCGAGCCCTTGGACCAGCTCCCCTCGGCCAGCAGGGTCTGGCCGTTGCGCTCCACGCCGAAGCGGGCGCGGAAAGCGCCGCCGCCGTCCTTCACATGCAGGTTGGTGTTGTAGAGGATGGCGCTGCCGGGGTGCCTGATCTCCGGCGTGCCCCAGCAGGGCCAGGGCAGGCCGTAATAGTCGTGCTCCACCGGCGTGCCCTGCCGCCCGCGCAGGGTTACCAGGTCGAATTTGTCCTGGTGCTCCATGTGCAGCTTCAGCCGTTCCGGCGACTGGCCGGTATAGCCGATGCTCCAGAGGCCACGATTCATCTCGCGCAGGATGTCCTCGGCGGAGACCGAGGGGCCCTTCGGCCCCTGCGCCACCCCGATGCGCTTGAACAGCTGATCGGCGAAGCCGAGCCGCTTCGCCAGCAGGTACATGGCGTCGTAGTCGTTCTTGCTCTCGAAGATCGGCTCGACGATCTTCGCGCCCCATTGCAGGGAGCGGTTGGAGGCGGTGCGGCTGCCCTCCATCTCGAAGCTGGTGCAGATCGGCAGCAGATAGGTGCCGTCCTTCCGCGCGGAGAGCTGGCTGAAGGTGGTGGGGTGCGGATCCGCCACCACCAGCAGCTCCAGCTTCTCCAGCCCCTTCACCGATTCCGGCATGCGGGTGACGGTGTTGCCGCCATGGCCGAACACCACCATGGCCTTCAGGCTGTGCGGCTGCTGCACATAGGCCTCGCCATCGGCGGCGGTCTTCTCCCGCTCGCCGGGCATCAGCGTGGCGTCGAACCAGCGGGTCGTCGGGATGCCCGGCGTCTCCATCAGCGCCTTGCTGGCGAAGCGGCCGAGCAACCACTCGTACTCCACCTCCCAGACCCGTGCCCAGTGCCGCCAGGCATTCTCGTCCAGCCCGTAATAGCCGGGCAGGGTGGTGACATCGAGGCCGAGATCGGTCGCGCCCTGGACGTTGGTGTGGCCGCGGAAGATGTTCGCGCCCGTGCCGGCGCTGCCGACATTGCCGGTGGCCAGCAGCAGGACGCAATAGGCCCGCACATTGGCGGTGCCGACGGTCTTCTGCGTCGCGCCCATGCACCAGATGAGGGTGGAGGGCTTCTGCGTCGCGAACATCTGCGCCACGCGCTTGAGCTGCTCGCCCGGCACGCCGGTGACGCGCTGCACCTCATCGGGCGTCCATTTCGCGACCTCGGCGCGGATCTCCTCCATGCCGTAGACGCGCTGGCGGATGAACTCCCGGTCCTCCCAGCCATTCTGGAAGATGTGCCAGAGCATGCCCCAGATCAGCGGGATGTCCGTGCCCGGCCGCAGCCGGACATACTCCGTCGCATGCGCGGCGGTGCGGGTGTAGCGCGGGTCGATGACGATGAGGTTGGCGCGGTTGATCTCCTTGCCGGAGAGGACGTGCTGCAAGGAGACCGGATGCGCCTCCGCCGGGTTGCCGCCCATGATGATCATGGTGCGGGCGTTGCGGATGTCGTTGTAGCTGTTGGTCTGGGCGCCATAGCCCCAGGTATTGGCGACGCCCGCGACGGTGGTGGAGTGGCAGATGCGGGCCTGGTGATCGACCGAATTGGTGCCCCAGAAGGCGCCGAATTTGCGGAAGAGATAGGCCGCCTCATTGGTGAATTTGGCGCTGCCCAGCCAGAACACGCTGTCCGGCCCCGCCTTCTCCCGCACCTCCAGCAGCTTGGCGCCGATCTCCTCGATCGCCTGGTCCCAGGTGATGCGCTGCCACTGCCCGCCGACCAGCTTCGTCGGGTATTTCAGCCGCCGGTCGCCGCTCACCAGCTCCCGCACCGAGGCGCCCTTGGCGCAATGCGTGCCGCGGTTGATCGGGCTGGCCCAGGAAGGCTCCTGCCCCACCCAGACGCCGTTCTGCACCTCGGCGGTGACGGTGCAGCCGACCGAGCAATGGGTGCAGACATTCTTCACCCGCTGCACCGGCTGGCTGAAATCCTGCACGCCCATCGAGCCTGCCGCCTGGGCGCGGCCGGCGCCCAGCGTGCCGAGCGCGGCGAGGCCCGCGCCGCCGAAGCCTGCCTGGCGCAGGAAGGCGCGACGGTCCAGCCCGCCGGCGGAGAGGCCCGCATAGGCCGAGGCGAGGCGCTGCCTCGCCGCCTTGCCATCCGAACGCTTGATCAGCATGGCACGCCCCTCAGTACTCGTAGCGGTTGGTGCGGTAGAAGGCCTGCACGTCCTCGGCCGTCTCGCGGTAGCGCGCGGCCACGCGCTCCGCGGCATTCTCCTTCCGCGCCTGGCCGGGCGGGACGGCATCCGCGCGCTGTGCCGCCGCCTCCCCTACCGTCGCGGCCGCCGCCGCGGTGCCGAGGCCGAGGGCACGGAGAAAGCCGCGCCGTTCCGAGCTGGTCTTGTCCATTACGGCGATTCCTTGGTGGTCATGCCGGCAGCTCCAGGGCGGCCTGCTCGATCTCGAAGGCGGTGCGGCCGAGGCGGCCGACCGCGCGGTAGAAGACCGCAGCCGCCGCCCCTTCCAGGTCGGCGCAGCAGCGTCCGGCCCAGGGGCGGAGATGGCGGTCGAAGAATTCGGGCGCGTCCTCGCGCCGGCCGAAGCGGCCCTCCAGCAGCCCGGCATAGGCCTCGCAGAGGAAGGCGAGATGGTCCTCCGGCTCCGCCACCTCCGGGCTGCGGACGATGCCGAGGCGGGCGAGGCGGGCGCGCAGCTCCGCCAGCGGGCGCTCATGCAGGAAGCCGGTGAGGTAGTAGGAGGCGTAGGGCAGCAACTCCCCGCGCCCGACGCCGATGAAGAGCGCGAAATACTCCTGCTCCACCGCCTGCGGCCGGGCGCTGGCCGCGGCCTCGGCGAGCCCCGAAAGGGCACTGCCCAGCGGCGAGGCATCCCCGCGCAGCCCGGCCAGGCCGGCGAGCAGCGCCGCATCCGGTGCGGCCGAGAGCAGCCGCCCGAGCAGGGCGAAGAGCCGCGCCCGTTCCGCCTCCAGGGCATCCGGCAGGTTCGCGTTCCGCCTGGTCACGCCTGCTCCTGCTCTCGCGACAATGCTGACAGTCGGTCCATCTAACGCCTTCATCTGACAGGGCGTGGGGCCATTCCGCAAGAGTCTAGCTTGGGGAACACCCTGAAATTGCAAGGATGACCCTTCAGGCCGGCCGCGCCCCGCCATGCCGGCGCCGCCCGGGCGGGGGAAGGGCGGCGGGCCCGGCCTCGGCCAGGGGCGGCGCGGAAGCTGCCGGGGGCGATGGCGTGGGCAAGGCGGCGGCCGCATCGCCGGACACGGCGAGGGTCGGGTCGGGCGCCGCCGCCGGCGCTGCCTCGGCCAGGGCCGCGGCGGGGTCGGGCTCCTGCGCCGGGGGCGGCGCTTCGGCCTCCGCCTCAGCCTCCTCCGGCTGGTCCTCCGCCTGGCCGATCGCCTGGGCCAGCAGCCGCTTCACATCGCCGCCGAGCTCCAGGGCGAAGCCTGGCACCCCCTCCGGCGCGTTGAAATCCCAGGCGTAATCCGCCGGGCCGACGAAATCGCGGATCAGCGGATCGAGGCTCCACATCCGCCGCAGCGCCGCCTGGCGCAGCGCCTGCGGCACCCCGGCGCGGAGGAAGGGCGTCAGGTCGCTCTCCACCGTCAGGCTCTCCAGCGGCGGCAGGCTGGCGGGATCGAAGACCGGCTCTGGCGGCGGGGCCGCGGGCGAGGCAATTGCGGGCTCGGCCGGCGCCGCGGCCTCGGGCGCCGCCGCGGCCGGGTCCGGCTCCGGCAGCTTCGCCTCCTGCCGCGCCGCGCGCTTGCGACGGGACCAGCGGGCAAGGAAGCCCTCCGCCTCGCTCACCCCTCGCTCCCCGGGCGGCGGCGGCCCATCGCCCCGGGGTCCGCCCGGTCCCGCTTCCGCTTGTGGAAGCCGCGCTCCACATGGTGCTGCGCGACGAAGCCCTCCAGCAGCGCCCGCAGGCCGGGCGGCATCGGCAGCGCTTCCAGCAGATCCTGCCCGGCATCGGCGTAGAGATGCGCCTCGCCGCTATCCACCGTCACGGCGTGCAGCGCGTAGCCCGGCGCCGCCTCCACCGGCCGCAGCACGACCCAGAGGCTCGGCACCGCGGCGCCGAGATTGTCCAGGTAGTTCGGCGTGTCGGTCGGGCAGAGCATCAAGTCCGCCCTGCCGGCGAAGAACAGGCTCCGCCCCGCCTCCTCCCGCAGCAGGGTCCAGGGCAGCAGCTCCGGCGCCTCCTCCAGCACCTCCACCGCCCGCCAGGACCATTCGGCCCATTGCGTCACGCCGGGCCGCCGCTCCACCAGCACGCCGAGCGGGAGATGCAGCGTGCCCGGGACTTCCAGCCGGCTCATGCCGCCTGCTCCGCCGCGATCAGCGGCAGGCCGGTGGCGAGGTTCTGCGGCTTCAGCCGCACGCGCTGCGCCGCATCCATGGCCAGCGCCAGATAGACCGGCCGCCCCGCCACCTCCGGCAGGACGCGCGAGCTCTCCCGGAATTCCAGCACGCCGAGCCAGAGCAGGCGGGCGAGGCGTGCCTGCGCCACAGCCTCCCCGCGCCAGAGCGCATTGGCGATGGCGGTCGCCTCCGCATCCAGCCCGACATGCCAGCGCCAGTGCGCATCCTCGATGACCGGAACCGGGCGGATCGTCACCTCCTCTCCGATCGCATGGCGGATGAAGCGTTCCAGGGCGCGGGCCAGGCCGGCCTGCCCCGGCCGCCCCTCGGCGATGTCGAGGGCGAGGTCATGCGCGTCGGACCGCGCGGCGTAGGATGGTGCCAGCGCCTCGGAGAGCACCTCCAGCTCCACCTCGCGCGGCGGGGCGCCGGCCTCGGTCAGCAGCCGGCCGATGGCGCCGAGATCCCCATCCGCGGCGCGGGCCTCCAGCACCTCCTCATCCGCCAGCAGGGTCGCGCCGTGATGGATGGCGGCGCGCTGCGGGCGGAACAGGCATTCGGCGGCGCGAAGCGTGAAGGCATCCGCCTCCCCCTCCATGGCGGCGCGCGCCACCAGATGCGTCAGCATCTGCAGGAAGAGCGGCGGAATGCCGCGGACATCGCCGCGGTAGAGGGAGAGCCAAGCCGCCTCCAGCGTCGGCGCCGCCTGCACCCGGTCGCGGAAGGCCAGGTAGAGCGCCCAGTTCTCCCGCGCATCCGCGTCCGCCAGCGCCGCCACCTCCGCGGGCGCCACCGGGCGCAGCGGTGCTGCCAGCAACCCGGCATGCAGGGCGAGCTCGGCCTCGCAGGCCTCCTCCGGCGGCACCAGCTCCGGCCGGGCCAGGAAGGCGCGCCAGAGATCGGGGGTCGGCACCAGCCGCCCCGCCGCGTCGCGGTCGCAGAGAAGGTGGCCGGAGGCGGTCCAGAAATCGCTCATAGGCGGGTCAGGTCCGGGCGTTCGGCGGGTTCATCCTCCACCTCCTCCACCACCGCAAACACCGGCAGGGCGGCGGGCTCGCGCAGTGGCTCGGCGCGGCGGTGCAGGGTGCGGAATTGCTCGCGCACCGCGCCCGCCTCGATGCGGCGGGCCAGCGCCAGCACCGTGCCGGGCGGATGGTCGCAGAGCGAGGCGGCGAAGGCGATCTCCTCCTCGGCCGCGGCCCGGGCGGCGGCCGCGTCCGGCGCGCCATGGGCGGCGAGGATATGCGCGGCGAGCGCCGCCACCGCCGCCTTGTGCTCGGCGGGGCTCGCCTCCGCCACCTCCACCAGGCTGGACCAGCCGAGGCTGGAGAGGCCGAGGAAGCCCGCGCGGAAGGCCTGGCGCCGCTTGCCGGTGAGGGTGGCGGGGTCGCTGTCCCAGAATTCGAAGCCGCCCGGCACGGCCCATTCGCCGGGCTCGGCCGCGCGCTCGAAGACCAGGCGGTCGGAGGGGTCGAGGCGGATGGTGCGGGGCAGGCGGATCATGGGTGGCAGCCGCGATGCGCACGGGTGCCCCGCCCCCGGACCGGGCGGCCGAGGCCGCGGCGCGGCAGCCCGGGCTGGGGCCCAGCGGCCGGTCCGGCTCCTGTCGGGGTTGGCGGCATGGCCATGAGGGGCAACGACTCCGGCTTCTGGAACGGCCTCCGACCTGACGGATCACGGGGTAATCCATCAGGCCGGAGATACGCCGCTCCAGATCTCATGTCTTCTAGAGCCATATCCGATCAGGCGATTCCACTGATCGGATATGGCTCCAGCTCTGTTTCCCTGGCCGCTCCGGCCTGCCGGCGCTCCGCGCCAGGCTGCGGGCCTGGGGAAATCCCCGGCCGCCAGACCCGTGCCGCCCACCTCACCATGGCAAATCCCACCGCTCCCGCATGCCATCCCGCTCCACCACCAGCGCCCCCGTGCCGGGCTCGATCCCGCGCCGCCCCGCCGCCGGCGCCTCCGCCAGCCGGGCGAGCAGGGTCTCGATCAGCCGTTGCGGCCCGCGCGCCTGCCATTCCTCCAGCCCCGCCATCAGGTGCCGGGCCCAGGCGGCGGTCAGCGCCGCGGCGTCCAGCTCCACCGGGAAGCCTTCCTCGAACAGGCTGGTCTGGTCCGGCGTCTCGCCCGGGGCATGGCCCTCCGGAAAGGCCAGGCGCAGCTCCATGCCCACCACCAGCCAGTCCGGCACCGCCTCCGTCGCCGCACCGGGCGGGGCGGCGAGGCGGACGCAGCCGCATTCCCCGCCCTCCACCAGCAGCCGGCCGGGCCAGCGCAGCGCCACCGCCCGCTCCGGCGGGCCGAGCGCCGCCACCGCATCGGCCAGCGCATTGGCCGCGGCATGGAAGGCAAGCCGCGCCTGGGCCAGCGGCAACTCCGGCTCCAGCACCACCGCCGCCTCGGCGCGGGCATAGGCGGAGACCCAGGTAAGGCACCCCGCCCCTTCCCGCGGCGCCAGCGCCACCGCCCGCGCAAGGGCATCCGCCCCTTCCCGCAGGACGACGGGCCGGAAGACGCTGGGCAGAGGCGGCAGGCCGGGGCGAATGCTGTCTTCCCTCGCAGAAGCGTGCGCCGGCGCATATATGGCCAGCCAAGCGCCCGGACCAGGGCCCGGTGTCTGCCCTGCCCTTCCAGGCCAGCGCCGCGAACGGACCGGCCCGGCCGGCCGCCATAGATGACCAGGACGGCCAGGGGCCCGGGACCGCGAGATGACCGACCGCATCGCCTTCGTCTGCAGTTGCGAGGACAGCATGCCGCTCGATGGCCGCACCCTCGCCCGTGGCTGCGCCGCGCGCGGGGCGGAGCTGCGGATCGCCGAGCAGCTCTGCCGCAGCCAGCTCGACCGCTTCCTCGCCGCGCTCGGGGAAGGCCGCCCGGTGACGGTGGGCTGCACCCAGGAAGCGCCGCTCTTCGCGCAGGAGGCGGAGGCGGCGGGCAGCGCCGCGCCCCTTACCTTCGTCAATCTGCGGGAGCAGGCCGGCTGGTCCGCCGAGGCGGCGCAGACCGGGCCGAAGATGGCGGCGCTGCTCGCCGCCGCCGCGGTGCCGCTGCCGGCCACGCCGCTGGTGCCGCTGAAGAGCGAGGGGGTGGCGCTGGTGCTGGGGCGTGACGCGGTGGCCATCGAGGCCGCGCGGCGCCTGGCGGATACGCTGGACCTGACGGTGCTGCTGACCGGGGCCGAGCCGGTGACGCCGCCGCGCAGCGCCGAATTCCCCGTCCTGCGCGGCCGAGCCCGCGGCGCCACGGGCTGGCTCGGCACCTTCGAGGTGCTGGTGGATGGCTATGCCGCCCCCTCCCCCGCCTCCCGCGATCGCTATGTCTGGGGCGCCGGCAAGGACGGGGCAAGGAGCCGCTGCGACCTGATCCTCGACCTCACCGGCGGGCCGCCGCTGCTGCCGGCGACCCGCATCGGCTATCTGCGCGCCGCGCCGGAGGATGCGGCCGCGGTGGAGAGGCTCATCGCCGAGGCCCGCACCCTGGTCGGCGAGTTCGACAAGCCGCGCTTTGTGCAATTCGAGGCCGGGCTCTGCGCCCATAGCCGCAACCGCCGCACCGGCTGCACCCGCTGCCTCGATCTCTGCCCGACCGGCGCGATCACCCCCGGGGTGGCGCCGCCCGGCGCCCGCGGGGCGGAGCATGTGGCGCTCAGCGCCGAGATCTGCGCCGGTTGCGGCGCCTGCGCAGCGGTCTGCCCGACCGGGGCCATCACCTATGCGCTGCCGCCGCCCGCCACGCTGCTGGCCCAGGCCCGCGCCCTGCTGCTGGGCTTCGCCGAGGCGGGCGGGCGCGACCCGGTGCTGCTGCTGCATGGCGGCGAGCAGGGGGAGGCGCTGATCGACGCCCTCGCCCGGCATGGCGAGGGGCTGCCGGCGCGGGTGCTGCCGCTGCGGCTGAACGAGCCGACGCAGCTGGATCTCGCCCTGCTCGCCGCCGCCTTCGCCTGGGGCGCGGCTTCGGTGCGGGTGCTGCTGCCCGGCCACCGGCCGCATGGCGCGGAGGGGCTGTTCCGCAACCTGGATTACCTGGGCGCCGCGCTGACCGGCCTTGGGCTGGAGGCCGCGCCGCCCCGTGCCGCGGCGATCGAGACCGACGACCCCTTCACCCTGGCGGAGGCGCTTTCGCCCGCCCTCGCGCTGCGCACCCCCCGCCCGGCCGCCAGCTTCCTCGCCCTGGGCGCGCCGCGGGAGGTGCTGCGCCAGGCGCTGGCGGCGCTGCATGGCGGCGCGGGACCGGCGGTGGTGCAGCTGCCGGAGCAGGCACCCTTCGGCCTGGCGCTTGTGGCGGCGGAGGGCTGCACCCTCTGCCTCGCCTGCACCATGGTCTGCCCGACCCAGGCCTTCACCGCCAACCCGGACCGGCCGGAGCTGAGCTTCCTCGAGACCGCCTGCGTGCAATGCGGGCTCTGCGCGGCGACCTGCCCGGAGAAGGTCATCACCCTGGAGCCGCGGCTGAACTTCGCCGAGGCAGCCGCAAGGCCGGTGGTGGTGAAGGCGGAGGCGCCGGCGCTCTGCACCCGCTGCGCCAGGCCCTTTGGCACCGCCAGCAGCCTGGCCCGGGTGAAGGCGAAGCTGCAGGCGAGCGGGCATTGGATGTTCCAGGACCTGGCCCGGCTGGCGGTGCTGGAGATGTGCGAGGATTGCCGCGCCATCGTGGCGGCGGAGGCCGCGCTGGACCCCTATGCCGGCCCGGCGCGGCCGGTGACGCGCACGACCGAGGACTGGCTGCGGGAGAGGGATCAGGAGGCATGACGCGCGAGGAGGCTCTGGCCCTTTACGACCCGATCCGCGCCGGCATCCAGCGCATCCTGCGCCTGGCCCCGCAGGCCTGCAGCAAGGCGGATCTCAGCCGGGCGGTGAAGCAGATCCTGTCCGGCGCCGAGGCGGTGCCGGATGACGACCAGGTGCTCGCCATGTTGATGGACATCGCGCTGTTCGAGCCGAACCAGCGCGGCCGGCGCGCCTATGACGGCTTCCTGGCCAAGGGCGCCGCGGCGCTGCCGCCGCCGGACCGGGCATTGGCCGAGGCGATGGCAGGGGCGCGCTTCTCCCTGTTCCGCGCCGCCGGGCGGCACGAGACGGCGGGGCTCTGGGTGGAGGACCTGCTGGCCGCCGATGCGCGGCTGTGGCTGCTGGACAAGAGCCTGGAAGCCTCGGCACCGGAGGGGCTGGCCTTCGGCCTGCGGCTGTTCGATGCCGGCCCCTTCCATGCCGGGTTCGGCATCATCGTGCCGGTGGACGAGGAGACCCTGGCCTTCGCCCGGGAGGCGGCAGCGCGGGGCGGCAGGCTGCCCTTCCGCCACTCCCTCGCCGCGACCCTCTATGGCGATGTGCTGCGGGAGCGTTTCCCCTCGCCGGCGGATGAGGCGCTGATGGAGATGCTCGGGAGCCTTCTCGAGGGCTCCGCCAAAGGAGAAGGGCGGGAGCCGGCCGGAGGCGGGACGCGCCAGCCCCCTGCCCCGTCCGCGTCGCGGCGGCGCCGCAAGTAGGCGGCTGCCTGGCGGGTTGCGCAGCGCAGCTTTCGCAGCGGCAATATTCCTCTCCGGAGAGCTGTCCACGGGCGCCGCGGGGATGCATTCGCCCGGTTTCGCGCGTGCCGTCCCGGCCAGTCGCCGGCGTGCAGCTCAGGCGATGAGGCCCTACTCCGCCACCATCTCCCCGCTGCCGCCGAACTCCTTCGGGAAGTCCTTCAGCTTCGGCAGCCCGTCCTTCATCGGCAGCACCGTCTCGGCATAGTTCACATGCACAGCCGGGTGGAAAGGCAGGTCCGGCAAGGTGGCGGAGAAGACGTCCACCATGCCGAGCGGCGGGTGCCGGGTCAGCAGATGGCCGCCGCAGAGGCGGCAATATTGCCGGTGGCTCATCTCCGTCTTGGCGAAGGTGGCGATGTGCTCCTCGCCCTGCGTCACCTTCACCGCCTCCGGCGCCCAGAGGCTGAAGGCGTTCACCGGCCCGCCGGACCAGGAGCGGCAGGAGCGGCAATGGCAATAGCCCATGGCCTCGGGCTCGCCGCTCGCCTCGATCGCCACCGCGCCACAGAAGCAGGCGCCCTTGTAGGATCCGGCCATATCGCTCCCCTCCCCTTCGGTTGGGGCGAGGATGGCTCGGAATCTGCGCCGGCGTCCGTGCCGGATGTCACGCCATCGGTGCCTTGCCCCGCGCTGGGATCAGCCGGCCGGGACGCCCTCCTCCCCCAGCGCTTCGAGGCTGCGCCAGCCGGCGAGCAGCGCGCGGGACGCGGCCTCGAAGCTGAAGGCCTGGCCACCCCCCTCGCCGGGCTGGTCCTCCGCCCGGCTGATCGGCACGCGCTTCAGGTGGCAGAGCAGCAGTGCCCCGACGGCGCCATGGGCGAGGATGGCGACCGCCCCCGTCCCCCCGGCCACCTGCGCCAGCACCGCCTCCACCGCCGCCAGGATGCGTCGCTGCGCGTCCGCGGCACGCTCCCAGCCGCGCACGCTCTGCATCGGCTGCGCGAAGAAGGCGTCCGCCACCGTCTCGAACTCCGTCCGCGGCAGATAGCCGGTGGCGGAGCGGTCATTCTCGCCCAGCCCGGGCAGGATGATGGGGGCGAGGCCGAGCGGCGCGGCCAGCAGCCCCGCCGCGTCGCGCGCCTTCCGCTCGGCACTACAGAAGATGGCGCCGAGGCCCCGCGCCCAGGGGCGGCTTGCCAGGCGCTGCATGCGGGCGATGCCGCGGGCGGAGAGCGGCCAGTCGGTCACCGGCACCGCCGGGTCGATCACCACCTCCGGATGGGTGATGAAATGGACCGGCCGCATGCCGGGTCGCTCAGCGGAAGGCGACGGGCTTGCCGCGCGGCGCGCCCAGCACCTCATCCTCGCGCATCGCCGCCTGGCCGCGGATGATGGTGGCCACCGGCCAGCCGGTGCAGCTTTGGCCCGCGAAGGGCGTCCAGCCGCAGGGGGAGACGATCCAGCTTTCCTCGATGGTGCGCCGCTTCTTCATGTCCACCAGGGTGAAGTCGGCATCGTAGCCGGCGGCCAGCCGCCCCTTGTTGAGCGCGCCATAGACGCGCGCCGGGCCGGCGCACATCAGGTCCACGAGGCGCGTCAGCGAGAGCCGGCCGGCATTCACATGGTCCAGCATCAGCGGGACGATGGTCTGCACGCCGGTCAGCCCCGCGGCGCAATCCGGCCAGGGGCGTTCCTTGGCGGCGCGGGAATGCGGCGCGTGGTCGCTACCCACCACATCGACGGTGCCATCCGCCACCGCCGCCCAGGCCGCCCGCAGGTGGCGCTCGTCGCGGATCGGCGGGTTCATCACCGCATAGCCGCCAAGGCGGTCATAGGCCTCGTCGGTCTGGGTCAGGTGGTTCAGCAGCACCTCCACCGTCGCCACGTCGCGGAACTCCTTCAGGTAGTCCAGCTCCTCGGCGGTGGAGACATGCAGGATGTGTGCGGGGCGGCCGGTCTTCCGCGCCAGGGCCATCAGCCGGCGGGTGCCGAGGAAGGCGCATTCCACGTCGCGCCAGACCATGTGGTTGCGGTGCGGCATGCCGCTGTGGAAATCGGGCTTGCGCGCCTGCAGCCGGTACTCGTCCTCGGAATGGTAGCAGATGCGGCGGCGGCCGCTGCGCATCACGGCTTCGAGGCTGGCATCGTCCTCGACCAGCAAATCGCCGGTGGAGGAGCCGGCGAAGACCTTCACCGCGCAGACATTCGGCTGACGTTCGAGCTCCGCCAGCTCCGCGATATTCTTCTTGGAGGCGCCGACATAGATGCCGACATCGCAATAGGCGTTGCCCTCCAGATAGCCCCGCTTCCAATCCAGCCTTTCGCGGTCGGTGATGGAGGGCGCGGTGTTCGGCATGTCGAACACCGCGGCGAGGCCGCCCAGCACGGCGGCCCTGGTGCCGGTGGCCAGGGTCTCGACCTTCGGGTCGCCCGGGTCGCGCAGATGCACATGCGCATCGATCAGCCCCGGCAGAACGTGCAGCCCGGCGCAGTCGATGGTCTCGGCGGCGTCGGAGGTGCGGAGGTCGCCGATGGCCACGATCCTGCCGTTGCGGACGCCGACATCGGCATTCTCTTCGCCCCAGGGCAGCACCAGCCGGCCGCCTTTGAGGATGAGGTCGAAGCTGGTCATGGCAAAGTCTCCCTAGGGCTGCTGGCGGGGTATAGCCGAGACTCGCGCTCAACTCATGGGGTCCGGCAGCCTTTCGGCCCTGCGCGGGTGGAGCTTGGGGAGGGGCGCGGCGCCCTCTCGATCACCGCAGCGGCAGCCAGAACCGCACCAGCAGCCCCCCCTCCGGCGCCCGATCCAGCGCCAGCCGCCCCCGGTACAGCTCCGCCAGGTCCCGCACGATGGCGAGGCCGAGCCCGCTGCCCGGCGCCATTTCGTCCAGCCGGATGCCGCGGGCCAGCACCGCCTCCCGCGCCGCCTCGGGCAGGCCGGGCCCGTCATCGGCGATGCGCAGCATCACCCCGCCATTCTCCCGCGCCACGCTCAGGGACACCCGGCTGCGGGCCCATTTGCAGGCATTCTCCAGCAGGTTGCCCAGCATCTCCGCCAGGTCCTGGTGGTCCACCGGCACCCGCACCGACTCATCCCCGGCCAGCGCGATCTCGATCCCCTTGCCGGCGAAGAGCCGCCGCAGCACCCGGGCGATCTCCCCGGCCACCGCCATCGGCACCGCCTCGGTCGTGGCGGAGCCGGCCAGGGCCGCGGCCCGGGCACGCACCAGATGGTGCTGCACCAGCCGCTCCATCGCCGCGTTCTGCGCCTGGGCCAGTGGCAGGTCCGGCGCCTCCGGCGCCAGGGCGGCGCGCTGCACCGCGATCGGCGTCTTCAGCGCATGCGCGAGGTTGCCGACATGCGCCCGGGCGCGGTCCACCGTCGCCCGGTTCTGCGCCACCAGCGCGTCGATCTCCTCCAGCAGCGGCGCGATCTCGGCCGGCGCGGGGCCGGCGGCGAGCCGCTCCCGGCGGCCCGCCCTGACCTCCGCCAGGGTGTGGCGGGCCCGCCGCAGCGGCGCCAGGCCGAAGACCAGCAGCGCCACCGTGCCGAGCACGAGGCCGGCGCCGAGCAGCGCGAAGGTGCCGCCCACCAGCAGGCGCAGCCGGCGGATGTCGCGGTCCAGCTCCCCCCGCGCGATGGCCACCTGCACCAGCACGGGCTGGCTGCCATCCACCGGCACCACGGCCCGCTCGGCCAGCCGCAGCCTCTCCCCCCGCGGCCCCGGCACGTCGCGGACATGCGGGCCGTTGCCGGCGGCGAGGTCATAGGGCGGCAGCCGCGCATCCCAGAGCGAACGGGAGGTGGCGCTGCGCGCCCCGGGCGCGGCGAGCTGCCAGTAATAGCCCGATAGCGGCTGGGCGAAATTGGTGGCGGAGAGCGCCCGGACGGTGCCGACCGAAAGCTGCCCCTCGGGCCCTACCGCGGCGACGCCGGCGACCGCGTCCAGCAGGTTCACCAGCCGGCCGTCGAAGCTGCGCAGCATCTGGCTGGAGGTGAGGGAGAGGATCAGCCAGCCGGCGACGCCGAGGCCGAGCGCGACCCAGGCGGCCGAGAGCAGCGCCAGGCGGAGCGTCAGGGAACGGGGGCGCATGGAGGCTCAGCCCGGCGCCACCAGCCGGTAGCCCTGGCCACGCAGCGTCTCGATCAGCGCCGGGTCCAGCTTCCTGCGCAGCCGGCCGATCACCACCTCCAGCGTGTTGGAGTCCCGGTCGAAATCCTGGGCGTAGAGATGCTCCGTCAGCTCGGTCTTGGAGACCACCTGGCCGGGGCGGTGGGCGAGATAGGAGAGCAGCCGGAATTCGAGGCCGGTGAGCCGCACCGGCCGCCCCTCCAGGGCGACGGCGCTGGTCGCGGTATCGATGCTCAGCGCGCCGACCTGCAGCTCCGCCTGGGCGCGGCCATGGGCGCGGCGGACCAGGGCGCGCAGCCGGGCCAGCAGCTCCCCCATCACGAAGGGTTTGGCCAGGTAGTCATCCGCCCCGGCATCAAGGCCAGCGACCTTCTCCGTCCAGGCATCGCGCGCCGTCAGGATCAGCACCGGCATGGCGCGGCCGGCGGCGCGCCAGCGGCGCAGCACCGAAAGTCCGTCCAGCCGCGGCAGGCCGAGATCGAGCACCACCGCGTCATAGGGCTCGGTCTCCCCGAGGAAGAGTGCCTCCTCCCCATCCGCCGCATGGTCCACGGCGAAATGCGCCGCCGCCAGCGCCTCGCGGAGCTGGGCCGCGAGCGCCTCGCTGTCCTCCACCACCAGCACCCGCATCAGCGCCGCTCCTGCACCGGGCCGCGCGTGGAGAGGACGGCGCCCGTCGTGGCATCGAGGATCACCCGATACATCCGGCCGGAGGGCGGGAGCAGCTTGAATTCGTAGGTCCAGCGGTTGTCGTCGTCGTCCAGCTCGGTCTCCACCACCTGGCCGACGAAGCGCCGTTCCACCGCCGCGAGCAATTCCGCGAGCGGACGGATGCGCCCGGCCTCCACCGCGGCGCGGGCGCGTTCGTGATCGTCATCATCGGCGCGGGCGGCCTGGGGCGCGACCAAAGCGAGGCCGGCCAGGAGGCAGAGCAGGGGGCGACGCATGGGGCTGTTTGCACCGTCTTGGCTGAACCCAGGCTGAACGGGTCGCTCAGCGCCGGTTCAGGCGGGGGTGGTCATGGTGGGGTCCAAGAGCGAGGGGCAGCATGCCCCGCAATGGAGCGCAGGATGACCTATCTCGATGCCGATCTGCTGGCCCTGGCGGCGACCCTGCTGCTGCTGGGCGGCGTGCCGGCGCTGATGGCCTGGCGGCGCAGCCCCTGGCCGGCGCCGGAACCGAAGGCGGGGCCCTGGGGGCTGAGCGGGAGCCCGGCGCCGGTGTTCCGGGAAATGCCGCGGGGCGTGACGATGCGGGACGTGCCGCTGGGCCGCGATGCGGTGTGCAGCGAAGGGCCATGCTGACCGGAGCGGCTTCCTTCTTCTCATGGCAGGAAGGTGCCGGGGCTTGAGGTGCGCTCCACGGGGTCGAGCGCGCATTGGCAGGCCCGGCCGGAACGGCCAGAAGAGGAGGCCGGCGGAGTCAGTTGTCCATCCGGATGTTGTTCGTGCGGATGATGGCGCTCAGCGCCGCCGTATCGGCCTGCAGCCGCGCCCTGAAGGCTGCCGCGCCATCCGCCTGCACCACCCCGCCGAGTTCCGCGATGCGGCTGCGCACCGCGGGCATGGCCAGCACCTCCGCCACCGCCGCCTCCAGCCGCGCCACGATGGCGGGCGGCGTCTGGCCCTGCACCAGCAGCCCCTGCCAGGTCCCCGATTCCGGCAGGGGCCAGCCCAGCTCGGCGAAGGTCGGCAGGTCCGGCACCGCCGTCAGGCGCTGCCGGCCGGAGACGGCCACGCCCCGCATCTGCCCGCCCGTGACATAGGGCTGGGATTGCGTCGCCCCGGCCATGGTCAGGTCGGATTCGCCCGAGGCCACCGCCAGCAGCGCCGGCGCGCCGCCGCGATAGGGCACATGGATCATCTCCCCGCCCCAATGGCTGGCGAGCGACAGGGCGACGATATGGGTCAGCGTCCCCGCCCCGGAATTGGCCGCGCTGACCCTGCCCGTATTGGCCTTCACATGTGCCGCCAGCGCCCTCGCATCCTGCACCGGCAGGCGGTTGGCGACGGCGAGGATGTAGGGCGCGTAGATCAGCATCTGCACCGGCGCCAGGTCCCGCTCCACGTCATAGGGCATGCGGGCGAGCAGGCTCGGGAAGGTCTCCAGCACGCTGACATCCAGCAGCAGCATGGTGGTGCCGTCCGGCGTGCTCTTCGCCACCAGGTCGGCGCCGATATTGCCGCCGGCGCCGGCCCGGTTCTCGACGATCACCGTCCCGCCCAGCGCCCGGCCCAGCGGTTCGGCGATCAGCCGCGCCAGGATGTCGCTGGTGCCGCCCGGGGCGTTGGGAACGACGAGGCGCATGGCGCCGGACTGGGCGCGGGCCAGCACCGGCAGGGCGAGCAGCGGGGCGGCGGCAAGCAGGCGGCGACGCAGGGGCATGCGGTATCCTCCCGGTGTTGCCGCCAAGCATAGCGCCTTTCGCTAGGAGTGTGGCGAGATCCCCGGGCCCAGCGCGGTCACTGTTGGATCACGTCATCCCCCGGCAGCGGATGCTCCGGGACGAAGCCCAGCTGACTCCGCACCATGACCAGGGTGCCGAGGATGCAACCGGAAAGTGCGGCGAAATCGCCGAATACTCCGGCACTTCGACCCAGCTTCCCGTAAACGAACCCGGCAATCACCGTAGCAGCAGCAGACACACCGACCCACTTCCAGATATTACGTCCGACATGTACGCCGACATGGCCGACCGTCGCTCGATAAGCGCGCATTGGCATGGGACTGCTCCAGCCGAAGCACTGTTCGGCGTTACAACCTAGCAGGCCTGTTCGCCTGCTGCTTCAATTACCTCTCGCCCGCGCGGCTTCGCGCCGTCCCGAATGCGTGACAGGGATTTCCCGCAAGGACGCCTCATGTCGGCCGCGCGGAACACCGGCCGATCTCGGCCCACAGGCGCGGCCGGTATGTCCTTCAATCTGGCGCGCAGCCGCCGCGCCAACCCTGCACGCGATACCCGGCCCGGAACGCGAGGAGTGTCCGAGCCGGGATCGGCGGCCATCGGCTGCGGATCGGGCCGATCGCGCCCTGCCGCCATGAAGGCGGGCCGGCCTTTCGCACTGCGACATTCCGGCCGCCAGGCGGCCTTGCGGCTCCAAGCCAGGGCGCCGGCGCCTGTTTCCGGCTTCGCCGGAGGCACCGTAAGTCCGGCGGAAGGCGCTACCGGGCCGAAAGCGCCGCGAACACATCCCCCTCCGCCCGTACCCCCTCCACATGCCGGCGGTGCCAGAGCGCGTAGAACAGCAGGTGCCAGGCGGCGAAGCCCTTGTGCTTGTCGCCCCCCGCGGCGCGGAACAGCGCCGCCACCCGGTCCGGTCGGGCGATTTCGGCAATACCTGGCTGCGCTGCCACCAGGGGCCCGAGCTTCTCCCCCACCCCCGCGATCCAGGCGCCGACCGGCACGGTGAAGCCCTGCTTCGGCTTGTAGGGCTCGGCGGCGGGCAGGCGCCGGGCCAGCCATTCACGCAGCAGCCACTTGCCGGTATGGCCCTGCACCTTCAGCGCGTCCGGCAGGCGGAAGGCCGCTTCGGCGATGCCGGTGTCCAGCAGCGGCGTGCGGCCCTCCACGCCATGCGCCATCAGGCAGCGGTCGAGCTTCACCAGCAGGTCGTTCGGCAGCCAGTCCGTCACATCCAGCGCCTGCGCCGCCTGCAAACGGGTGCGGCCGGGCGAGGCCGCCGCCGCCTCCGCCGCGCCGATGCCGTCCCGCCAGCCGGTCAGCGGCGCCCGCAGCACCTCGAGACGGTCGAAGCTGCCGCGGCTGCGCGGCGCCTTGCCGCCCAGCCACCAGGGCCGCATGGCGGAGCGGTAGCGGCCATAGCCGCCGAAGATCTCATCGCCACCCTCGCCGGACAGCACCACCTTCACTTCCTGCCGCGCGCGCCGCGCCAGGAACCAGGTGGGGATGATGGCGTAGTCCGCCGCCGGGTCGTCCATGGCGGCGACGATCTCCGGCAGGTGCCGCCAGACCATCGCCTCATCCACCGCAACGGTGACGTGCTTCGCGCCCACCGAGGCGGCCATCGCCCGCGCCGCCTCCCGCTCATCCGCCGCGCCGGGCACGTCGAAGCCGGCGGTGAAGGCGAGCACCGGACGCTCGTTGAGCCGCGCCATCATCGCCAGCACCGTCGCGCTGTCGATGCCGCCGGAGAGAAACATGCCATAGGGCACGTCGCTGCGCTGGTGCAGCGCGACGCTCTCCTCCAGCGCCACATCCAGCCGGGCGAGCGCCGCTTCCGCCGAGATGCACTCCGGCCCGCCCTCCGGCAGGGCGGCGCGGCGATGGCGCTCGGTGACGGCGCCGTCGGCGATGACGATGGTCTCGCCCGGCAGCACGCGGGTGATGCCCTGGAAGATCGTCTCGGCGCCGGTGGTGAATTGCAGCTGCAGCAGCTCCGCCAGCGCCTCCGGCCGGATGCGCGGCGCGACCAGCCCCGCGGCGAGCAGCGCCTGCGGCTCCGAGGCGAAGGCGATGCCGCCCGGGATCTCCGCCAGGTAGAGCGGCTTGATGCCGAAGGGATCGCGCGCCAGCACCACCTGCCGCGCCGCGCGGTCATGCAGCGCGATGGCGTACATGCCGCGCAGCCGGTCAGCGAAGCCGATGCCGTCGCGGCGGAAGAGATGCAGCGGCGGCTCGCAATCGCTGTTGGTGGCGCAGTGGAGCTGGTTCTCGGTCCGCAGCTCCCGGTAATTGTACACCTCCCCATTCGCCACCAGCGCCGCCGGGCCGGCAAACAGCGGCTGGTCGCCGGTGACGAGGTCGATGATGGCGAGCCGGGTATGGGAGAGGGCGACATTGCCGACCACGTGATGGCCATGGCCATCCGGGCCGCGATGCGCCAGCGCCCGCGTCATCGCCTCCAGCACCGTGGCGGAGGGCGCCTGGCCAGCGGCCAGGGCAAGCCCGGCGAGGCCGCACATCAGCCACCCTCCCGCAGCGCCACCGCCGCCAGGAATTCCCGCCAGCGCGCCAGCACGGCCGGCGCGGCGTGGGCGCGCTCGAATTCCGCCCGGCCGGCGGCGGCCAGCGCCGCGGCGCGCGCCGGCTGCTCCAGCAGCCCGGCGATGGCGGCGGCGAGCGGCGCCGGCGCCTCCCGCGGCACCAGCAGCCCGGTCCGGCCATCCTCGATCAGCGCCGCCGGCCCGGCGGCATCCGCCGCGACCACCGGCCGCCCGGCCGACCAGGCCTCCAGCACCACATTGCCCAGCGGCTCATGCCGGGAGGGGCAGAGGAAGATGTCGCTGCCCGCCAGCAGCGCGCCGATATCCTGCCGCCAGCCAAGGAAGGCGACACGCTCCGCCACCCCCAGCTCGGCCGCCAGGGATTGCAGCGCCGCCCGCTCCGGCCCCTCCCCGCCGATCGAGAGATGCACGCCGGGCAGCATGGGCAGCGTCCGCAGGAGCACGTCGAAGCCCTTGTTGCGGTGCAGCCGGCCGAGCGCCAGCAGCTTCGGCGCGCCCGGCGGCGCCGGCAGCGCGGCAGGCGCGGCCCCGGCCAGGTCGGCGGCGAAATTCGGCAGGTAGTGGGCACGGTCCGCCGCCACCCCGCCCCGCATGATCCAGCGCCGCAGATCCTCGGTGTTGCCGACCACATGGTCGCATCCACGGTAGTACTTCAGGTCGTAATAGCCGCCCATGCGGCCGATCAGCGTCCAGGGCGCGCCCCGCCGCTTCACCGCCCCGGCGAAGCGGCTGGCCCGGTTGGCCCAGGAGACGACGAGTTGCGGCCGGAACGCCTCCAGCGCCGTCCGCAGCCGCGGCGCGGTCCGCAGGTCGAGCGGCCCGCCGAAGCCGAGCTCCACCGGATCGAGCCCGGCTGCCCGCAGCCGGGCTGCCCGTCCGGGCTCGGCGCGGATGATGGCCAGCACCTGCTCGCCGGCGGCGTGCTGCGCCGCGACCAGCCGCTCATAGAAGGCCTCGGCGCCGCCCATGGCCGCGCCGGCCATGACATGGGCGATGCGCAAGGGCGCGGTCGGCGCCGCCAGGGGCGCCGGCAGGTCCAGGGTTGCGCTCACGGCGGCGGGTCGGCGTCCGGCATGCCGGCAGAGGTGGCGGCGCCGGGCAGGGTTTGCAACGGCCGGTGCCGCTCCGGCTCCAGCCGCGCCTTCAGGTAGGAAAGCAGGGGAAAGGCGGCGGTGCAGAGCGCCAGCAACACGCCCCAGGCACCCTCCCGGTAGCCGCGGCGACTGACATAGGATTTCCAGCCACGGGTGACGCCGCGCCGCAGATTGGCCGGCAGCGAGCCGATCTTGCCGGAGGCGAGCAGATCCGCCGCCTTGGCCGAGGAGTAGCGGTCCAGCCGCCGCAGCATGTCGGAGATGTCGCGGTCCACGTAATGCGCCAGCGCGCCGCGGGCGAGGCGCGGCCCCTCGCTCCCCTGCCGCTCCAGCCCCGGATGCACCCGCTGGTCCCGCCAGCGCTTCGCGCCGCGGCGGAACAGCACCGGCTTGGCGGAGGTGCCGAAGCTGCCGGCCCAGCCATGCCGGACCAGCCTGGTGCCGATGTAATTGTCCAGCCGCACCGTGTGCCAGCCATGGCGGGAGGTGGCGATCACCTGGCGGATCTCCTCGGCGAGGGCCGGCTCCACATGCTCATCGGCATCGACTTCGAGGATCCAATCGCCGGTGCAGGCTTCGATCCCGGCATTGCGCCGCGCCCCCTCCAGCTCCCAGGCGCCTTCCAGCACCCGGGCCCCGGCGGCGCGGGCGATGGCGGCGGAGCCATCCGTGGTGCGGTCCAGCACCACCACGATCTCATCGGCGAAGCCGAGGGTGGCGAGGCAGGAGGGCAACCGCGCCTCCTCGTTCCGTGCCACGACCAGGGCCGAGAGCGTCACGCAGCCTCCCCCGCTGGCAGCGGAGGGCCCGGGCGGGGGTGATGTCCGTCCCATCGGGGACGCCCCTGGCGGCCTGGGCGTCTCGGCCAGCGGGGGCGCCGTGTTCCCTGCCGATGCCGCCGCCGCCCGGCTCATGCCGCCACCTTCGCCGCCAGCAGCCCCTGCGCCGCCGCCAGCGCCGTCTCCAGCGTCAGCCCCGCCATGCTGCCCAGCGCCGGCGAGTCCGGCGCCACCGCCGCCGCCGCGCGCGGCCCGGAAGGCCCGTACTCCTCGACGCGGGAGGGGCCGAACAGGCCGAGCGTCGGCGTCCCCGCCGCGGCCGAGAGATGCATCAGCCCGCTATCGTTCCCGACGAAGAGTGCGCAACGCGCCAGCACCGCCGCCGCCTCCGGCAAGGCTAGCCGCCCGACCAGATCCACCGCCCGGCCGCCGAGCGCGGCCAGCACCGGCGCGGCCATGTCCCGCTCCATCGCCCCCGGCCCGCCCAGGACCGCGGCCCGCGCCCCCGGCAGCGGCCCCGCCGGCCCCGTCAGCGCCTCGAACAGCGCGACGAAGCGCTCCGGTGGCCAGACCTTGCCGGCCCAATTGGCGGTGGGGCCGAGGCCGATCCAGGCGCCACCCCCCGGCAGCAGCGCCGCCGCCCGCGCCCGGTCCTCCGGCGCCGTCCAGGCCACCGGCAGGGGCGGCGGGGCAAGGCCCAGCAGCGCCCCGAGCTGCGCCAGCCGGTGCCCCGGATGCCGCCCGCCCCGCATCACCACTCGGCGCCCGGCCCACACCGTGAAGGCGAAGGCGGAGGCGCGGAGATCGACCACCAGGTCCCAGCGCGTGCCGGCCACCTGCCGCCAGAGCCGCAGCCAATGCAGCTTCCAGCGATGCTTCCGCAGCAGGATGGTGCGAACCCGGTTCGGCATGCGGGCGAAGACGCCCTCCGCCGCCGGGCCGCAGGCCACCACCACCTCCGCCCCCGGATGGCGGTGGATCAGGTGGTCCAGCAGCCCGGTGGACAGCACCGCATCGCCGATCCGGGTGGAGGAGATGAAGAGAATTCGCACCCGGCGGCCTCTAGCACGCCGCGGGCCCGGGACCGAGAGGGACATCAGGCAACGCCCGCCCGTTGCGCCGGCGCCCCACACCGCCCACCTTCCTGCCATGCCGATCGCGCCGCTTCCCGAACGGGGTGTCATCGAGGTCTCCGGCGAGGACCGGGTGGCCTTCCTCCAGGGCCTCGTCTCCAACGACGTGGCCGCCGCCGCCCCTGGCCGGGCGGTCTTCGCCGCCCTGCTGACGCCGCAGGGCAAGTGGCTGGCGGATTTCTTCATCCTGGCCGAGGGCGAGCGCCTGCTGCTCGACGCCGAGGCGGCGCAGATCCCGCTGCTGCTGCCGCGCCTGTCCCGCTTCCGGCTCCGCGCCAAGGTGGCGCTGCGGGATGCCTCGGCGGAGCTGGCAGTCTTCGCCGGCTGGGGCGGGGCGCCGCTGCCGGCGGGCGCCATCGCCGCCCCCGACCCGCGCCTGCCCGAGGCCGGCTGGCGCGCCCTCTCCCCCGCCCCGCTGCCGGCCGATGCCACGGCCGAGCATTACGACCGTCACCGCCTCGCCCTTGGCCTGCCCGCCGGCAGCCGCGATCTGACGCCGGAGCAGACCGTGCTGCTCGAGGCCGGCTTCGACGAGCTGCACGGCATCTCCTGGACCAAGGGCTGCTACATGGGCCAGGAGCTGACGGCGCGGACCAAGTATCGCGGGCTGCTGAAGCGCCGGCTGGTGAAGGTGGCGATCGAGGGGCCGGTCCCGGCGCATGGCACGAAGGTGCTGGCGGCGGGGGCGGAGGTTGGGGAGATGCGCTCCGGCCGCGAGGGCGAAGGCATTGCCCTGCTGCGGCTGGAGGCGCTGGACGGCCGGCCCCTGGTCTGCGGCGAGGCGGCGCTGACGCCGCGGCCGCCGGGCTGGATGGCGCTGGCCACCCCCGCCGAGGCCTGATGCCCCGCCCGGAAACGCCGCGCCTTCGGGCCCAGCTATCGCGCGCAGGCTTGGTCTGGCGGCTGCGCCAGGCTGAATGAAGGACATACCGGCCGTGCGCCCGTGGCCGATACCGGTCAGCATTTCGCGGACAGTATGAGCGGACGGGCGGCAGGCCGGCCCCTGCCCTTGTTGCCGGCGGGGATCAGCGATAGGGGAGCCGCCCGACAGCCAGCGGACCCAGCATGCGGATGGCCTTGCGCAGTACCGGCGGCAGCCTCGCCGCCGCCGGCGGTGGTGCGTTGCTCCTCAGCCTTCTCTTTGCCCTGCTCTCCCTGCTCGCCGCCCTGCGGGACCCCGAACCGGCGCGGGAACGCCTCCGCGCCAGCCTGGACGCGGGCAGATTCTCCGCCAGCCTCGGCAGCTTCACCCTGCCGCTCGGCAGCCGCGACATCCCGGCCTGGGACAGCAATGACTGCCTGATCTTCATGATGCTGGCCCTGCCCCGCCAGGACCTCGCCCGGGATGCCTTCTCTCCCCGCATCCCGACGCGGCTGGAGCCCGAGGTCGCCGGCGATCCGGTCCAGGCGCGCTGCGAGCGGCTGGCGGAGCTGCTGACCACCGATCCGGACCCGCCTGCCCAGCGCTATGACCGCTACCTGCACGGCCAGCGCGTGCTGGCCGCCCTGCTGCTGCCATCGACCGGGCCGGAGGGGTTGCGGCGCCTGGTCACCACCGCCGTGGCCCTCGCCCTGGCGGGCCTCGCCGCCTGGGCCGGCTGGCGCAGCCGGCAGCGTCGCGGCACCCCGGCAGCCCTGCGGGACGCGGCCTTCGCCGGCTATGCGCTCTGCCTGCTGGCCTTCCATGCGCTGCCGATGTTCGGCCGCTACTGGAGCCACGCGCTGTCCGACCTGCCGCTGGCGGTGCTGCTCTGGGCGCTCTATTTCGCCCCGCCGCGGCCGGCCATACGCGGGCTGCTGCTGGGCACGCTGGGCGCTGCCGTCACCATCCTGGAATTCCTCACCGGCCAGTGGCCGCTGGCGGTGGCGCTGATCCTGCTCGCCGCCGCGGCCCAGCCTGACCCGCCGGGCTGGCGGGCGGTGGGGCGCGACCTCGCCTGCTTCGGCCTCGGCGTTCTCCTGCCCATTGCCGCCAAGCTGGCGGTCGGCACGCTGCTCTTCGCCGATGTGGCGCCGGCAGCGGAGGGCGGTGGGCTGCTGCACCGCGTCTACGGCCCGGTGGTTCCGGAAATGTCGCCACGGGAGGCGGAGCGCCTGGCCGCCCTCGGCTTCGACGTCGCGCGGCTGGATGCCGAGCCCTGGTGGCGGCTGCCCTATGTCGCGGTGCGGCTCGGCTATTTCGCCTTCGTGCTCGGGGCCGGCGCCTGGCGGCTTGGCCTCGGCGGCACCGTCGCCTGGGGTGCCGGCCTCGTGCTGCTGGCGGGCAGTGTGGGCCTGCTCGCCTGGCGGCTCGGCGCCGGGCTGCGGCGGGGCGTGTCTCCCCGCCTGTGGTGGGCCGTGGCGGCCTGCCTCGCCGTGCTGGGCTGGTATGTGCTCTTCCTGAACCACACCCTGCTGCACACCGCCTGGATGGCGCGGACCATGGTGGTCTTCCCCATGGCGGCCTGGGCAGCCTGGCTGGCCCGGCCCGCCGCCAGGGCGTGAGGCCCCCGCCTCCGAACACCGCGCCCCTGGCCGGCGGCCTGCGCGGGACCGTCCGGCGAAGCTCTCCTGCGCGCGATCCGCGGCCCTGAAGCAGCCTGCGACCCCAGGGATCGCGGCGGGATCCATCGGGTTGAGGGACAAGCTGCTCCAGGACTCGGATTTTTCAGGCAAGACATCCGACCAGGCGGGTCGGCCTGATCGGATGTCGCTCTACCCGTTCACCACCGTGCCGCCATTCGGGTGCAGCACCTGGCCGTTGATGTAGCTGCTGTCGCTCTCGGCAGCGAGGAAGATGTAGCTCGGCGCGCATTCATCCGGCTGGCCGGCACGGCCCATGCCGCTGCTCTCGCCGTGCTTCGCCGTCTTCTCCTCGTCGAAGCTGGCCGGGATCAGCGGCGTCCAGATCGGCCCCGGCGCCACCGCATTCACCCGGATCTTCCGCTGCTGGTACAGCGCCTGGGACAGGCTGCGGGTGAAGGCAAGGATGGCCCCCTTGGTGCTGGCATAGTCGACCAGCATCGGGCTGCCCTTGTAGGCGGTGATGGAGGTGGTGTTGATGATCGCCCCGCCCTCCGGCATGTGCTGCAGCACCGCCTTGGTCAGCCAGAACATGCCGAGGATGTTGGTGCGGAAGGTGCGCTCCACCTGCGTCTCCGGGATCTCGGCGAAATCCTCGCAGACATGCTGCTCCGCGGCGTTGTTCACCAGGATGTCGATGCGGCCGCCGAGGAAGCGCTGCGCCTCCTCGACCGCCTGGCGGCAGAATTCGGGGTCGCCGATATCGCCGGGGATGGTCCGGCAGCGCCGCCCCGTGGCCTCCACCAGGCGGCGCGTTTCCTCGGCATCCTTCGTCTCGTCCTTGTAGAGGATGACGACATCGGCGCCTTCCTTGGCGAAGCCGATCGCCACGGCGCGGCCGATGCCGCTGTCGCCGCCGCTGATGAGGGCCGCCTTGCCGCTAAGCTTGCCGCTGCCGTGCCAGGCTTCCATGCGGTCCCGGGGCTGCGGGTCCATCTCCGCCTCGCGGCCCGGCTGGCGCTCCTGGCGCTGCTTCGGCTGTGGGGTCTTCTCGTCCGGCATGGCGTGCTCTCCCGTCCCGCGGCGGAACGGGGCCGTGGCCGGGCAGGTTGCGCGGCGTTCCGCCTGCGTGCCGGTGCAGGCCGCGCTGGCCTTGCGGGGCGGCCGGGGGCAGGATGCGCCGCCGCGGCGACGCCCTGCCGGACCTCGCCACGGACGACACTCCCCCGGGGAGCAGCGCGTGCCGGGCCGGCGGGTCCGCCGGGCCGGGCGCCGCTCCCGCTGCGAAGGATGCCGCATGCTGGATGAGACCGGATCCCGGCGAGGCTCGCCGGAAGCCGCCTGCGCCGCCGCTTGGCAGCGCGCCAGGGCGCAGTATGACGAGGTGGTGCTGCTGCTCCAGGGCGGCGGTGCCCTCGGCTCCTACCAGGGCGGCGTCTATGAGGTGCTGGCGGAGACGCCCTTCCTGCCGGACTGGGTGGCAGGAATCTCCATCGGCGCCGTCAACGCCGCGCTGATCGCCGGCAACCGGCCGGAGGACCGGGTGGCGCGGATCCGGGAATTCTGGCGCCGCGTCACCTCCCGCGTGCATTTCCCCTGGCTGCCGCCGCTGGAAGCGGCGCGGAACCTTGCCAACCTCACCGCCGCCGCCACGGCGCTGCTGGCCGGGCAGCCGGGCTTCTTCCGGCCGCGCCGCGCCCCGCCCTATTTCCTTCCTGCCAGCACACCCACCGCCGTCAGCTTCTATGACACGGAGCCGCTGCGCCAAACCCTGCTGGAGCTGGTGGATTTCGACCTGCTGAACCACGGCCCGGTGCGGCTTTCCGTCGGCGCGGTGAATATCCGCACCGGCAACACCATCTATTTCGACAACCGAGAGCGGCGGATCGGGCCGGAGCACATCATGGCAAGCGGCGCCCTGCCGCCCGGCTTCCCCCCGGTGATGATCGAGGGCGAGCTCTACTGGGATGGCGGCCTCGTCTCCAACACGCCGCTGCAATACGTGCTGGATGTCGGCCCGCCGGCGACCAGCCTGATGTTCCAGCTCGACCTGTTCAGCAGCCGCGGCGTCATGCCCCGGACCCTGCCCGAGGCCGATGAGCGGGCGAAGGATATCCGCTATTCCAGCCGGACCCGGCTGGTGACGGACATCTACCGCCGGATGCAGGCCATGCGCTGCGACATGAACAAGCTGCTGGCCATGCTGCCGGAGGCGGCGCGGCATTCGGAGGAGGCGCGGCGCATCGCCGGGCAGCTGACGCCGGCGCGGGTGAACCTCATCCAGCTCGTCTATCGCCGGGCGCAGTACGACCGGGACTTCAAGGATTACGAATTCTCGGCAAATACCATGCTGGACCATTGGCAGGCGGGGCGCGACGACCTGACGCGGACGCTGCGCCAGACGGAGTGGCTGGAGCCGCCGGATACGGCGACGGGCCTCGTCACCCACGACGTGCATTTCGACGCGCCGGGTTAGAGCAGCCTCCGGCCGGCTGGATCGCCGCGTGACCCAGCCGGCCGGAGAGAAGCTGCTCCACAGATTGTATTTCCAGGGCAAGAGATCCGATCGGGTGAGTCCACCTGATCGGATCTCTTGCTTTAGCGGGCTACCCGGCGCACTCCGCGCAAAGCCCCTCCAGCTCCACCGTCGCCCGGCCCGGGGTGAAGCCGGCGGCGCGGGCGGCGCGGCTCAGCGCCAGGGCCACGCCGGGGTCGCTGATCTCGGTGGTCCGGCCGCAGCGCCGGCAGATCAGGAATTGATGCGGGTGGTCATGCGTCTCGGCGCAATCGCAATCCTCCGGATGGTCCAGCGCGTCGATGCAGCCGATGAAGGCGTTCAGCCGCTCCACCTTGTGGATCAGCCCCTGTTCCACCAGGAAATCCAGCGCCCGGTAGACGGTGGGCGGGGCGGCGCCGGCCCGGCTCTGCTTCAACTGGTCCAGCAGCGCATAGGCGCCGACCGGCTGGGAGGCGGAGATGACCAGCCGCAGCACCTGGCGGCGCAGCGCGGTCAGCTGCGCGCCGCGGCGGGCGCAGAGCGCTTCCGCCCGGTCGAGGCTGGCTTCCGTCGCCGCTGCGTCCATCGACTCCTCCTGGCCCCCTGCCGGTGCCATATATAGGATCATGACCGCCACGCCCGAGACCCAGCCGCCGCCCCAGATCGTCGCCAGCCCCGAGGCCCGGGCCAGGCTGCTGGACATGATCCGCTTCGACCTCCGCGGCCTCGTGCCCTGCCTCGCGCAGCAGCACGATAGCGGGGAGGTGCTGATGATGGCCTGGATGAACCGGGACGCGGTCGAGGAGACCCTGAGGACCGGGCGGATGGTCTATTATTCCCGCTCCCGCAAGGAATTATGGCGGAAGGGGGACACCTCCGGCCAGGTGCAGGCGCTGGTGGATCTGCGGCTGGATTGCGACGGCGACACGCTGCTGGCGCTGGTGGACCAGACCGGCGTCGCCTGCCACACCGGGCGGCGCAACTGCTTCTTCTTCGCGCTCCGTGACGACCGCGTGGTGAAGTTGACCCGGCCGGAGGTGGAGCCGGAGGAGCTCTACGGCGCATGAGCACCCGGCCCCCCGTTCCGCTGACGGTGCTGACCGGCTTCCTCGGCGCCGGCAAGACCACGCTGCTGAACAAGCTGCTGCGCCACCCGGAGCTGTCAGAGACCGCGGTGCTGATCAATGAATTCGGCGAGATCGGCCTGGACCACCTGCTGGTGGAGCGGCTGGACGGCGACACCGTGCTGCTGAATGCCGGCTGCCTCTGCTGCACCGTGCGGGGCGACCTGGTGCGGGCGCTGCGGGAGCTGGCGCAGCGGATGGAGCAGGGGCAGGAGATCCGCCGGGTGGTGGTGGAGACCACGGGGCTGGCCGACCCCGCCCCCATCCTGCAGACCCTGATGAGCGACCCGCTGGTGCTCTACCGCTACCGGCTGGACGGGGTGGTGACGCTGGTGGATGCGGTGACCGGCACGGCAACGCTGGACGCGCAGGCGGAGGCGGTGAAGCAGGCCGCCGTTGCCGACCGGCTGGTGCTGACCAAGACCGACCTGGCGGCGCCCGAGGCGCTGGCGGCGTTGCGCGAGCGGCTGCGGGCGCTGAATCCCGGGGCGCCGCTGCTGCAGGCGGCGCATGGCGAGATCGCGCCGGCGGCGCTGCTGGATTGCGGGTTGTACGACGCCACGCGCAAGCATCCGGACGTGAAGCGCTGGCTGGATGCGGAGGCCTATGCGGCGCATGAGCATGACCACGCCCAGGGGCATGATCACGGGCATGGAGACGGCCATGGGCACCACCATCACGCGCATGGCCATGGCCACCACGATCATGCCCACCAGCACGCGCACGACCCCAGCCGGCACGACGCCCGGATCCACAGCTTCTGCCTGACCTTCGACGATCCCCTGCCCTGGGACGGCCTCGCCACCTGGCTGGAGGTGCTGACCATGACGCGCGGCGAGAGCGTGCTGCGCATCAAGGGCATCCTGAACCTGGAGGGGCAGGACAGCCCGGTCGCCATCCATGGCGTGCAGCACCTGTTCCATCCGCCGGTGAAGCTGGCCGCCTGGCCCGAGGGCGACGACCGGACGTCGCGCCTCGTCTTCATCCTCCGCGACCTCGACCGGGCGACGGTGGAGAAGGGGTTGCGGGCCTTTGCCGAGAGCGCGCGGCAGCAGGCTTAAATCGCGCGGGCTGACGCGGCGGCCAGAGCACAGGCCCGCGCGGCGGGACGCGCGGATCGGCGCCTGGCCATCCTCCAGCCGCCGCATGATGCCAGCGTCGCGCGCTACCGCCCGGCCCAGGCCGCGTCGGCGTCGATCGGAAAGACCGGCCGCGGCAGGCGCTTCCAGGCGAAATTCGCCAGTACCGGGCTGGTGAGCCCCGGCGCGTCCACTTCCAGGATGCGGGCGTCCGGGAAGAACTCATCGAAGCCGGCGCGGAAATGGCCGCGGCTCTTCACCACCACGCAGCGCGCCCGGGCGATGTCGATACCGTGCATCTCCAGCATCGCCGGCTCATGCAGCTGCCGGCGCAGGGAGCCGACGACGACGCGCAGCCCGCTGCCTTCCAGTTCCAGCAATGCCGAGGGGCCGAGCTCGAAGCGCCGCCCGGCCATGGTGCCGCGGCGGCCGATGCCGCGCCCGTCGCGCAGCGCGAGCACCCGCGCCGGCGCCTCGAAGCGCTTCGAGAATTCGCTCTCCTCGGCGTTGAACAGCGCGTCGATCGCGGCGCCCTCCCCCGCCGCATGCGCCGCCGCGGCCAGGGCCGGATCGACGAAGACGCCGAGGACGACGCCCTGCGCCTTCGCCTGGTGCAGCGCCTGCAGCAGGAAGGTGGTGTTGCCGCGGCCGCCGCCGCCGGGATTGTCGGCGACATCGGCCAGCAGCACGGGCGGCGCCTTCCCCTGCCCCGCCGCCACCGCCTCCGCCACGGCCGCCTCCAGCGGCGTCAGCCTCGCGGTGAAGCGCGGCTTCTCCGCCCAGAGGCGGTGGGCCAGCCGGTCCGCCACCGCTTCGGCGGTCGGCGCGTCCTTCGCCGTGACCGTCACCGTCATCCCGCATTTCGGCAGATCGCTGAAGACGAAACCGCCGGCGACGGAGGCGTTCAGCACGGCGGGATCGGCTGCCATCTCTGCCTCCGCCGCGCGGATCGCCTCGGCATAGGGGCCGGCGGCGGTGAGCAGGGTGACGCTGGGCGGGGTGATGGGCAGGCGGCGAAAGGCTCGCGCAGGGCGCAACCCCGCCAGCATGGCGCGCAGCAGATCGGCCGATTCGGCGGCGCGCTCGCGCATGTCCACATGCGGGTTGGTGCGGTACACCACCAGCGCATCCACCGCGGCGACCAGCCGCTCGCTGACGTTGCAGTGCAGATCGTGGCTGGCGACGATGGGCACCGCCGGCCCCACCAGCCGTCGCACCATGGCGGCCAGCGTCCCGTCGCTGTCCTCGTCGCCCGTGGCGCTGCTGGCGCCATGGCTGGCGATATAGACACCGTCCAGCGGCAGGGCGGCGGCGAGGCCACGCTGCATGGCATCGAGGAAATCCAGGAGCACCGATTGCACGATCGGCCCGCCTGGCGGCGCGGCGGCGACCAGCACCGGCGCCGGCTGCCAGGGGCCGGCTTCGTCCATGCGGGCATAGAAGCCGGGGATCTCGCCCGGCAGATGGCTGGGGCCACCGCGCGCCAGGGCAGTGATCGCCTCGCCCTGCTCCAGGCACTGCCGGGCAAAATCCTCCCGCAGCGTGGGCGGAGCGAAGGCATTGGCCTCCAGATGCAGGCCGAGGATGGCAATGCGGGGCGGGCGGGGGCTGGGCGGCACTGCGGTGGCTCCCTCGGCGGTGGCGGCCAGGATGATAGGGCATTCGGCATCGGGGGGCAGCGCAGGCCGTGCCGATCAAGACCTCGAGCCCCCCTCGCAGCGGCAATCGCCCGCCCGATGCAACCAAGGTCGACACCGCACCCGCTGCCACGGTGGTCCCCGGACCCGCGCCGCCGAACGGGCCGTAGCCCCCCGGATTGCCGCCCAGCGCACCCTGTATAGACTGTACCCCAGGGAGACCTGGGATGACGCGGGAAGAGGAGATGCTGGCCGAGGCGCTCGGGCTGCTCGAACGCCTGGTGGCGTTCGATACGACCAGCCGCAACAGCAACCTGCCCCTGCTCGACATGGTGCGGGGCTGGCTGGAGGCGCGCGGCATCTCCTGCCGCATCCTGCCGGCGGCCGAGCCCGGCAAGGCCAATCTCTACGCCATGGTCGGCCCGGCCATCCCCGGCGGCACGGCGCTTTCCGCCCATGTGGATTGCGTGCCGGTGGAGGGCCAGGCCTGGCTGGCCGACCCCTTCCGCCTGCGCCGGCAGGAGGGGAAGCTGATCGGCCGCGGCACCTCGGACATGAAGGGCTTCGCCGCCTGCGCCATCACGATGATGCCGCGCTACGCCGCCCTAGACCTCGACCGGCCGGTGCACCTGCTGCTGACCCATGACGAGGAGACCACCGGCAACGGTGCCCGTGCCCTTGCCGGGATGCTGGCGGAGCTCGGCCCGCTGCCCGCCGCCTGCATCGTCGGCGAGCCGACCGGCATGGCGCCCGTCATCGCCCATAAGGGCTATGCGAGCTGGGATGTCACCGTCACCGGCCTCTCCGGCCATTCCTCCCGCGCCGGGGAGACGGCGAATGCGCTGCACGCCGCGGCGGAGGGCGTCGTCTGGTTGGCCCGGGAGGGCCGCCGCTTCGCCCGGGAGGGCCGCCGGGCGGAGGGCTTCGACCCACCCTTCACCACCGTGCACGCCGGCACGCTGCAGGCCGGCAGCATCCTGAACATCGTCCCCGATCGTGCGGATTTCACCTTCGAGGTCCGCACCGTGCCGGGCGACGACGACCGCACCGTGCTGGCCGGGTTCGAACGCCACATGGAGGAGGTGGCCCTGGCCCCGCTGCTGCCGGGCGGGCCGCGCTGCGCCATGCGCATCTCGCCGCGCTCCGTGCTGCCCGCCTGCAATTTGCCGGAGGACGCGCCGCTGACCCTGCTGGTGCAGCGCCTGACCGGCCGCAACGGCGCCGCCCGCGTCAGCTACGGCACGGAGGCCGGCCTCTATGAGGGCGCCGGCGTGCCGAGCATCGTCTGCGGCCCGGGCCATATCGCCCAGGCGCATCAGCCGGAGGAATGGATCGCCGAGAACGAGCTCGCCGCCTGCCTCGGCTTTCTCGATCGGCTGGGCGGGACGCTCTGCGCCTGACCATGCCGTCCGAGCCCCTCTCCCCCGCCCTTGCTGCCATCGCCGCCGGCCAGACGCCGGGGGTGGCGGCGCGGCTGGATGTGCGCATCGCGGCGCCGGACATCCGGCCGCATCTCGGCGGCAACCTCCTGCCGGGGGTGTGGAGCTTCACCGCCTCGGCACCGGGGCCGCATCTGGTCATCGTCGCCGTGATGCACGGCAACGAGATCGGCGGGGCGGTGGTGCTGGATCGCTGGCTGCGCGCCGGCTTCCGCCCCTCCCGCGGGCGGTTGACCCTGGTCTTCGGCAATCTCGACGCCTATGCCCGATTCGACCCGAACGATCCGACGGCGAGCCGCTTCGTCGATGAGGATCTCAACCGGGTCTGGGATGTGGAGACGCTGGAGGGCGGCCGCCGCTCCTCCGAGCTGCGGCGGGCGCGGCTGCTGCGGCCGGTCTTCGAATCGGCGGATGTGCTGCTCGACCTGCACTCCATGCTCTGGCCCTCGGATCCGCTGATCCTCGTCGGACGGTCGCCGCGCGCGGCGGCGCTCGGCCTCGCCCTCGGGCAGCCGGGGCTGGTGGTGGCGGATGACGGGCATCTCGGCGGCCGCCGGCTGATCGACTTCGCCGCCTTCACCGCACCGGAATCGCGGCGCAGCGCCATCCTGCTGGAAGCCGGCTCGCACTGGGAGGCAGGGACGGTCGCCACCATGGAGCGCACGGCGGCGCGGCTGCTGCGGCATTGCGGCATGGTCTGCCCGGGCGACACGGTGCTGGTGCCGGAAGGGCCGAAGCCGGGGCCGGGGCGGCTGGTGGAAGTGACGCGGACGGTGACGGCACGGACCGCCGGCTTCGCCTTCATCCGCCCTTTTCGCGGCGGGCATGTGGTGCCGGAGCGGAACACGCTGCTGGCGCTGGACGGCGAGGAGGAGGTGCGCACGCCGCATGATGACTGCGTACTGGTGATGCCGAGCCTGCGCACCAGCCCGGGGCATACGGCGGTGCGGCTGGCGAGGTTCGTGGGCGCCAAGCCCTAGAGCAAACTCCGATCAGATGGAAGCGTCTGATCGGAGGTATTTGCTCGCTATACCAACAACCTAGAGCGGGCTCCGTGCGCCAGTGCGAACGGAAACCGCTCTAGGTCGAGAGGGGCTTTGCCCCTCTTGAGCTCACCCCACCAAAGGCTGAAGGGCCTTTGGAAACCTCAAGTTTTATACCCGACGGTGCGGGCTGCGAGCTGTTACTCGGGGGCCGGCTCGCCCTCCCGGGCCTCGCCGAAGCGGGCCAGCAGGGCGAAGGCCGCCTGGGCCGCGGCGGCCACGGCACCGGAATCGGTGCCCTTGGCCACCAGCGCCACGCCGCCCCCCATGCCGCCATCCGGCCGCCGCCGGTAATAGGGGTAGCTGCCGAGATCGAGGGTGGGGAATTCCTTCTGGATGGCCGTCAGCCCCTCGGCGATCTGGCCCTCATAGACGAAATCCGCATGGACGGTGCGCGAGGTGATGGGCTGCCCGCCCTTGAGGGTCGGCGCCAGCGCCTCGAACATGCTCCGCATGATGCGCGGCACGCCGGCCATCACATGCACATTCTCCATGGAGAAGCCGGGCGCCGTCGTCTCCGTGCAGCGGATGGGCACGGCGCCGCGCGGCAGGGTGGCCATGCGCAGGCGGGCGGCGTTGAACTCCACCGGCGGGTCGCGGCGAGCATAGTCGGCCGCCATGATGGCGCGGGTCTCCTCATGCACCTCCCAGGGCACGCCGAAGGCGCGGGCGACGCATTCGCTGGTGATGTCGTCATGCGTCGGGCCGATGCCGCCCGTGGTGAAGACATGGGTGAACTTCACCCGGCACTCATTCACCGTGTCGATGATCGTCTCCGGCACATCGGGGATGACGCGTGCCTCGCGCAGCGGGATGCCGATCTCGCCGAGCCGCGTCGCCAGGAATTGCAGGTTGGCGTCGCGCGTGCGGCCGGAGAGGACCTCATTGCCGATGATGAGAAGGCAGGCGGTGGGGTTCGCGGTCATGGGGCCTCGGGAGGACGGGAGGAAAAATGGCGAGGGCGCCGGCAGGCGCCGCCAAGCACCGGTCGCGTGCGGTGAGCATCGCCCCGCTCCGCCGGCAGTGGCAAGCATCCCAACATTCCTCACGGGATGGCAACGGTCCGGCTTGCGGCGGTGGAGGCCCAGGCCGCCCTGCCGGTCGCATGCCCTTGCTGCCGCCCCGCGCCTGCATGCGGGCGTCGGCTACAGGAAATCCCGGAGCATCGCCACCAGCGGCACATCTGCTGGTGGCATCGGGTAGTCCGCCAGCTTCTGCACCCGCACCCAGGCCAGCTTCTGCCCCTCCGCCCCCCGCACCGTGCCGTTCCAGCGGCGGCACAGGTAGAGCGGCATCAGCAGGTGGAACTTCTCGTAGGAGTGGGAGGCGAAGGTGAAGGGGCCGAGGCAGGCCTCCGTCACGTCGATATCCAGCTCCTCCTTCAGCTCACGGATCAGGGCACGCTCCGGCGTCTCCCCCGCATCCACCTTGCCGCCGGGGAATTCCCAGAGGCCCGCCATGCTCTTTCCCTCCGGCCGCTGGGCCAGCAGCACCCGGCCATCGCTGTCCACCAGCGCCACGGCGGCGACCAGCACGATGGGCTTCGGCGGCGGCGCCGGCCGGGCGGCCGCCAGCGCCGCGCGGTCGCCACGGAACAGCAGCACCGGCATCTTGGCGCCGCGGGAGAGGAAGGGCTGCACCCCCTCCCCCGCCGGGCGCAGCCCGATCCGCCGCAGCACCGCCTGGGAGCGGAGATTGTCCCGCAGCGCACTGGCATGGATCTCGGCGAGGCCCAGCGACTCGAAGGCCCAGGCGCACAGCGCGCCGGCGGCCTCCGGCGCCAGCCCCTGGCCCCAGGCGCGGCGGCCGATCCAGTAGCCCAGCTCGGCCCGGCGCTGCTCCGCGCGCTCTTCCCTGGGGCGGTCGCGGTCCAGGGTCAGGCCGATGCAGCCCACCAGCGCGCCGCCCTGCTCGATGGCCAGGTGCCAGGCCTCGCCGGCCGCCATCTGCGCCCAGGTCGCGGCGATCCACTCATCCGCCAGTTCGCGCGGATAGGGGAAGGGCACGCGGGCCAGGGTCTTCGCCACCTCCCAATCATTCACCAGGCGGTGGAGGGGGGCGGCGTCCTCGGGCGAAAGCGGGCGCAGCGTCAGCCGCGCGGTGCGGATCGGTGTGAAATCGAGTGGCACGGGAACCTCAGGGGGTGGAACCCTATAGCCCCGGCCGGGCCAGGGCCATACCGGGCCGGCATGTCACGGCCATGTCGTACGCTCCACGGTCAGCGCAGGGGCTTCCGGGCCACCAGCAGGATGTCGAGCGGCCGCGCCCCCTGGGGCAGCCCGAACCACCGTGCCGCCCTGGTGCCGAGCCAGAGCGCCGCCGCCCCCGCCAGATGCCAGCGCCAATAGGGCTTCACCCAGGCCCCCGGGGCGGTGCGGAAGGGCGTGAAGCGCAGCGCCCAGTGCAGCGGCGCCTGGGAAGGGTAGGTGGCCAGCGGCCCCACTTGCTCCACCGTCAGCCCCAGCGCCGCCGCCAGGGCGCGGCAGGCGCCTGCGTCCCACCAGCTCAGATGATGCGGCGGCAGGTTCACCAGATTGTTGGGGAAGTCGGTGTGCGGGGAGGGCCAGATGGGCATGGCCAGCACCAGCCGCCCCCCCGGCTTCAGGCAGCGCGCCATGGCCGCGGCCATCCCCAGCGGGTCCGCCACATGCTCCAGCACCTGAAAGGCGCAGGCGAGGTCATAGGCCTCCGGGCAGCGCGCCGCATGGGCCTCCACCGTCTCCCGGCTGATGGGGGGGCTGCCGGGGGGCGGGGTGCCATGCGGCTCCAGCCCCTGGTAGCGCACGCCCGCGGGCAGCAGGCCGGCCAGGGCGCCATGGCCGCAGCCGACATCCAGCACCGCATCCCCCGGCCGCGCCAGGGCGGCACCGGCGCGGAAATCGCCACGCGTCGCCGCCTCCTCCGCCATCGTCTCATGCGCCCGCACCCGGCCGTAGAGCGCGGCGTAGAAGCCCGGGCTGCCCGGCAGGGGCGGGTCGAAGAAGGCCAGGCCGCAGGGGGAGCGCCAGAGATTGATCCGCCCCTGGTCCCGCCGCAGCGGCGCCGGCTCCACCCGCGCGCCCTTGCGCCAGAGGTCGTAGAGCAGCTTGGCCGGAATGGATTGCAGCAGCGCCGCCGCCGGCGCGCCGGTGATGGGACAGGGCGGCGGCGGGAACTCAGCCAAGCGGGGGGAACCGGGCGACCACCCGCACCGCCTCCGGTCCGTCCACCCGGTATTCCACATGCCGCCAGCGGACCAGCCGGGGGCGCAGCATGCTCCAGCCCAGCAGGGCGATCAGCCCATCCGCCAGCAGCGGCACGGCGCCGGCCAGCATCTGCATCGCCATGGCGCGCCCGCTGTCCCGCGCGCCGATCCGGGCGCCGAGGCCGGAATGCGCCACCGCCCGGGTAACGCCGCAGAGCGAGAGGGCGCCGAGCAGCAGCAGCGCCCAGGGCGCCGGCACCTGGCTGAGCGCATAGAGCCAGCCGAAGACGGAGAGGTGGGAGATGCCCATCAGCACCGCCCAGAAGCCGGGTTGACAGATCCGCACCACCTGGAGCTGCCGCCGCATGAAGCGGAGCTGGGCCGCGGTGTCGCCATCCTTCGGCGTCGGCACCGTGATGGCGCCGCGGGGCAGCACCCGGAGGCCGCGTCGCCGCGCCGCCTGGCCGATGGTGAGGTCGTCCACCAGCGCCCGGTCCAGCAGGCGCGGCAGGTCCAGCGCCGCGATGGCGCGGCGGGAGAGCCCGACCGTGCCGCCCCAGACCAGGCCGAAGCGCGGCGGCAGGATCAGCACCGCCCCCATGCGGTCGATCCAGGCCACCAGATGGCCGATCAGGCCGCGCCCCTCCAGCGACTGCCAGCGGAAGCCGGTGACGATGTCATGCGTCCCGAGGATGGCGGGCGAGGCGGCGGCGGAAAGCCACCAGGGCTGCGGCCGGATATCGGCATCCAGCAGCACCGCCGCGTCATCCTCCTCATCCACCAGCGCGATCGCCTTGATGAGGTTGGTGTTCTTCTGACCGCGCCAGGGGACATGGCCGGCCAGCACCACCTGCACCGGGAAGGGGCAGCGCGGGGCCAGGGCCGTGATGCGGGCATGGGCGGGGTCGAGCTCCGACTCGACGGCCACCACCAGGCGCCGGGGTTGCAGGCTCTGCGCCGCGAGGCAGTCCAGCAGTTCCTCCAGCCCGGGCTGGGGCCCGGTCACCGGGAGGATCAGCGTCACCCGCCCCTCTGCCCTTACCGCCGGCAGCCGCAGCCGCCGCCAGCGCCACAGGGCCTGGCCGACAAAGAGCAGGGCCGGCAGCAGCGCGGGCAGGACGATTCCCATCATCCCCCGCTGTCTAGTGCAGGACCCGCCTGGCTCGCACCGGCAGATGAGAGTAATTATGCTTACATAACAAATAGTCAGGAGAATTTCATCACAGCGGGACTGCCCATCGCAATGCGGCGCGCGACCAGCTTGCGGCGAAACCGGGCGCCCCGGGTGACGTTCGGGCAACGATCCATCCGAAGGAGCCGGTCCATGCGGCGCCTGCTGCTGCCCAGCCTGACCCTGTGTGCCACCCTGTTCGCCGTGCCCGCCCTGTCGCAGACCCCGCCGCCTGCTGCGGGACATGCCGGCGGCGCCCGGCCCGCGCCGCCATCCCCGGGCGCGGACCGCTCGGGCGCCAATGCCGCCTCGCCCGGCGCACCGACCGATCTGGGGCCACGGAGCCCGGAGGCCAATCAGGCGCATCGGGGCGGCGGCGTGGTGCTGGAAGGCGCGCCGGGCGCCCCCGCACCTGCCCCGCGGCCGACCCCGCCGGCGGTCCCCCCCGCCCGCTGAGGCGCCGCCGCGAGCGGCGCCCGCCACCGGGCGCCGCGGCAGGCCGTCAGGACCGGTAGGACCCGTTGATGTCGATATAGCCATGGGTCAGGTCGCAGGTCCAAACCCGCGCCTTCCCCTTGCCCAGGCCGAGATCGATGGTGATCTCCACCTCCCGCCCCTTCATGTGCTGGACCACCGGCGTCTCGTCATAGCCCGGCACCACGCCGCCATCCCTGGCCATCCAGGTGCCGCCGACGGCGATGGAGATCAGGTCGCGATCCGCCGGCTCCCCGGCCTTGCCCACCGCCATGACGATGCGGCCCCAATTGGCGTCCTCGCCGGCGATCGCGGTCTTCACCAGCGGGGAATTGGCTACCGCCATGGCGATCTTGTGGGCCGAGCGCGCGGTCTTCGCGCCGGTCACGTTGATCTCGATGAGCTTCTGCGCCCCCTCCCCGTCCTTCGCCACCTGCAGGGCGAGGTCGAGCAGCAGCTCCTCCAGCGCCCGGGCGAAGTCGCGCAGGATCGGGCCGCCCTCGGCCGGGACGCGGGGATGCTTCGCCTGGCCGGTGGCGAAGAGCATCAGCGTGTCGCTGGTGGAGGTGTCGCTGTCCACCGTGATGCAGTTGAAGCTCTTGGCCACGCCCTTGTTCAGCAGCGCCTGCAGCGCGGCCGCCGGGATCTTCGCATCGGTGGCGACGAAGCTCAGCATGGTCGCCATGTCCGGCGCGATCATGCCGCTGCCCTTGGCGATGCCGGCGATGGTCACGGTGGTGCCGCCGATCTGCGCCTGCCGCACCGCCGCCTTCGGGAAGGTGTCGGTGGTCATGATGCCGCGGGCGGCCTCCGCCCAGCGCTCCGGCGTCAGCGCCGCATGCAGCGCCGGCAGGGCGGCGGTCAGCTTCTCATGCGGCAGGGTCTCGCCGATCACGCCGGTGGAGGCGAGGAACACCTCGCGCGGCTTGCAGCCGACGAGCTGCGCCGCGGCCTCGGCCGAGGCGGCCACCGCCTCCCGCCCCGCCTTACCGGTGAAGACATTGGCGTTGCCGGCATTCACCACCAGGGCACGGGCCTTGCCCCCCTTCAGCGCGGCGCGGCACCAATCCACCGGCGCGCCGGGGCAAAGGCTTTTCGTGAACACGCCGGCCGCGGTGGTGCCGGGGGCGAAGACCATCATGGTGAGGTCGGCGCGGCCCTTGTATCGGATGCCCGCCTCGATGACGCCGAGGCTGACGCCGGCGATGGCCGGCATCTCGGGCATCGGTACCGCGAGCGGCGATACCGGCAGATCCTTACCCGCCATATGGCATTCCCCCTGAAGCCGAGCGGAGGCGACGCCCCCCGCAATGATGCAGGACGCCTTATGCCGCCGCGGCGGCTACTGCAAAAGCCCGATCCGGCGCAGCAGCGCCGCCTTGCCCGCCGCATCCTCGCGCATCCGCGCAGCGAAGGCCGCGGCGCCGAGATAGGGCTGGCTGGGCTGCAGGGTGCGGCGGGCCATGGCGAGATAGGCCTCGTCCGTCACCGCCCCGGCGCAGGCCGCCTCCAGCCGGGCCTTGATCGCGGCCGGCAGGCCGGCTGGCGCCAGCACCCCGCCATAGCTGGCGGCGGAGACCTCGTAGCCCAGCTCCTTCACCGTCGGCACGCCAGGAAAGGCCGGGGAGCGTTCGGCGGCGAAGAGGGCGATGGTGCGCACCGGCTGGCTGACCGCGAAGGCGGCGACGGTGATGCCGAAATCGACCCGCCCGGCCTGGACATCCACCACCACCGCGCCGTCGCCGCGATAGGTCACCGGCTCCAGCTCCACCCCCGCCGCCTGGGCCAGGGAGACCCCGGCCAGGTGCTGGATGGAGCCGATGCCGAGATGGCCGAATTGCAGATTGCCCTTGTCCCTGGCCGCTTCCAGCAGGCCGGGCAGGTCGCGCAGCGGGGAGTCGGGGCGGACGATGAGGGCGAAGGCGTGGTCGTAGGTCTGGCAGATGCCCTCCAGCGAGTCCCGGCTGTAGCCGAGATCGCCGCGGAGCATCGGGTTGACGATGAGCGGCGTAGTGGCGGTGAAGGTGAGGGTGTAGCCATCCGGCACCGCCCGGGCGACGGCGGCGACGCCCACGCTGCCCGCGGCACCGTCCCGGTTCACCACCACCACGGGCTGGCCGAGGCGGGCGGAAAGCCCGGGGGCCAGGGCCCGGGCGAGGAGATCCGTGGTGCTGCCGGCGGGATAGGGGTTGATGAGCTGGATCGGGTGGCTGGGCCAGCCCTGCGCCGCGGCGGGCAGGGCGAGCAGGGCCAGGATGGCGGCGTACAGGGCCTTGAGCATCTTCGTTTCCTCCGTGGAGGAGGCATCAGAGCAAGGCGGAAACGTGGGGTCGAGAGGGGCGCTGCCCCTCTCGCCCCCACCCCGCCAAAGGCCGAAGGGCCTGTGGAAACCATGGGTTCGGGCGCGACGGCCGAACCGCACAGCTCAAAGGGTCGGAGGCGGCTGTCTTCAGCGCCGCGCCGGGGGCGGCGCCGCTCCGTCCAGCAGCGAGGGCGCTGGCGCCGCCGGCTCCACTCGCTCGATCTGCACCGCCCCGCGCAGCCGGGCGACCACGGCCTGTACCTGCTCCTGCATCAGCGCCTGGCGCAGCTCGGCCCGGCTGTCCTCGAAGCTCGGCGGCGCGGCGCGGCGGCGGCCTTCCACCTTGATGACATGCCAGCCGAAGGGGCTGCGCACCGGCGCCGAGGTGATCTGCCCCGGCTGCAGGGCGAAGGCGGCGTCCGCGAATTCCGGCACCATGTCGGCCTTCTTGAAGAAGCCCAGATCGCCGCCATCGCGCGCCCCGGGGTCGCGGGAGCGGCGGCGCGCCACCTCGGCGAAATCGGCGCCGGGGCGGTTCACCTCGGCCAGCGCGGCGCGGGCATCGGCTTCCGAGGCCAGCAGGATGTGCCGCGCATGCACCTCCTCCTCCCCCTGCCGGGAGGCGGCGTCGCGGTCATAGCGGGCGCGGAGGGCCTCCTCCGTCACCGCGGCGGTCACTTCCCGGCTCAGGATCGCCTGCTGCAGCTCCTGTTCCTCCGCCCGGCGGATGCGGCGGCGCACCTCCTCATCCTTGTCGAGGCCGGCGGCGCGGGCGGCAATGACCAGGGCGCGCTCGGTGATGGTGCGGTCGAGCAGCTGGCGGCGGATATCGGGCGGCAGCACCTGGGCCAGCATGGCCGGCGGCAGGTTGCGCATGTCCTGCGGCAGGACCTCGGAGGCGGTGGCCAGCATGTCGGATTGCCGGATCGGCTCGCCATTCACCCGGGCGAGGATGGGATCCTCCTCCGGCGCCTGGGCTTGGGCGGCGAGCGGCACGGCCAGGCAGGCGGCGAGCAGGGCAAGGCGGGGGGACATGCGGGCTGGCTCCGGGAGGGCGCGGGACAATGGCGGAAGGGCCAGGGCGGAGCAAGGATCGGGGCTACCTCCCTCCTCCCCCGCCCCAGGAGGCGGCGCGAGGGGCCGCCCCCGCCGCCTCCCCTCGCCGGGCCAGGGGCTGCGCCGGGGCGGCTCAGGCCGGCTCCTGCTCCCGGGCCGCCATCATGGCGCGGAAGGCAGGACGGGCCTGGCAGGCGGCCAGCCAGGCCCTCACCCGCGGCGCCGCCTCGAACAGCTGGGGCGCCGGCTGGGCGTAGCGGATCACCTCGGCCAGGTTGAGATCTGCCACGGTGAAGCGGCCGCCCACCAGATGGCCGCTCGCGGCCAGGGCCTGGTCCAGCACGGCGAAGGGCGCGGCCAGCGCCGCCACCGCCGCCGCGGCCCTGGCCGGGTCCCGCTCCGCCACCGGCTTCGCCGCCAAATGATAGAGCACCTCGATGGTGTGCGGCTCCGCCTCGGTGACCGCCCAGATCGACCACTGGGTCATCTGCGCCTCCTCCGCCGGGTCCCGCGGGCCCAGCGCCCCGCCATAGGTCCGGGCGAGGTACAGGTTGATCGCCAGCGACTCGAACAGCACCAGCCCGTCATCCTCCAGCACCGGAATCCGCCCATTCGGGTTGAGACGCAGGAATTCCGGGGAGCGGGTGTTGAGCGGCGCCCCCGGCGCCAGCGGATCCGCCAGGCGGTAGCCCTGGATCACCGGCACATGGCGGAATTCCAGCCCGATCTCCCCCGCCAGCCAGAGATTGCGCGAGGCGCGCGAGCGATAGCAGCCATGGATCGTGAGCATGCGGTCCCTCCTCTGCCGGGACCTTCCCCGCCGCCGCAACAATCGGTCAACCCCGACAGCGTTGACCTGGGCGCGGCTGCTGCCTATCTCTCGCCCCGCGCCGGGGCCGCGTCATGTCCGCCCGACCGGAGAGGCCGCTCTCCTGCCCGGCTGCCAGCGGCGCTGCCACCGCCCGCCCCGGAGTCCGAAGACCCGCATGTTCGCCCGCCTCGCCCGCGCCCTGTTCGGCACCAGCAACGACCGTGCGCTCAAACACCTCCAGGGCCGGGTGCCCGAGATCAATGCGCTGGAGCCCGCCACCGCCGCCCTGAGCGATGCGGCGCTGCAGGCCCGCACCGCCGAATTCCGCCAGAAGCTGGCCAATGGCGCCAGCCTGGACGACCTTCTGCCCGAGGCCTTCGCCACGGTGCGGGAGGCGGCGAAGCGCGTCCTCGGCCTCCGGCATTTCGACGTGCAGATGATCGGCGGCATGGTCCTGCACGAGGGCAAGATCGCCGAGATGAAGACCGGCGAGGGCAAGACCCTGGTGGCGACGCTGCCGGTCTATCTCAACGCCCTGACCGGCAAGGGCGTCCATGTCGTCACGGTGAACGACTACCTGGCGAAGCGCGACGCGGAATGGATGGGGCGGCTCTACCGCTTCCTCGGCCTGACCACCGGCGTCATCGTCCATGGGCTGAATGACGAGCAGCGGCGGGAGGCCTATGCCGCCGACGTCACCTACGGCACCAACAACGAATTCGGCTTCGACTACCTGCGCGACAACATGAAGTACCGGCTGGAGGACATGGTCCAGCGGGACTTCAACTTCGCGATCGTGGACGAGGTGGACAGCATCCTGATCGACGAGGCGCGGACGCCCCTCATCATCAGCGGGCCGAGCGAGGACAGCTCCGACCTCTACCGCCGGGTGGACGAGGTGGTGAGGGCGCTGGTCGCCGACAAGGAGAGTTACGACAAGGACGAGAAGCAGCGCACCGCGAACCTCACCGAGGCCGGCTCCGAGCGGGTCGAGGAGATGCTGCGCGAAGCGGGGCTGCTGGAGGAGGGCAACCTCTACGACTTCCACAACGTGACGCTGGTCCACCATGTGAACCAGTCGCTGCGGGCACATGTGCTGTTCTCGCGCGACGTGGACTACATCGTCCGCGAGGACAAGGTCGTCATCATCGACGAGTTCACCGGCCGCATGATGGAAGGAAGGCGCTACTCGGACGGGCTGCACCAGGCGCTGGAAGCCAAGGAGCACGTGACTGTCCAGCCGGAGAACCAGACCCTCGCCTCCATCACCTTCCAGAACTACTTCCGGCTCTACCCGAAGCTCGCCGGCATGACCGGCACGGCGGCGACCGAGGCGGACGAGTTCGCCGAGATCTACAAGCTGGAAGTGGTGGAGATCCCGACCAATGTCCCGGTCGCCCGCAAGGACATGGACGACGAGGTCTACCGCTCCGCCCGCGAGAAATACGAGGCGGTGATCAAGCTGATCGACGAGGCCCGCACCCGCGGCCAGCCCGTCCTGGTCGGCACCACCAGCATCGAGAAGTCGGAGCTGATCTCCGACCTGCTCAAGCAGCGCAAGGTTCCGCACAACGTGCTGAACGCCCGCTACCACGAGCAGGAGGCGGAGATCATCGCCCAGGCCGGCCGGCCCGGCGCCGTCACCATCGCCACCAACATGGCCGGCCGCGGCACCGACATCCAGCTCGGCGGCAATGTGGAGATGCTGGCGCGGCAGGAGACCGGGGCGAGCGAAGGGCCGGAGTACGAGGCGGCGCTGGCCCGCCACAAGGCGGAGGTGGAGGAAGGCAAGGCCCGCGCCAAGGCCGCCGGCGGCCTCTTCGTCATCGGCACCGAGCGGCATGAGAGCCGGCGCATCGACAACCAGCTCCGCGGCCGCTCCGGCCGCCAGGGCGACCCGGGGGCGAGCCACTTCTTCCTCTCCCTCGAGGACGACCTGATGCGCATCTTCGGCAGCGACCGCATGGGCGGGATGCTGCAGAAGCTGGGGCTGAAGGAGGGGGAGGCGATCATCCACCCCTGGATCAACAAGGCGCTGGAGAAGGCGCAGAAGAAGGTCGAGGCGCGGAACTTCGACACGCGCAAGAACCTGCTGAAATACGACGACGTCATGAACGACCAGCGGCGCGAGGTCTATGCCCAGCGCAAGGCGTTCATGCAGGCGGCCGACGTCGCCGAGACGGTCGCCGAGATGCGGCACGAATGCATCGCCGCCATGGTCGACGCCGCGATCCCCGAGAATGCCTATCCCGAGCAATGGGACCTAACGGGGCTGGAAGCCAAGGTGCGGGACCAGCTCGGCCTGGACCTGCCGGTTGCCGACTGGGCGAAGGAAGAGGGGATCGACGAGACCCAGGTGCGCGAGCGCATCGAGGCCGAGGCGGAGCGGCACTACGCCGCGAAATCCGCCAATCTCGGCCCCGAGCTGATGCGCATGGTGGAGAAGTCCCTGCTGCTGCAGGTCTTCGACCAGTGCTGGAAGGAGCACCTGCTGAGCCTCGACCATCTGCGCCAGGGCATCGGCTTGCGCGCCTATGGCCAGCGGGACCCGCTGAACGAGTACAAGCAGGAAGCCTTCAACCTGTTCAACGCCATGCTGGGCGAGCTGCGGGAGCGGGTGACCAGCGTGCTGATGCGGATCGAACTGCGGCCGGAGGCGCCGCCGCCGATGCCCGAGCCGGTGACGGTGATGGATCTGCGTCGGCCTGAGCCGGCCATGGCGGGCGAGGGCCTGGCCATGGCCGAGGCGCCGCCCGCCGCCCTTTCCCACCCCATGGCCCAGCCCCTGTCCCAACCCCTGCCCCCTGGCATGACGGAGGCCGAGGCCGCCGCCTGGGCCCGCACCCCGCGCAACGCCCCCTGCCCCTGCGGCAGCGGCAAGAAGTTCAAGCACTGCCACGGGCGGGTCTGACCGCCGCCGGCCGACACCTTCCCGACGCAGCCTTCGTCCGATGGCTTTCGCCGTAATGCGTCGGGACGGCGCAGGGCCCTGGATCTTCGACCAGCCGGGGCAATATTCGATCCGGGTGGTCTCACCCGGCGGATATCGCCATGGTGGAGCAAAGGCTCCGGGAGGATCCCATGCGGGCGGTTCTGGCGTATTGTCTCCTTGCCTTCTGGCTGCAACCAGGGCTGGCTGGGCGGGCCGCGGCCCAGGGTGCCTCGGCGCCTGAGGCCATGACGCCGCAGCGCCAGTCTCCCCCGGGGCCGATCCGGGATGGCCGCCGCGTGCCCGCACCGCGCGGCGAGGTGGAAGAACGCCAGCGTGCCGTGGGCATCGCCCCGCCGGAAGCGCGGGAGCGACGGGAGCTGGAGGAGCTGAACGCCCTCTCGCGCCAGCTTGCCCCGCCCGGCACGCCGCTGCCGGCGCCGGATCTGCCGTCGCGCCGCTGACCGGCGCGCCCTGGCGGCGGCGCCGCGGGGACGGGCTGTTGTTGTAATATGTTAACGTCCCGCATGGCGCCTGCATGCGATAGGAGGGCGCTGCCGCCCTGTCGCCGGAGTGGCCCCGGGATCCCTCTGATGCTGCAATGCATCGCCCCACCGGAAGCGCGCCACACCCCTGGCTGCGGCTGTACCCTGCCCCGCCGGGGGCTGCTCGGCCTCGGTGCCGGGCTGCTGCTGGCGGGTAGTGCCCACGCCGCCGGCGAAAGCTACGAGGCGATGCTGCCGAACTGCATCGACCCCCGCTTCACCACCGCCTCCCTCGCCTGAATGGCGGAGCAGCAGATGCGCGACCGGCACAGCCAGTTCGTCATCGCCGGCGGGCCGATCGGTGCGGTGCATCCACGCTTCGCCACCTGGCACCAGGCCTTCCGGGACAATCTGGACATCACCGTGCAGCTCTCCACGGCATCAGGCAGCTGGTGGGGCTGCCGCATCGCGATTGCGGCGCGGCGAAGCTGGCGCTGGGCGAGGTGGAGGTAGCGACGCCGGCCGCCGAGACCGCGGCGCATGCCGCGGCGCTGCAGGCCTTCCGGGCGGAGGTCGCGCACGGAAGCCGGGGCTGGGCGTGGTGGCCGGCCTCATGGCGCTGGATGGCAGCGTGCAGCTGGCGGGCTGAGGGCCGCCCAAACGCCTTTCAGCCCTGGCGGAGCGGGAGGCAGGGGGGGCCCAATGCCCCTCCCCTATCTCGGCTTCAGCAGCTTCCAGGTGGAAGTGGCGAAGGCCACCAGCCCGCCATCCGCTCCGCGCGCCTCCGCCCGCAGGAACCAGGTGCCGCCGCGGCGCATTGCCTCGCCTCGGCACACCACCCGCCCGGCGCGAATCGGCGCCAGGTACTGGATCTTCATCTCCAGCGTCGTCCCCGGCCCGCCGGCATGGCGGTTCAGCAAATGCCCCATGGCGATGTCGAGCGCGGTGGCCAGCATGCCGCCATGCAGCGTGCCTTGCGGGTTGAACATGAAGTCCCGGACCTCGAAAGCCACCTCGCAGGCCTCGCCCGGATAGGTGATCTCGAGGCCCATCAGCCGGGCGAGGAAGAAGTCCCCGAAGACCTCCTGCTCGCCGGCGACCGCCCTCTCGAAGGCGGCGTGCGCCGCCGCCGCATCCACCCGCCGCTGGCTCAAGCCAGCACCATGCCGGCATAGCCGGAGGAGGCCACTTCCTCGCACTTCGCCCGGTACTGCGGCGCCCCGCCCTGATACTGCAGGATGCGGCGCACATCCTTGCCCTCGACATTGCGGTTCACGCCCGTCGCCCAGGAATCCACCTGGGTGTAGAGCATGCCGGAGGCCAGCTCCTCGATATGGCGGGACCATTCCGCCTCGGCCTCCGGCGTCGCCTCGAAGCGGGTGATGCCGCGGTCCCGCGCATTGCGCAGCAGGTCGGTGATCCATTCCACATTCTGCTCGATGCAGCGCGGGATGTTGCAGCGGGTGGAAGCGTTGTGCGGCCCGACGATGGTCAGCATGTTGGGGAAGCCTGCCGACATCAGGCCGAGATAGGTCTTCGGCCCCTCCGCCCATTTCTCCTTCAGGGACAGGCCACCCACGCCGCGGATGTCGATCCGGTCGAAGCTGCCGGTGATGGCGTCGAAGCCGGTGGCGTAGATGATCATGTCGAAGGGGTAGTCCGCCGCGCTGGTGCGGATGCCGGATTCGGTGACGCGCTCGATCGGCTCCTCCTGCAGGTCCACCAGGCGGACATGCGGCAGGTTGAAGGCCTCGTAGTAGAAGGTCTCCTGCGGCACGCGGCGGGTGCCGAAGCCGTGGTTCTTCGGGATCAGCTTCTCCGCCGTCACGGGATCCTTCACCCGCTGGCGGATCTTGCGCGCGACGAAGTCGCTGAACAGTGCATTCGCCTTGGGGTCGGTCAGCACGTCGCGGAAATTCGCCATCCAGATGCCGAATCCGGGCTCGCCGTACAATTTCTCCCAAAAGGCCTCGCGCTCCTCCGGCGTGACATCGAAGGTGCTGCGCGGGTCGGTGTCATGGATGTAGCAGCCGGGCGTGCGGCGCAGCAGCTCGAACATCGCCGGGTAATTGGCCTTGATCCGGGCCTGCTCTTCCTCGGTGATCTTCCGGTTGTGCAGCGGCGTGCACCAATTGGGCGTGCGCTGGAAGACGGTGAGCTGACCGACCAGCGGCGCGATGGTCTGGATGACCTGCACCCCGGTGGCACCGGTGCCGATGACGGCGACACGCTTGCCGGCGAACTCCACCGGCTCCCGCGGCCAGCGGGAGGTGTGGAAGGATTCGCCGCGGAAATCCCGGATGCCGGGCACGCGCGGCAGGGTATCCGCGGAAAGCGGGCCGATGGCGGTGACGAGGAAGCGCGCGCGGAAGCGCTCACCGGAATCGATCATCACCTCCCAGCGGCGGCTCGCCTCATCGTAGCGGGCGGCGGTCACGCGGCTGTCGAAGCGGATATGCGGGCGCAGCTCGAAGCGGTCCGCGACGTGGTTGAGGTAGCGCAGCGTCTCCGGCTGGGCAGCGAAATGCTCCGACCAATTCCATTCCTGCAGCAATTCCTGGGAGAAGGAATAGCCGTAGGTGTAGCTCTCGGAATCGAAGCGGGCACCGGGGTAGCGGTTCCAGTACCAGGTGCCGCCGACGTCGCTGCCGGCCTCGAAGACCTGGACCGAAAGGCCGAGCTCCCGCAGGCGGTAGAGCTGGTACATGCCGGCAATGCCGGCACCGATGATGATGGCGTCGAAGCTGGGGAGGCTGTCGGTCGGCTCGGACATATCCTGCATTCCTGTTGGCCCTGAAGGGCGGCCCTCCATCTTCGCCAAGGCGGGCCCGGCCCGCAATGCCCGCAGGGCAGGCTTGTCCGCGCCATCCGGACCCCGACACGAAAAAGCCGCGCCGGACAGGCCGGCGCGGCTCCCTGCCGTTCTGGCAGCAGCCGGCCCGGGCAGCCCCGGGCCGGCCGAAAGGCGTCAAACCATGACGATGTCGTTCGGGTCGATGCTCGACACGTTCTGCAGCACGATCACGTTGCTGCCGATCGAGATGACGAGGTCGTTGCCGAGGGTCGAGATGACCGCACTCTCGTCGCCGAAGCTGGCGCTGTCGAGCTCGATCCTGTCGATGCCGGACTGGAAGTCGGTGACGTAGTCGGTCCCCTCGTTGGCGCTGAAGAGGAAGTGATCCGCGCCAGCGCCGCCGGTCAGCGCGTCGTCGCCGGTGCCGCCTTCGAGCGTATCGTCGCCCTCGCCGCCGGACAGCGTGTCGCCGCCGCCGCCGCCGGCGAGGTAGTCGTTGCCGTCGAAGCCGAACATGAAGTTGCCGAGATCGTTGCCGGTCATCTCGTCGCCGAACAGCGTGCCGACCAGATGCTCGATGGAGGTCAGCGTATCGGTCTCGCTGTCGGTGTAGGCGAAGCCGTTGCCGTCATTGTCCAGGGTGATGCCGACGCCTTCGGAGAGGTCGCGGAAATCCGCAAGATCCTCGCCCTCGCCGCCGTTCAGCGTATCGTCGCCTGCCCCACCCAGCAGCGTGTCATCGCCCTCGAGGCCGAAGATCGCGTCATCCCCGGCGCCGCCGTAGAGGTAGTTGCCATGCGCATCGCCGCCGAGGGTATCGGCGAAGCTGGTGCCGAACAGCGCCTCGAAGCCCGAGATGCTGGTCCCGGTCACCGTCTCGGTGCCGAGATCCAGCGAGGCGTTCACGCCGAAGCCCAGGCCCTCGAAGCTTGCCACGTCGAAGCCGTCGCCACCCACCAGCGTGTCGGCGCCGCCGCCGGAGACGAGGGTATCGTCTCCCAGGCCGCCGACCAGGCTGTTGGCCCCGGCACCGCCCATGATGAAGTCGTTGTGGTCGCTGCCGATGACGTTCTCGATGCTGATCAGCCCGTCGGAGCCCTCGCCCTCCGCCGAGCCGTTCTGCAGGTTGACGATCACCCCGACAGTGGACTGCGCATAGGTAACGGTGTCGATGCCGTCGCCGCCATCCAGCGTGTCGTTCCCGAGGCCGCCGGCGAGCAGGTCGCTGCCGCCGAAGCCGTAGACGAAGTTGTCGCCGTCATCGCCCTGGATGGTGTCGTCGAACTGCGAGGCGACGATGTGCTCGACATTGATCAGGGTGTCGGTGCCCTCGCCGACCGCGCTGTTCGTGGCGAGGTCGATGGTGAGCGGCCCGGCCGCGTCCCGGTAGTCGACGAGGTCGCTGCCCTCGCCGCCATCGAGCACGTCGTCGCCGGCGCCGCCGAGCAGCGTGTCACTGCCGGCGCCGCCGGTGAGGTTGTCGTCGCCGGCGAGGCCGACCAGGTAGTTGTCGCCGCCATCGCCCGTCAGCGCATCGCCGAAGGCGGTGCCGACCACGCCCTCGATGCCGATCAGCGTGCTGCCGCTGATGCCCTCGCTGCCGGTCCCATTCCCGATGTCGAGGCTGACCGTGACGCCCCCGCTGAGCGTGCGGAAATCGACCATGTCATAGCCGGCGCCGCCGACCAGCGTGTCCTGGCCGCCGAAGCCGACCAGCACATCGTCGCCCTCGCCGCCCTCCAGCGAATTGTTGCCGGTGGTGCCGACGATGTAGTCGCCGAAGGCGGAACCGATGGCGTTCTCGATGCCGCTCAGCGCATCGAGAATGCCGGTCCCGGCAAGGGAACCCGCCAGGTTCGAAGCGAGGCTGATGACCACGGCCTCGTCGGAGGCGGTGTAGGAGACGGTGTCGCTGCCGTCGCCGCCCACCAGAGTGTCGCCGCTGAGATCGCCCAGCAACAGGTCGTCGCCAGCACCGCCGAACAGGTAGTTCGCGCCGCTGTCGCCATGCAGCGTGTCATTGCCCGCGGTGGCGATGACGGTGTCGATGTTCAGCAGCGTGTCGGTGCCGTCGCCGGTGGCGCTGAAGGTGGCCAAGTCCACACTGATGGGCCCTGCCGCGGTGGCGTAGTTCGCCACGTCGTTGCCAGCCGCGCCGCCATCCAGCACGTCGTCGCCGGCCCCGCCGATCAGCGTGTCGTCGCCCATGCCGCCCTGCAGGAAGTCGTCGCCGACGCGGCCGTCGAGCCAGGCGCCGATCGCGGCATTCGCCGTCAGGTTGTCGCCGCCGCTGCCGCCGACGACGCCCTCGATACCGGAGACGATGCCGCCATCACTGACCAGGCCGGTGTTGAGATCGACCGAGATGCTGCTGGTGCGATCCGCGAAGTCGGCGATGTCGTAGCCATCGCCGCCGATCAGCGTATCCGCCCCGCCGGTGCCCGAGGCCAGGGTGTCACTGCCGGCGCCGCCCTCCAGCCGGTTGGCCCCGCTGTCACCGCCGAGGAAATCGTCACCGCTGGTGCCGATGGCGTTCTCGACATTGATCAGCGTGTCGATGTCGCTGCCATGCTGGGCGTAGCCCAGATCGAGCGCGACCACCACCGGCCCGGCGAGGCCGCTGTAGTCTGCCGTGTCGCTGCCGCTGCCGCCGTCCAGCCGGTTGGCCGCGTCGTCGCCCGTCAGGTTGTCGCCGAAGGCCGAGCCGGTGGCGTTCTCGATGCCGACCAGGCTGTGGCCCAGGCTGTCCACCACCCCGAGGGTGACCGAGACGCCCGCGCCGGCATTCTCGTAGGTCACCGTGTCGGTCGGCGCCACGGTCGCCACCACCCGCTCGCTGTCGAGCAGGGTGTCGCTGTCGCTGCCATGCACCACCGTGCCCAGCACCGCGTCGTAGGTGATCGGGCCGGCGAGGCCGCTGTAGTCTGCCGTCTCGCTGCCGCTGCCGCCGTCCAGCGGGTTGCTGCCGGCGGCGCCGATCAGCGTGTCGCTGCCGCCGCCGCCCGTGAGGTTGTCGTCGCCCGCGCCGCCGTCCAGCCGGTTCGCCGCGTCGTCGCCCGTCAGGTTGTCGTCGAAGGCCGAGCCAACGACATTCTCGATGCCGCTCAACTCATCACCGAGGCTGTCGATGCCGTTGGCGAGATCAACGCTGACCCCCACGCCGAGGTCCGAGTAGTCGACGGTGTCGATGCCGTCATCCGCCCCGACGGTGCCACCGAAGAACTGGTCCAAGCCGCCGCTGCCGGCGATCAGGGTGTCGTCGCCGCCAAACCCTTGGAATGTGTCAGCATCCGGCGTGCCAAGCAGGGTGTTGTTGGCACTCGTGCCATTGATGAAAGGCATCTTCCCGGCCTCCGAATCGCGAACTCGGGCCCGGGGCGAAACTGGCCCTGGCCGTTGAGTGGTTGAATTGGTTTATACGGTGTTCATATTCGCCGGTGAAGAAGACCAGCCGTCTCATTTTGTTGCAATGGTTGTCCCGGCGTTAAGGACACGTATTGCGGGTGGTCCCGCGACATCCCGGGGCCACAGCGGATGCCGCGCCTGAGGCGAATTCTCGCGATGTGGCGATGCAACGTAATCCTCGCCGCTTACGGAACGTCCCGTCACTGGCCGCGGCCAGAACCGGGGCTGCAACGAGCGGTGTAATGAGTTGTCAAGGCTTCCGCTTCTTCGTTGACCCTACCTCAACCCCTGGTTAAAGAAGCGGCAGGTCCTACGGCGCCGTTGCGCGTCAAATCACGCTGGGGTGCGGGCAATGGGCGATTACGCTTCAATCATTGGCGGTGACGGTAGCGAGACGGGTCTGGGCGGGATTGGTCCCCACCAGGACGCCTACTACCACATTGATTCTTCTGACGTTATTCTGAACCGCGGCGGCACCGACGGTGTTGTGGCGGTTGACGCGACCGACGGCACGGACGTCTACGTCCAGGGCGGTGCGGCGAACGACATCGTGCTCGGCGGCGACGGCACCGACACCTTCAAGGGTGGCGAGGGTGGCGACTCCCTCGATGGCGGCGCCGGTTCCGACTCCCTGGAAGGCAATGACGGCAGCGATACCATCGATGGTGGTATCGGTGACGACAAGGTCAGCGGTGGCGACGGGAGCGATTATCTGGTCGGCGGCGAGGGCGACGACACCCTTTCCGGCGGTGCGGGCGACGATGCGCTGATCGGCGGCCTGGGCGATGACCTGCTCATCGGCGGCACCGGCAACGACACCTTCGTCTTTGATGTCAGCGGCTTCGGCAGCGACACCATCTCCGGCTTCCAGCCGGGTGACTCCGTGCAGATCCTGCCGGGCGTCAACGGCATCAGCAGCCTGGACGACCTCGCCGGCAAGGTCAGCGTCACCGGGAACACGGTGAAGATCGACCTCGGCGGCGGCTCCACCATTACCGTCAGCGGCATCAGCGGCACCACCGCCGAGGATCTGGTGAACGACCTGTCCAGCTGGGTGAAGATCCAGGGTCTGTCGTAACGGTAAGCCTCTGGCAACCGATGCCTGCTACCAAAGCTTGGTGACGGCGGGGGTTGCCCTGAATACGATCGAAAAGGACACGGCGGCATCGCAGGATGCCGCCGTCCATGTTTCTAAGGAGGCATCGCAGGGTGCCGCGGCCCATGGCCCGGACAGGGTCCCCGAGGATGCCGCCGCCCATGCCTCTGCCGTGCTGGTCCTGCTCTCGCCCGGCATCGCCGTGGTCGGCATCCGCACCGATACCGGGCTGCCCGAAGCCGCTCTCGACCTGCAGGAGCCGAGCTTCGAACTGGCGGGGCAACCGCTCCGCAGCAGCATCTCCTGGCAGCAATTCGCGCTGGGGGACGGCGCCGCGCTGCGGCTGCTGCTGCTGCGGACCCAGCCCGGCCTGCAAACCGGCGCCGTCCTTCGTCTGCAGGGGCGGAACGGCAGTGCCGCGCTGCATCTCCAGCGCCTGCAGGACCTCGGAGAGCTGATCGGCGGCGCTCCCTCCCCTGCCCTCGCCCTGTCGATCCTCCGCTTCCTCGCCGCCCGAGCCCTCGGCCTGCTGCGAGTCGCCGAAGATGCGGCCTTTGCCGCCGCCTGCCATGCCTTCGCCGAGCTGACCCTGGCGCCGGATCGGGTGGCGCTGCCGCTGGCCCGCTGCGGGCATGACGCCATTCTCTGGGCCGCTCCCGCCGGCATCGCCACCGAGGCCGGGGTGCATTACGTCATCGGTCGCCGGCGGATTCGCCGCCTCGCCCTGGCGGCGGATCGCTTCATCCTGCCGGACAGGCAGCTCGCGGATGGCTTCCTGCTGCCGCCCGAGGCGCCCGGCCCGATCCATCTGGCGCCCGCCGGCGGCCCCTTGCCCCGTCTTGCCGAGCTCGGCCGCCGCAAGGACGCGGAATCGCGCAACCTCTTCCGTGGCGCCCAGGCGGAGATCCGTCGCCGCGCCCTGGCCGAGCCGGCCTTCCGGCAGATGCTCCGGGACCAGGCGCTGCTTGCCCCCACTAAGCCCTTTCGCCAATTGGCCGAGCCCGACCAGCCCTTCGGCGGCTCGCTCGACATGGCGGTCACGGACCCTTCGGGCGGTCTCTTCTTGCGCGGCTGGCTGCGGGACCCGCTCGGGCTGGTCACCGGCCTTGCCCTGCTGGGCGACCAGGAGCAGCGCTTAGACCTTGGCGAGGCGCACCGCTTCCCGCGGGCGGATCTGCTCAAGAGTTATGCCGAGTCGCCGCATGGTGGGGCCCAGGGCAAGCCGGGTCTCGTCGCCTACCTGCCTGCCGCCGCCCGCCGGCCGGTGGCGCAATGGTCCCTGCGGCTGGAGCTGAGCACCGGCGATTCGGCGCTGCTGACCGCGCCACCCGGGCTGCTGCACCCCCAGGCGGCGCGGGAGAAGGTGCTGGGCTCCATCGCCCCGGCGCATGTGACGCGGGAGATCCTGTCGGACTGCATCGCGCCCCCCGTGGCCCGGCTGCATGCCGAAATCATGGGCAGCCGCGGCGCACCGGATGTGGTGCGGATCGGCCGGGCGCAGGCGGCGCCGGTCGCCTCCCTCATCGTTCCGCTCTATCGCAACCTCCGCTTCCTCCGGCACCAATTCGGCGCCTTCGCGCGGGATCCCTCGCTGGCCGAGGCGGAGCTGATCTATGTGCTGGATTCGCCGGAGCAGCGGGACGAGGTGGAGCACATGCTGCGCGGGCTGCACGGCCTCTACGCGCGGCCCGTCACCCTGCTGATCCAGCCGGTCAATTACGGCTATGCCGCCGCCTGCAATGCGGGCGCGGACCACGCCACGGCGCCGGTGCTGCTGCTGTTCAACTCCGATGTCGTACCGGCGGCCAGGTCCTGGCTGCCGCCCCTGCTGGCGGCGCTGGAGGCCGATCCGAAGCTCGGCGCGGTCGGGCCAAAGCTGCTCTTCGAGGATGGCTCGCTGCAGCATGCCGGGCTGTTCTTCGAACGGGGCCCCGGCGGCGAGTGGTTCAACAACCACTACTTCAAGGGCTATCCGCGATACTGGCCGGCGGCGCAGAAGATGCGGGAGGTGCCGGGCGTCACCGGCGCCGCCTTCTGCGCCCGGGCCGAGGCCTACCGCGCCGTCGGCGGCCTCACCCTGGACTACGTGATCGGCGATTACGAGGACAGCGATCTCTGCCTGAAGCTCCGCGCCGCGGGCTTCCGCATCGCCTATGTGCCGCAGAGCGAGCTCTTCCACTTCGAGCGGCAGTCGATCCGCGACCATGCCGGCTACGCCCGGACCCTGGCCGGCAATTACAACCGCCTGCTGCACCATGGCCGCTGGGACTCGGCGATCGAGGCCCTCATGGCGCGCATGCCGCGCCCGGCCTCCGCCTTCGGGGGGGATGCGCGATGAAGCTGCTATTCCTCTGCCACAACCACCCGAGCCTGCAACCCGGCGGCACGGAGGTACTGGCGCGCAACCTGTTCCGCGAGTTGCGGGACCGGCACCAGGTGGAGGGGGTCTTCCTCGCCGCCGTGACCGGCAGCCACCGGGAGCGCCGGCCGGGCACCATGCTGCAGGGCATCGGCGACGCGGCGGATGAGATGCTGGTCTGGCTCGGCCATTTCGACCGCTTCTTCCTGGCCCAGCCGGACACCTACGGCCTGGCCAGCCTGCTGCCGCTGGTGGCCGAGCTGGCACCGGACGTCATCCACCTGCACCATGCGCTGCTCTGGGGCGTGGAGAGCATCGACCTGCTGCGGCGGGCCGCGCCGCGCGCCCGGTTCATCTTCACCGCGCATGACTTCTTCCCGCTCTGCCCGCAGGAAGGCCAGATGCTGACGACCGCGGGGCGGCTCTGCGGCGGGCCGTCGCTGGATGCCTGCCAGGGCTGCTTCCCCGGCCGGCCCGGGGCGGATTTCGTCATGCGCGAACTGCAGATGCGCGACGTCTTCCGGGATTTCGACCGCATCCTCACCCCCTCCGCCTTCGCCCGGAACCGCTACATCGCCGCCGGCTGGCCGGCGGAGCGGATCGAGGTGATGCCGAACGGGCTGCTGCCGGTGCCCCCGGCCCCGCACCGCCCCGCCCCGGATGGCAGGCGCGACCGCATCGGCTTCTTCGGCCATCTGAACCGCTTCAAGGGCAGCCTCGTGCTGCTCGCCGCCTCCCGCCAGCTTGAGGCGGCCGGCGTCGCGCACCGCGTCACCCTGCATGGCGGCGCCGCCTACCAGTCCGAAGCCTTCATGGAGACGCTGAAGGCCGACCTCGCCGCGACGCCCTCGGCCAATTGGGTCGGCCCCTACACTGCGGCGGAGTTGCCGGGGCTGATAGCCAAGGTGGATTGGGTGGTCGTCCCCTCGATCTGGTGGGAGAACGCCCCCCTGGTCATCCAGGAGGCTTTCCTGCACCGCCGGCCGGTCATCTGCGGCGGCATCGGTGGCATGGCGGAGATGGTGCGGGACGGGGTGGATGGGCTGCATGCACCGGTGAACGACCCGGTGGGCCTCGCCCAATGTATTCGCAATGCCGTCGAGTCGGATGGATTGTGGGAAAGGCTGGTGGCTCGTATCGAAGCGCCGCCCACTATCGCTGAAGTAGCGAAGCGCCATCTTACTCTCTATCAAGATGCGCTGGAGGCGGTTTCGGCGTAGTCTTGCCCCGCGGCGAGCGGCCGGAGCCGGGCCGGCCGCGCGGTATCGCCGGGGGAAACAGCCACTTGGCGGGCAATAGCCCCTGGAAAATTAGCGCGGCTGGCCCAGGCGCCGGCCAGAGGTCCTCTATGCCGGAACGACATCCGTGCCGGAACGGCGATTGGGGCGACGACGAATGCTGCAAGCCGGTCGCTTAACTTTCCAAGACCGGTTTCGGGAGACTGTCTGAATGACCATGGTGGATGCGCGCAAACCGGGACCGGAGGCGGGCCAGATGCCGGAGGGTGGTGTGGCGGGACAGACTGCGCAGGTTGCGTCGGATGTGCGCGGGATGGTGGACAATGCGACCGCCGACCGGATCTATGGCTGGGCCTGGGATGCCGCCTACCCCGGCTACCGCGTGCCGGTGGAGCTGCGCCTGGCCGGGGAGGTGGTGGCGAGCACCGTCGCCGATTTCGCCCGGCCGGACCTTGCCGCCAACGGCATCGGCGATGGCTGCCACGCCTTCGAATTCCCGCTGACCGCCGAATGGTTCGAGCGCCGGGGCGAACTCAGCCTCACCGGCCTCGGCGCCGATGGCCGGAGCTACCCGGTGACGATCCGGCTGCGCCGCCCGGACGATACCCAGGTGGCCACCCAGCTCCAGCGTGCTGTGGAAGCCATGGCTGCCGAGCAGAAGGAGATCCGGGCCGAACATGCCGCGCTGCGGGCTCGGGCCGAGACCTTGCCGGAGGTCGAGGCGGTGGCCGCCATCGCCCGCGACAACACCGCGCTGCACAAGCGCCTGGACGAGTTGGAATTGTGGATCGCCCGGCTGGATTCGCGGCTGGCCGACGCTGCCGCGCCCGAGAAGGCGGCGGCGGCGGGCGGGCATCTTGATCCCTGGCAGGCGGCGCTGATCGCGCTGCTGGCCAGCGCGGTAAGTGCCGCCCTGGCCGCCGCCGCCGCCGGCTACTGGAGCTGAGCCCGATGTCCGGCAGCAACCGGCCCCAGACGCCGGAAGCCATGCTGCAGCGCGCGATCGAGCAGGTGCTGCGGGCCGCGAGCGGCTGGCTGATCCTGGTCATCATCCTCAGCCTGCTAGCGCTGCTGCTGAGCTTCGCAATCCTGATGAACAAGCTGCAGCTCATCAGCAAGGTCCCGCAGACCCTGAGCGCCGAGACGGCGGAGTCGGTCGCCGTCTTCTGGCTGATCGGCCTGGCGACGATGGCAGCGCTGCGGGCCCTGCAGCATTATTCCATTGGCAGCATGGCACGCTACGCGGCGCAGCGCCTCGCGGTCCCGGCGGCGCTGGCGGCCGCCCAGCGTGCCGGGCGGCCGGAAACGCTCTCGGCCGAGGTCGTCAACGATATCGAGCAGTTGCGCACCGCACTTGCCAGCTCGGCGACCAGCTCGGCGCTGAACTTCATCATCACCCCCGTGCTGCTTGCCCTGGTGGCCTATATGCAGATCGCCCTCGGCATCATGGCCCTGGCCTACTGCATCCTCGCCACCATCCTCAGCCTGCTGCTCGCCCGGGCGAGCGAACAGGCGGCCGTCCTCTCCGGCCAGGCCAATGCCCGCGCCTATGGCCATGCCGCAGATGCGATGCGCAGCGGCGAGGCGGTGCTCTCCATGGGCATGCTGCCGGCCCTCGCCCGGGAATGGGTGGCGCTGAGCACTGCCGGCGGCGGCGAGGCCTGGCTGGCGGAACGCCGGGCGGAACGGCTGCGCACGGCGCTTGAATTCCTGATGGGCACCTTCCGTGGCGCTTCCATGGGCATGATGGCCTTCTTCACCATCTCCGGCATCAGCGTGCATGCGGCAATCGCCGGCGGCGTGATGCTGGTCGGGATGGTGGTCATGCCCTATGTCGGCATCGGCGCCCATGCCAAGACCATTGCGGAGGCGGCGGCCGCCTGGAAGCGCCTGCGCAAGCTGGTGGACGAGGGCGGCGCCCAGGCCGAGGGCCTCGCCTACCCCTGCCCGGAAGGCCGGCTGGTGGTGGAGCGCATGTCCTTTGCCTTCCGCGGCCCCAACCCGCCCATCCTGCGCAACATCGACCTGGTGGTGGAGCCGGGCGAGATCGTCGCCATCGTCGGCGCCTCGGGCAGCGGCAAATCCACCCTGCTGCGGCTGCTGATGGGGGTGATGCGGCCAAGCATCGGCGGCATCTACCTGGACGGCCACGCCACCCATCAATGGGACCGCCGCGACCTGGCCCGGCATGTCGGCTACCTGCCGCAGGACAGCCTGCTCTCCCGCGGCACGGTGGAAGAGGTGATCGCCCGGCTGGAAATGCCGCAGCCCGGCCTGGTCCTGGATGCCGCCAAGCGCGCCCAGGCGCATGAGGCGATCATCGCCCTGCCGCATGGCTACGCCACCCCGTTGCTGCAGAGCCATCAGCTCTCCATGGGCCAGCGCCAGCGCATCGCCCTCGCCCGCGCCCTCTACGGCCGGCCAAAGCTGCTGATCCTCGACGAGCTGGCCGGCTCCCTCGACGCCGAGGGCGAGGCCGGCGTCGCCACCCTGCTCCAGGTGCTGCGGGAGGAACGGACCTCCGTGATCTTCACCACCCACCGGCCGAACCTGCTGGCCGTCGCTGACCGGGTGCTGGCGCTGCGCAACGGCACGCTGGTGCCGGCCGGGGAAGACCAGGCGCGGCTGCCCGGCCGTGGCCGCGCCGTGTCGCGGCCACGTAGCAAGCCGGCGCGGGAGGCCGCGGCATGAGCGCGACCGCACTCCCCCAGGGCGCCGCGGCGCGCCCCGCCCCGGCGATGGCGCGGCCGGCGCCGCTGCGGCTCGGCCAGTTCGGCTTGACCCCCTTCACGCTGTGCGCGCTGCTGGCCCTTACCATCGCCCAGCAGTTCGGCTTCCTCGGCATCGTCCTCTACATGAAGCACCTGTCGGACGGGGTGATCGAAAGCCGCAACCTGGATACGCTGGCGGCGCTCAGCCTCGTCTTCGTCGGCATGCTCGCGGTCAGCACCCTGGCAGGCCATTTCCGCTCCGCCATGCTGGCCGCCGCCGCGGAGCGCTTCGGCCTCCGCCTCAAGCTCGAGGCGATGCAGGCGGCAGTGCGCAACGCCGTCCGTACCGATGCCGGCTCCGCCCTGCCCATCCTGCGCGACATCGCAACGGTGCAGCGCTTCTTCTCCAGCCGCACCCCAGCGGCGATCCTCGACCTGCTCGGCGCCGTCATCGCCATCCTGCTGCTGTTCTACCTGGATTTCTGGCTGGGCATGATCGGGCTCGGCGGCATGGCGCTTTCGGCGCTGATCGGCGCGGTGGTGCTGTTGACGACGCGGCAGCTGATGCTGAAGAGTCGCAGCCAGCTCGATGCCGCCCAGGCGGAGCTCGGCAGCCAGTTCCTGCATCCGGACGTGGTGCGCGGCCTCGGCCTGCTGCCGGCGACGCTGCTGCGCTGGCATGCCAAGTACAATGCGGCGCTGGATGCCGAGGACGCCAGTCAGCACCGCTTCGGCACCATGCACGAGCTGGATCACTTCATCTCCCACCTGGTGCTGATCGGCGCCTTCATGTACGGTGCCTATCTGGTGATCCAGCATGAGGCAACGGTCGGGCTGCTGCTTGCCATCACCCTCGCCCTGAGCGCCGCCACCCAGCCCTTTTCCCACCTCTTCCACAATTGGGCGATCCTGGCCCAGGCGGCGCAGGCCTGGCAGCGGCTGCGCAGCACCATGCGGCAGGATGGCGAGCCCCCGGTGCATCCGCCGGAGGTGGAGGCGGCGACCGGCCTCGTCATCGAAGATCTCGGCTTCTGGCCGGAAGGCCGCCCGCAACCGATCCTCAAGGGCATCGGGCTGCGCGTCGCGCCGGGCACGATGATGACCGTGCAGGGGCCGAACGGCGTCGGCAAGTCCACCCTGCTCCGCCTCGTCCTCGGGCTGATGCCGCCGACCTCCGGCCGGGTGCTGCTGGACGGGCAGGATAGCTGGCATTGCGACCGCGCGGCCTTCGGCGCCCGCATCGGCTATCTGCCGCAGGACGTGCAGCTGCTGGAAGGCGACATCTTCCGCAATATCGGCCGCGGGCCGGGCGCAGCGGCCAGCGACGTGGTCGCCGCCGCCCGCGCCGCCGGGGCGCACGACATGATCGGCCGGCTGCCGCTCGGCTACCAGACGCCGGCCGGCACGGCAGCCGGGCTCTCGGCCGGCCAGCGCCGGCTGATCGGCCTGGCCCGCGCCCTCTACCGGGACCCCCGGCTGCTGGTGCTGGACGAGCCCGAGGTGGGAATGGACGGCCAGTCCCGCGCCGTGATGCGTCGGGCGGTCGAGGAGGCGAAGGCGCGCGGCGCCGTGGTGCTGCTGGTGACGCACGAGCCGCGCACCTGGAACGATCTGACGGATCTCCGCCTGCTGCTGGGGAAGAACGGCCAGTGGCAGGTGCGCCCTGCGGAGCAGGACGCCGACATCATGGGGGGCAGCCTTGCACGAGTTGATTGACCAGCGGCCGGACCAGAGCCGCGCCCTGATTTCGGCCGAGGGCGGCAGCCCGACCACACTGCCGCCGCCGGTCCCGGTGGAGCAATTGCTGGAGGCCCAGGTGCAGGCGCCACCGGTCGGACGCATCGCCCGCATGGCGATGCTGACCCTTGGCCTGACGCTGGTGCCCTTCTTCGGCTGGGCCACCATGACGAGGATGGAGCAGTCCGTCATCGCCACCGGCCAGCTCATTCCCGAAGGCCGGCGCAAGACGGTGAACCTGCTGGAGCCCGGCATCCTGCGCCACCTGCTGGTGCAGGAGGGCTCCGTCGTGGCGGAAGGCCAGCCGCTGCTGCAGCTCGACGTCACCCAGGCGGAGGCGACCGCCGACCAGGCGCGCACCCAATACTGGGGCGGCCGGGCCCGGATGGCCCGGTTGCGGGCGGAGCAGGCAGAGCAGCGCAGCTTCACCTTCCCCGAGGATGTCCAGCGCGCCGCCGTGGACTACCCCGCGGTGCTCAACCTGCTGGAGGCGGAGAAGTCGCTCTTCGCCGCCCGCTGGAACACCTATGACGGTCAGGTGGCGGTGCAGGAACGCGCCATCAGCCAGGTGCAGGAGCAGATCGCCGGCGTGCGCGGTCAGCGCCAAGCGGCGGAAATTCAGGTGCGCTCGACGCGGGAGCAGATCGCGGGCCTGTCCCGCCTGCTGCAGCAGGGCTTCGCCTCCCGCTTCACCGTGCTGGAGCTGCAGCGGACCGAGGCGAGTTTCTCCTCCGCCATCCAGACTGCCCTGGCGCAGGAGGGCCAGCTGCGCGAGCAGGTGGCGCAGGCCGAGCGGCAACTCGCCACGATCCGCCTCACCCGACTGTCCGACATCGCCACGGACCTGCAGACGACGGAGGCCTCCACCGCCTCCGCCCTCGCCTCGCTGCGCGCGGCACAGGATATCCTCAACCGGCGCGAGGTGCTGGCCCCGGAGGCCGGAAAGATCACCAACATCCAGACCTTCACCCCGGGCGCCAGCATCGCCGCCGGCCAGCCCATCCTCGACATCGTTCCGTTGCGGGACCGCTTCGTCGTCGAGGCCCAGGTGCTGCCGACGGATATCGAACAGGTGGTGGTCGGGCAACGGGTGAATGTCCGCCTGACCTCCTACCGCATGCGCGAGATGCCGGTCATTCCGGGCCACGTCATCCATGTCGCCGCGGATGCGCAGCAGAACCCGCAGGGGGTAAGCTACTTCGTCCTGCGGGCGGAAATGGATCAGGCGATGCTCGACCGGCTTCCCGAGCTCCGGATGAATGCCGGCATGCCGACCGAGGTCTATGTGCTGGGCGAGCGGCGGACGCCGCTATCCTATCTCTGGTCGCCGCTCCGGAATTCCGCCCGTCGTGCCTTCCGCGACTGAGGCCGGGGGGCCGGGGCCAGCGGCCGCCGGCCCCGTCCGATCTGCGGTCCCCATTGCCTTGCCCTCGGCGCTGCGGCACATGCTGCGGTGCGAACGCCTTCCATGGAGCACGAGCCGCATGCGCATCGACGCCATTCCGATCGGCAAGAACCCTCCCGACGACGTCAATGTGATCGTCGAGGTCGCGATCGGCGGCGAACCCATCAAATACGAGATGGACAAGGCGGCCGGCACGCTTTTCGTCGACCGCTTCCTCTACACGCCGATGCGTTATCCCGGGAATTACGGCTTCGTCCCGCATACGCTGAGCGATGACGGCGACCCGATCGACGTGCTGGTTGCCAACACGCGGCCGATCGTGCCGGGCGCGGTCATCAATGTCCGCCCGATCGGCGTGCTGCGGATGGAAGATGATGGCGGCGGAGACGAGAAGATCATCGCCGTGCCGACGCCAAAGCTGACCAAGCGGTACGAGAAGGTCCACAACTACGACGACCTGCCGCAGATCACCCTCGATCAGATCCAGCACTTCTTCGAGCACTACAAGGATCTGGAACCTGGCAAATGGGTGAAGGTCCTGGGCTGGGGCGATGCGGCGGAAGCGCGGAAGCTGATCCTCGAGGCGATCGAGCGGGCCAAGGCCGCGGAGTGACCGTGGCGACGGCTAGAGCATGCTGCGTTCGCTTGCGCTCACGGAGCATGCTCTAGGCCGTTGTTTTGCGAGCATCTTCACGCGTTCAGATGATTCCATCTGAACGCGATCTGCTCTAGCACTACCTGGGCGGAAACGACCGAAAATTCAGCAAATTCAGAGTGGTGCGAAATTGGGCCCTGGCCGGCAAGCCACTGATTTCTCTGCGGAATTTTCGTTTCTGCCCAGGTAGTACTAGGGGCTTGGGGGGGGGGGTTGCGTCCCCGGACCTTGCCCGTGTCGGCGGGGTGAACAGCTAGGCGGAAGGCCCTGCCGGGGGCGGGACTTCCTCCGCGTCCTTCCCCCCCCTCCCCAGCCGCCGCCCGTTCACCTAGCTATGGCGCGGATGTCTGCCGCCGACCCCGATGCCGCGCTGCGCGTGGCCCTTGCCCGCCACCGCGCCATCGCCACCCTGCTGCTGGCGCTGATGGCGGCCCTGCTGCTGGCCGGCTATGCCCTGCCGCCCGGCTATGCCACAGAACTGCTCCAGGCCGCGGCCAAGGCCGGGCTGGTGGGCGGCATCGCTGACTGGTTCGCGGTGACGGCGCTGTTCCGCCGGCCGCTCGGCCTGCCCATCCCGCACACCGCCATCATTCCGCGGCAGAAGGAGAGGCTCGGCCAGGGGCTCGGCCGCTTCGTCGCCAACCATGTCTTCACCGAGGCGGAGGTGGCGCGGGTCATCGCGCGGCTGGACCTCGCCGGCATCCTCCGCAGCTTCATGGCCGACCCCGCCGCCGCCCGCCCGGCGGCGGAGGCCATGGCCGCCACCCTGCCCCGGCTGCTGGCCAGCCTGGAGGATGGCCGCGCCCGCCGGCTGCTCGGCCGGCTGCT